>JAEZAS010000347.1 GCA_023430365.1 Planctomycetota bacterium
CCCCTGCCCCGCATCGAGTTTCTGGTTGCCGACATTGAGCAAGCAACCGGGCTGAGCGTCACGGTGACCACGGACAACCCGGGGCTTTTTCCCGCCGATCGCCTGCTCCTCGGCGGCAGCGGCATCAATCGTACACTCGACATTCATCCCGCCGACCATCAGCACGGTTCGGCTACCATCACGCTTACCGTAACCGACGACGCTCAAGCGTCCACAATCGTATCGTTCCTGGTTGTCGTGAACTCGATCAACGACCCGCCCAGCATCACGCCAATCGACGATGTCACCGGCGACGAAGACACCGCGATCGCCGACATTGCTTTCCAAATCGCCGACTGGGAGACCGATGTCGATTCTCTCGCCATCTCCGTGACCACCGACAACGATGCGTTGTTCCCGGGCCAGAACCTTACCATCACCGGGACCGGAGCCAATCGTGTCCTCCACCTTCACCCCGCCGAAAATAAGCACGGGTCCGCGACAATCACGATCACCGTGACCGACGGCGACGGCCACTCCACCAGCGAAACGTTTCTGGTCACCGCTTCCGCGGTCAACGACATCCCGACGATCTCCGAGATCGCGGACCTCTCCGCCGCGGCGAACGCTTCGCTGGGACCGATCGACTTCACCGTCTCCGACGTCGAAAGCGACGCTGACACGCTCATCATCACCGCGGAGTCCAGCAACTTGCTGCTGGTCCCGCTCGATCGCATTGTCATTTCCGGGAGCGGAACAAATCGCACGGTTGAAATCCATCCCGTCAAAAACCAATCAGGAACGGCAATCATCCAACTCAAGGTAAGCGACGGCCACGGAGGCGAAGCCACCGAAACCTTCGCAATCACCGTGGCGGCGAACGTTCCGCCCATGCTCTCCGAGATCGCTGATCAAGAACTGCAGGAAGATCAACCACTCGAAGGAATCCCCATTTCCATCAGCGATCTGGAGACACCCGCTGCCGAACTGCAGCTACAGTTCGAATCCTCCAACCCCGGTCTCTTTCCTCCGGGCAGCCTGCTCATCATCGGCGACGGCGATGAACGCACGCTGCAATTGATTCCAGCTGAAAACCAATTCGGCTCCGCCGAAATCACCCTCACCCTGACGGATGAGAACGACGCTTCGATCGCCCGCAGCTTTACCGTCGTTGTCCTGCCGGTGAACGATCCACCGGTCGCCACCAGCGCCGTAATCACTACGAGCCAGGACAGTTCAACGCCCGGTATCCTGCCCGCGGACGACGTCGACAGTTCTCCCCTCAGCTACTCGCTCGCATCCCTCCCGCGCAAGGGAGTCGTGACCATCACCGACGCCTCGACCGGCGCCTATCTCTATCGGCCCTACCCCGGCCAGTACGGCCCGGACCATTTTGCCTTCCAGGTGAGCGACGGACAGGCGGGCGATCTTGCCGAAGTACAGGTCGTGATCGAACCCCACGTCGGCCACGTTGACCTGACCAGTGGCCTGCTCACCATCACGGGCACAGCGGGAGACGACGTCATCCTGCTCGCCCGCCACAGCAATGACACGATCGTGGTCGTAATCGGCGCCGTCCTCTTCGGACCCTATCCCGATCCGGGGTCCATGCGTATCGTCGCTTCCGCCGGCAGCGACCAACTGCTCGTCCACCATCTGACGATACCGATCGAATTCGCTGCTCCACAGGATGACGGCGAAGGCGAATCAAGCACGAACTTCGCAACACCACTCGCACTTGCAGTTCCAACCAATATCCCGCCGCCTGCCCCTTACTCCCTTCGCAGCAAACAGCCCCGCTCTTCTCAACCGCCCCCCGCTTCCTTCATCGATCATTCCTACTCACCACCTACCAGCCCCAGCGACACAGCCCTCCTCGACGCCCTGCTCGCCCGACTCGACCTGCTGGCAAGCGATCCCTCCGCAGACACCACCACCCACACAAGCTCCACCTCGGCCGCTGAGCCCGCCGACTCCCTGGACGCCCTCCTCGACCTGCTATCCAGCTCGCAAACAGACAACTAACCTTGAAGCCCGGCGCAACTCCCTGCGCCAGTTGCACCTCTCTCAACCGGACGCCACAATAACCCCTCCCGCCGCCGGCGTGCTTGCGCTGTTCTAGCCCAGGCTGCACCCAAGCGATCCATCGCGGCGGCCTTCACCGTCCAATCCCGGCCCATCGGCTAAAAAACAGCAACGGCGAACGTTTTAAGGAGATCGAACCATGGCGCGTCCCGTGACCCTCTTCACCGGACAATGGGCTGACCTGCCGCTCGAGCAGATGGCCCGCAAGACGAAAGAATTCGGCTACGACGGCATCGAGCTCGCCTGCTGGGGCGACCACTTCGAGGTCGACAAGGCTCTCTCCGACGACGGCTACTGTGCCCGCAAGCGAGAGTTCCTCGACAGCCTCGACCTGCAGTGCCACGCCATCAGCGCCCACCTCGTCGGCCAGGCCGTTTGCGACATCATCGACGAGCGCCACAAGTCGATCCTCCCCGCCTATGTTTGGGGCGACGGCAAGCCGGACGGCGTCAACAAGCGAGCTGCCGAAGAACTGAAGAACACCGCCCGGGCGGCGAAGCGTTTTGGCGTGAGCGTGGTGAACGGCTTCACCGGTTCGAGCATCTGGCACCTGCTCTACTCCTTCCCGCCGGTACCGGGCAAGATGATCGACGACGGCTTCAAGCTGTTCGCCGACCGCTTCAACCCGATCCTCGATGTCTTCGCCGAGTGCGGCGTGAAGTTCGCCCTCGAAGTCCATCCGACCGAAATCGCCTTCGACATCTACACCGCCCAGCGGGCTCTCGAAGCGCTCGATCACCGGCCGGAGTTCGGCTTCAACTTCGACCCGAGCCACCTTCACTGGCAGGGCGTCGACTCGGTGGAATTCATCCGCGCCTTCCCCGACCGCATCTATCACGCCCACATGAAGGACGCGATCGTCACGCTCAACGGTCGTAGCGGCATCCTCGCCAGCCACATCAACTTCGGCGACCCGCGCCGCGGCTGGGACTTCCGCAGCCCAGGCCGAGGCACAGTAAACTTCGAGGAAATCATCCGCGCCCTGAACCAGATCAACTACCAGGGTCCCCTGAGCATCGAATGGGAAGACTCGGGCATGGACCGCGAGTTCGGCGCCCGCGAAGCGGCCTCGTTCATCCGCAGCAAGGACTTCGCCCCGAGCGGCCGGGCCTTCGACTCGGCGTTCGACAAAGAAGAGCAGTAATCGAGTCGCACAACGCTCGCCCGCGAGTGAGCCAGGTTTCACCGCCCACCGGGGCCGCCTCACCGCGGCCCCATTTTCATTGCGTCACGTCGGCGTTGAAACCACCAGGGCCTTCACCACTCTGCGAGTTCAGTCCCAACCAAACTGCCAATCTGCGCTGGCCAGCCTCACTACGCCCAACCAGAATTCGCCGTCAGTTACAAATCAACGGGCCCTCTATCTCAAAAACTTAACACTATATCATCATTTTGCCAATACCGACCAAACAAACACACATCGACCGACCCCACCCACTTCCCCAATCCTCTGCGAAAATCGGCGCAAGCTGCGGTTCATCCGCCGCCTCAGATAATCCACCGATTGCGCCGATTTCCGCAGAGGACTGATGCAGCGCAACGAAAAGGGGCAGGCCCAGGTCAAACCTGGCCTGCCCCTTATAACTGTACTCGGCGGATCGGAAGCCACGGAAGGCTCAGCCGGCGACACCGCGACGGCTAGTCGAGGAAATCCCCTTCCTCCAACCGTTCTGGCACATAGGTCTCCGTCACGTAGCTGATGTCCTTGCTGATCAGCGATTCGACTTCGAGCTTGAAGCCGTTGGAGAGCATCAGGTCGATCTCTTTTTGCCAGGCCTTCTTCTTCTCGAACCAGGGATACTTCTTGATCTGGTTCGCGCGCTTGATGTCCTGCTCGTTCAGCTTGATTTGCACGCTCTCGGTCAGCTGCACCCGTTCGTAGTCGCGGCTTCGCAGGCCCAGATAGCGCGCTTCCGGAATCGCCATCCGCTGCGACTCATACGCCAGGTTGATCGAGCCCTGCTTGAGCACGCTGTAGATGTAGTAGCCCCACGGATCGTTATCGAGCACGCAGTAAATCGGCAGATTCAGCTCGTTGTGCAACCGATTGAGCAATCGCCGCACCCCGCGCGGCGGCTGACCCGCTCCGTGCGTCAGAATGCAGTTGTGCTTCTGCCAGAACTTGTCCTCGTTGAACCGCTGCCAGACCGTGCCTTTTTCAACATGCAGGATGAAGTCAGCCGTGCACTTTTTGAATTGCAGCACGTCGGCTTCGACGATCGACGGAATCGCGTAGCCACCGGAGCCCATCTTGGCGCAGTTGATCTCGTCGCCGTGATCGACGAACGTGATGTTCCCGACCATGGCGCCGCGATTCTCGGCGTAGAGGTGCAGCTCTTCGCGGATCGAGTCGAGAATCACTTCCACGTCTTCGATGATCGTGTCGCACTCGCTCTGCTCATCGAAGGTGTTTTCCTTGATCCCCTCGATGGTGTGCTTGAGCATGTAGTACAGACCTCGGAGGCTCGTGGTCTTCCCCTGCTCGATCAGCCGCTTGCAACCGCTGCCGACCAGCAGGGTCTGCATGTAGGCCTTGGCCTGCGACAGGTTGAACAGCTCGCGCTGCGTCGTGCCGCTTCCCATCTCAATGATCTTCCGCGTCGCATTGAACTTCACGTTCGACAGCGAGCGGGAGCGAATCTGCAAATGCGGCGCTCGGCTGCGTTCGGCCGCCTTGGCCACCTCGCCAGCCAGTCCTCGGAGCGAGTCGAGCGTTTTCTTGTCCTTGGCCGTCAGAGTCGCCGTGGCGGCGGAAGCTCCCGACGATTTGGCTGCTTTCTTAGCCATGGCTCGCGTCCTCCGTGTTCACGATCAGCACATTGTCTCCATAATCTTCCTCGACGGGTTCGATCTTCCGGCCACGATTGTCGAGCTTCGTGTCGGCTTCGGCAGTCTTCTTCTTGGCCACATTCAGCAACTTCTCGTAGAGATCGTCGCGCTTCACCTTCTCGTCGATCGTGCTCACCGCGGTGGCAACCTCGCCGAGATAGCGGAGGAAGATCGAGCGGCGCTCTCCTTCCTGCTTCACCTTGTTGCGGCGATTGAGGTACATCGCCAGCTTTCGGCCGACGGCTTGCAGCCCCAACCGCAGTTCCTTTTCGATCTCCGGATAGGAGGCGACGGCCTCCTTCGATTCGCTCGTGAACGGCACCCAGACGCTGGCCATGTGCACCATCACGCTGATCGGACCATTGGGCAATTGCCCGCGAGCCTGCGACACGCCGTAGGACCGCCAGTTCGTGGCAATCACCGCCTTGGTGATCGCACAGGCGGCCGGCTGAAACTGCAGCGGTACGCGATTGGCGTATCGCAGCACCTGCATCGTCTGCCCTTCGCTGAGGTTGACGTTCCGCATGGCCGAGTGCAGTTGGGCAATATCTTTCTTGTCGAGCTTGCTAGGGCTCTGGCGGGTGCCCATCTGTGCTTCGGTCAGAATTCGTTCGGCCGCATCGCTGCCGATACCGTCGAACGTGTTCATCAGGAACTGCCGCAAGGTGCGGGCGTCGCTCTCGCTCAGCAACTCGGTGAGGGCCTCCAGCGAGACCTTCTGCGCCGAATTCGCCCCGCCGTAGGCAAGGCCGACTTCAATTTGGAACGGGTTGCCCCGGTACACGTTCGGCGGCCGGGTAGCGGCGACGTAGAACTCGCCTGGCACCACCTGGTGCAGCCCCTTGAGGATCAGCGGTTCGCCGATCGGTGCGATGCAGTCGGTCGACGGGGCGCTGATCTTCGTTTCCTGGATCGCCTGGTAAATGGCGTCCGCTTCCTGCCGGCCGATGCGCTTTACGTAGGCCCGCGGGCTGATCTTCGCCTTCTCACAAATCTGCTTGGCCACCGCCGAGCTGACACGCGAGAACGACTCGGTCAGAAACTGCGTGATCGAGCTGTGCTCGGTGTCCTTCATCATCGTGACCAGCCGACCGAGTTCGACGCCGTACGGGTGCGGCTTGATCTCTTTCGGTTCGGCGGGCAGTTCGTTCGTCGACCGATGAAAGGTCGTTTCGTTTCCTTCCGGATCCTTGTAGTGGATCGTGACGTGCGGGTTGGCAATCGCCGTCTGCTCGAGATACTCGTCCACGCTGCCGCGGCCGCGGAGGTACTTGGCCTCCAGCTCGATCGTCACGCGCGTGCCGCTCTTCACCTCGTGCGGCTGCTTGCCTTCTTCGGCGGCGTAGTGTGTCACCCAGTCGATGCCGTGGGCCACCAGTTCCTGGTGCCCTTTCTCGCCTGGCGAGATGTCGACCCCTTCCCCCTTGCCGTTGATGATCTCGGGCAGGTTGCGCTTGGTGTCGATCTGCAGCTCGAAGTAGTGCGCCGGTTTCTTCGGCGACGTCTTCGAAATGATCTTTACCGGCTTGCCGGTCGTCAGCATGCCGTACATGCCCGCCGCGCTGATGCCGATGCCCTGCTGGCCGCGGCTCATCCGCAAGCGGTGAAACTTCGAGCCATAGAGCAGCTTGCCGAAGATCAGCGGGATCTGCTTCTTGACGATGCCCGGCCCATTGTCCTGGATGCTGACCTTATAGCGGTTGTTGCCGGTCCCTTCGATCGTCACCCAGATCTCAGGAACGATCCCCGCTTCCTCGCAGGCGTCCAGCGAGTTGTCGACCGCTTCCTTCACCGTGGTAAGCAGCGCCTTGCGGGGATTGTCGAACCCCAGCAGGTGCCGGTTCTTGGCGAAGAACTCGCTGACCGAAATATCGCGTTGCTTGGTGGCCATCGTCTCCGCGGTTACCCGCCGGCGCGATGCGCCTCCGCCTTGCGGTTTGCCGTTGGCCTGGCCGTCCGAATGTTCCATGTGCTCGCTCTCAACCGCGGGCTCGTCGTCGAGGGTGACGAGCTTCAACTGCTTCGCAGGCGCGGGAATGGTCTTGGGTGCCTTCGCAGGCTCCTTAACGGTGGACAAAGCGGGCATTCCTTTACCGCTGGAAGAATGAAAGATGCGCGCCACATCTGGCACGCGGACCGCCCCACCATCATCGGACGCCGAGTGGCTTTTCGATATCCAAGATGGGGCTCAAAACCGGCTATTCCGGTCGTTCCGTCTGTAGCGATTATATGCCAGAAACCGCTGAAAACCCAGGTGGGTTTACCGTTCGTTCCGGTGCTACCGGCGCCCGGCGAGCATTCGTTTCGCAAGGCACAAAATGATTTAGCCGCATCGGCGCACCCGACCGAGAAAGACACTACGGACGCCATAATCGGTCCTCTGGCAACGAGGGCTGGCGACCGACCTACCGACCTATTCCCACCGCCGCCTGCCGCCGGGCAACGACCCCACCTCGCCCGGCCCACCGTGCGGCAACTCGCTGCTTCCTGGAGGAACCTGCCATGTCCCGTTTCGTGCTGCGCTCGGCGCTCGCCCTGGCCTGCCTGCTGGCTGGTCATGGCGTCGCCCTGTCGAACGACTGCATCGACGGCAACTGCCCCGATGGCGTTCATCACGGACATCATCACCACGGCCACCACCACGGCTTGTTCGGGCACGAGCCCTACCTCGGCCCCGGCGGATACCACGGCTTCCAGCTCGGCCCAGCCAACTACGGCCGGGTCGGCGGCACGGGCTACGCTCCCTGCTATGGAGCGGCCTGCGGTGGATATGGCTACGGCTACCTCGGCTACGAAGGCTACAACGCTCAGAACTACCTGACCGACTTCCGCTACTACCACGCCTACGCCGGCCCCAGCGGCTGCCGCACGTGCAGCGCGGGAGACTGCCAGTATCGTTGGTACGGCCGGCCCGACCTGTTCTACAACTACTACGTTCCGCCCACCTGCGGTGGCGTCGGAGCCGAACTCTATATCTCGCCCCGCCCGATTCCGCCGCACGTCGGCCATACGTTCATCACGTATCAGCCGCTCATGCCGCATGAATTTCTGTACCACCATAAGCGCACCTATCACCGCTACTACAACAGCGGTCAGGGCCTGACCCGCACCAGCGTGAAGTACTGCCGCTAACCGTGTAGCAGGCACACTCCGTGTGCCGTCTCTCGGCACATGCCGACGCGCCATACCGCGTCGGCATGCGGGCCCCAAACGCTCGACACCGTCCTCAAGCAACCAACCACCTCGCTTCCGAGATTGCCCTCAGGCAAGGGAGATACTGCTGTGAAACTGTTCCGCTCTGCCGCTTGCGGTGCGGCGCTAATCGCCGGCCTGCTCGCGGTCTCACTCGCGAAGCCTGTGCTCGCGACCCATCCGTACCCGACCCATCCCCAACTGCCTCACCGCCTCACGCCGGCCTACAACCACGCCGATCGCAAGGCCCGCTACTACGCGGCCCAGCGCCCCTGGCATGGTCCCTACGCCTACACCCAGTGGGGCACCCCGGTGTCGCTCGTCGTCCCACCGACCGCCGCCATGCACACCAGCCTCAGCTGGGGCGTGGCCCAGTCCGAAATGACGCCGATCTATCACCAGTTCCACCGCGACTACCCGGGCGTCGTCGGCGGCCCCAGCGGACGTGGCTACGGCAACTACCCGTACGGCTACCTCCCCACGCCCTACTGGCCGAGCCACACCGACCAGCTCGGCGTCTACCCAATCCGCGGTCCCTGGTAATCCAGCCCGAACCGTCAGGCCCAGCTGAGCCACCCGGCCCAGCCCGAGTCTGACCCAGCCAGTGCGCAACCTCCGTCCCAAGCTCCAGCCTGGGACGAAACCACCCCGAGGCTCCGCCTCGTCCGCCCCGCGGTCGAGCCCGCATCGGGTGATGTGCCTAGCCAGCGCCAATCGCTGCAACGCCCCCAGCAGCGAGCGGCGCCACCCAACAGCTACCCAAGCCAAAGTTGCCAGGCTGGGCAGTGCGGTCCTCCTCCACCGCGCTGCCCGGCCTTTTTCATTGCGTCGTCTCCCCACATCAGAAGCCCCCGGTTCACAACACTTGCGCCGGCGACAAGAGCCGCCGTTTACTAGGGTCCCGCGCGCCTCGTTTCACAACCCCTTGCGCTAGCCGACTTCTTGACGCAACCAGCTTCCACACAAAGCTTTACGTCAAATCAGCCCGCAAGTCGTACAACACTTCGCCACCGAAATACAACTACTCGTTACTACCCCCCTTCTGGCTACCTTTCACAACAGCTAGCCGCCCGCCGAACCCGCCACACCAGCCCCAGATCCACCCCTCACATACCGTCCTCGGCCAGCCCCAACAGCGCAGCATCAAACGCCCCACACATCCACAACGGAGGAAGGTTCGCCATGCAATATTCATATCAAATTTTCAACAGTTAGTCAATACGCACAGCCACATAGCTGCTATCGGTCCCCCCCGCCGCCAGCGTCTTCAGTTGCGACACATTTGCACGCTCATTAGAATATCCAACTACTCCCGTTCTCCCTGCCGCATCGTCACCCCGCCCTGGTCCCGCCATGCGTTTGTTCTGGGCCTACGCAACCAGCGGGATTCTGCATCTGCTCGTGCTCGGCGCCCTGGCGCTCTGGCTCCCCCCGCTGCCGCACATCGAGATCCGGCTCCGCCGTGGCGACTCCGTCGTGCTCAGCGCCGCCTTCTCCCAGCCGGCTGCCCCCGCCAGCGAGTCGCCGACGGTCACCATTCCCGTCAGCGAGCCCCTTGAGATCGCTCCGGCGCCCGAGATTGAGCCCACCGAGAGCGAAGTTGTACCGGTGGAGATGTCTGCACCGCCGATCGAGGTCGAGCGAAGCGAGTATCAGGTCGATCGCGCCCCCGCGCTCCGCGAAGTCGTCACCGACGAGCCCGCTCCCCCGCCGCCGAGCCCCCCACCAAGCAAAGCAACCGCTCCCGCCGAACTTCAGCCCGATCAGCTCGCCGAAACCGCTCCTCCCAAGCCCCAACGAACCGTAACTTCCGAACTGCCGACACCGGTCGGCGAAGTCTCGGCGGCCATTCCGTTTCAAACCGCCGCCGACTTGGGGAGCGAAGTCGACCAGCTGCCGAGCCAGTTTCCCAACAACCGCAAGCCGCCCTACCCCCTCGATGCGCTTCGCGATCGCATCGAAGGAGTCGTCCGCCTCCGGGTGCAGATCGACGCCGCCGGCCGGGTCACCGAAGTGGCCCTCCATCGCTCTTCGGGCAGCCCAAGCCTCGATCAATCCGCCATCAGCGGAGTCCGGCAGTGGCGTTTCTCACCAGCCCGCCGCGGCGGCCTCGCGGTGCCCTACGAAGTAATCGTGCCAGTCCGCTTCTCGATCCGCAGCTAACGCCGATCCCGCCGCTACGCGCTCTCAAAGCCCCCATCCCGAGCCAAAACCTGCGCTTATCGTGTGCTAGCGGCCGCAAACTCTCCCCAGCTTCGGCACATGGCTCAGACATTCTCATGATTCTATGAATATAGCCGTGAGCCTCTAACGCTTATCCGGCCGAATCTCTCTGTAGCGGCCAGACGGTCGCTCCACGCTTGCGCGACCGGTTCTACCCGCACCCAACCGGACCTGCGCCCTGCTGGCGTCGACAACGAGGGACCCACCGTGTTTTTGCCTCTTCAGAGATACTCCCGACTTGCCTCACGACTCGTTTGCGCCGGCTGCCTGGCCTGCTCGAGCATGGCGCTCGCCCAGGAGGCGGATGGTCCGCCCACCCTGCCCGAGACGCAGGTCGAAGCGGCTCCGCCGACGCTCCCCGACACCACCGTCCAGGCCGCTCCGCCTGGTCCGGGCTTTGTCAACCCGAACGGCAACTACGATTACGACCCGGTTCTCGACGGCAGCATGTTCTCCGCGCCCGAGGCCTTCGGCTATTTCGCGGAGGAGTCGACCACGGGCACGATCATCGCCGTGCCCGACGCTGATGTGCCGGCCACGGTGAACGTCATCACGCAGGACGTGATGCAGGATCAGATCATCCTGTCGCTGGACGACATCGCCCGCAACGCCGGCGGCGTCGTTGTCGGCGGCGACGGGATCTTTGCCGATCGTCTGTTCCTGCGCGGGTTGGAATTGCAATCGCGCGACTTCCGCCGCGACGGCTTCCTCGATCCGACCTACGTGCCGCGCGACTTTCAGAGCATCGAGCGCGTCGAAATCCTCAAAGGCCCGGCCTCGGCCCTGTGTGGCGCCGGCTCGCCCGCCGGTGTCGTGAACCTGATCACCAAGAAGCCGATCGACGCCCAGTTCAGCGACTTTGGCTTCACGTTCGGCGCTTGGGAACGAGCCCGCTACACGCTCGATACCAACGGCCGGGCCAATCAGTCGGGCAGCCTGCTCTATCGCGTGAACGTGGCGCATGAAGACGCTCAGGGCTTCCGCGATTTCGACTATCTCTCGCGTACGCTCATTGCCCCGAGCGCCACGTGGGAGATCAACCCGAGCACCCGCCTGACCTATCAGCTCGAATGGCATCGCGACCATCGCCGCGGCGACCAGGGCATTCCGGTGATCGGCAACGATCCGCTGGCCTTGCCGATCGATCGCTACGTCGGCGAGCCGGCGAACGATTTCATCCACTACGAAGAGTTCCGCCAGACCCTCATGCTCACGCATGAGTTGTCGGAGAACTGGTCGCTCAACGTGGGCGGCTACTCGCTGTTCTACGAGTTCCCCGGTTCGCTCACATCGGCCACGCTCAACCCGCCGCCGATCGGCAACAACTTCTTCCGCAGCCGCAACGACATCGCGCTCGAAGACGAGCAATCGCAGTCGTTCATCGCCAACCTGGCGGGCGACTTCTACACCGGCCAGTTCCGTCACCGGATGGTGACCGGCGTGGAATACATCTACTTCGACTCCAACGCGCTCTACAACTTCAGCACCCTGCCGCCGATCGACGTGACCAACCCGGTCTACACCGACCCGCCGATCCTTCCCGGCAGCACGTTCACCTCGGCCTTCCCGGTCTATCGCCAGCAGCGTGTCGGCTGGTACGCCCAGGACCTGGTCGACCTGAACGAGTACTGGAAGGCGGTGGCCGGCGTCCGCATCGATTCGCTGAACCTGGAGTTCGAGCGCGACTTCTTCTTCTCGGGTTTCCCGATCGGCTCGGCCGACACCGACCAGAACTTCACCTACACCACGCCGCGCGGCGGCCTGATCTATCAGCCGTTTGCCGATGAAACGCTCTCCTTCTACTACACCTACGGCCAGTCGTTCAGCCCGCCGGGTGGCGGCGTCTACCAGAACCTGAATCCGCTCCGCCCCGTACTCGGCGAGATTCACGAGGCCGGCATCAAGACCTTGCTGCTGCCGAACCTGTCGCTCAACACGGCCGGCTTCTACATCAAGCGTCGCAACGCCGACCTGAACACCGGCTCGTTCTTCCTCACCCAAGTCGGCGAGGAACGCAGCCAAGGCGCCGAGGTGAACCTGCTCGGTCAGATCACCGACCGCTGGAGCGCCCTGGCCAACTACACCTATGCCGACGTTCGCCTCTACGATGATTTCGACCCGACGCTCGACGGCAACCGTCAGCGCAACGTGCCCTACAACAGCGCCAACTTCTGGACCCGCTACAACCTCATCCAGAACCAGATCCACACCTTCGGCGCCGCCCTCGGCCTCGTCTACCTCGACCGCCGGCCGGGCGACCTGGCCAACACGTTCGAGCTGCCGAGCTACGGCCGCTGGGACGGCGGGTTGTACTACGAACGCGGCCCGCTCTACGCCTCCTGCTTCCTCGAGAACCTGTTCGACACGGAGTACGCCAGCAGCTCGATCGATCGAGCCCAGGTGTTCCCGGGCGCTCCCTTCAACGCCCGCGCCACGGTCGGCTGGGTCTGGTAAACCGTAGGGTAGGCTTCCAGCCTGCCCGTGATAGGGTAAGTCAGACGCCCCGTGCCTGACATAACACGGCTCGCTCTCGAGCGCCAGCAAAACGTGCCGCGCAAGCCCGGCTGCGTCAGGCACAGAGTGCCTGCCCTACGCGAGCTACGAGCAGGCCCGCCACGGCATGTCATTCGCACGCACTCCGCCGCTGCAAAGTGCTGAAGCGCAAACCAGCGAGCGCCGTTCCAGGAGCCAGACCATGGCTGAACCGTTGAGTGATGCCGCTCTCGATCAGATTTTTCGCAGCGCCAGAACGTATAGCCACTGGCTCGACCGGCCGGTGACGGACGAAACGCTGCATCAGCTCTACGAACTGATGAAATGGGGCCCGACGAGCATGAACACCTGCCCCGCGCGGATTGTGTTCGTCCGCAGCCCCCAGGCCAAGCAGCGTCTGCTGCCGGCGCTGCTGCCGGGCAATGTCGAGAAGACGATGACGGCCCCCGTCACCGCCATCGTTGGCTACGACGTGAAGTTCTACGAAAAGCTGACGAAGCTCTGGCCGCCGAATCCCAAGGCTGGAGAAATGTTCGCGAGCAATCCCGAGTTGGTCGAAACGACCGCGCGGCGCAACGGCTCCCTGCAAGGGGCTTACCTCATCGTGGCGGCCCGTTCGCTCGGCCTCGACTGCGGACCGATGTCGGGCTTCGACAATGCCAAGGTCGATCAGGAGTTTTTCTCCAGCCCCGGCACAGCCGACGGCGGCGGCCAGGAATGGCTTCCCGAAAGTCACATCAAGTCGAACTTCCTCTGCAATCTCGGCTACGGCGACCCGGCCAAACTCTACCCCCGCGGCCCCCGCCTCGACTTCCACGAAGCCTGCGCCATCGTCTAACCGCTCCCGCTTGGATGGCCACCAGCCTTAGGTCAGGCGCCCCGTGCCTGACAGAGACGGGCTAACCACGCGACTTGAGCCGCGCCTGCAAAGCAGACCGCATTCCGTCATGGACAGCGTGCCTGATCTACGCTGGCTGACCTACGCAGCCCCCCTGCCGGCTTCAAACGCCCCTGCCGCGAGACTAAAATTCTGACGCTCGCACAATTATCCAAGCATTAGTTTCTTGCATCAGGATCGTCTCCATGAGCTCCGTTACCGTTCCGATCCTCAGCGACGCACAGATTGCGGCCTACGACCGCGACGGCTTCCTGATCGTGCGGAAGGTCTTCGACAGCGATGAAATCGCGTCGCTGGCTGCCGAGGCCGATACGCTCGCGCAGCGCAAGGAACTGATCGACACGCAGAACATCCGCTGCCGCTGGTCGGATCATGCGACCACGGGCGAGTGCACGTTCGACTGCTTCGATCCGGTGATCGACATCGGTCCCGTCAGCCGCTTCTTCGCCTACGACGAGCGGATTCTCTCCCCTCTGCGGCAGCTCTATCGCGACGAGGCCTACCTGTTCAAGGACAAGCTCATCTTCAAGCCGCCGGGCGTGAAGGGCTATCAGCTCCACCAGGACTACATCGGCTGGCCGGAGTTTCCCGAGAGCTTCGTGACGGTGATCGTCGCGATCGATCCGACCGAGCCCGCCAATGGCGCTACGGAAGTGTTTCCCGGCTATCACCGCCAGGGCTACCTGTCGCCGAAGGACGGCGAGTACCATCAACTGCCGCCCGACGCGATCGATGAGCGGACGGGGGTGATTCTCGATCTTCAGCCGGGCGACTTCGCCGTCTTCAGCGGCTTCACGCCTCACCGCTCGGCGCCCAACGGCAGCGATCGCTGGCGACGTCAGCTCTATCTGAGCTACAACGCGGGCCGCGACGGGGGCGAGCAGCGCGACGCCCACTATCGCCAGTTCCACGCGTGGCTCGTGAAGAAATACGCTGAGTACGGAAAAACTGGGGTGTGGTTCCGCTAATGAAAAAGCCCACTTCGCACGGTGTGTACTACGGCTGGACCGTGGTGGCTCTCGCGGCGGTCGCCATGGCGGCGACGCTGCCCGGGCGCACGCATGGCTTGGGATTGATCACAAAACGCCTGCTCGACGACTTTCCGTCGCTCTCGCAGCAGGACTTCGGCGTGATCAACTTCTGGGCGACGATCCTCGGCGCCCTGTTCTGCTTGCCCTGCGGCTGGCTGTGCGATCGGTTTGGTTTGCGGCACGTGGCCGGCGCGACGACGCTCGCCTTGGCCGCAGTCGTGGCCTGGATGAGCCAACTGCACGACGGCTGGTCGCTACTGGTGGCGATCACGCTCAGCCGCGGCATCGGTCAGAGCATGCTCTCGGTGGTGAGCATCACGATGGTCGGCAAGTGGTTCCAGCGGCGGATCGGCGTGGCGATGGGCGTCTATGCGGTGCTGATGAGCCTGATGATGGCGGTCGGCACTGGCCTGGTCGGCTATCGGGTAACCCAAATCGGCTGGCGCGGAGCGTGGCTCGAAGTCGCCTACGGCCTGGTGGGGGCGACCGTTGCGCTCTGGCTTCTCACGCGGAGCAAGCCGGCCGATCGCACGATCGAATTCTCCGCCGAAGAAGCCTCGTCCGACCCGGCGCAAGTCAGCCGGGCCTGCGCCACGTGGCAGCAAGCGCTCGCCACGCCATGCTTCTGGATCTTTGCCGGCAGCATCTCGCTGTTTGGCATGGCCAGCTCCGGCGTCTCGCTCTTTCAGCAGTTCATCTTCGCCGAGCGAGGGCTGGACGAAGGGGTGTTTCAGCTCTGCCTCGTGATTGGTTTGCTGACCGGTATGGTCGCCAACCTGATCGTCGGCGGCATGGCGCGCCGGATGCCTTTGCAATGGCTCTTGGCGGGGGCGATGCTCACATTTGCCGCGACGACCGCCACGTTGCCCCTGCTGCGCACGGCGGGGCAGGCCTACCTGTGCGCATCGGTCAGCGGTCTGGCGGGAGGAGCGATCACGGTGCTGTTCTTCGCCGTCTGGGCACACGCCTTCGGCCCGGCGCAGCTCGGTCGCATCCAATCACTCGCGCAGATGATGACCGTCTTCGCCTCGGCGCTCGGGCCGCTCGTCGTCGCCTCCTCGCACGCGGCGACCGGCTCGTACTACTTCATCCTCACCACGTTCGCCGTCGCCGCAGCCCTGTTGAGCCTGGCGGCCGCCTTCACGCCGGTTCCCAACGCGGCCGCCGGCGCCTGGGAGCGTGACCTGTTCGTCGATATGCCCTGCCTCGAATCGGAGCCCACCGCATGAGCGCCTCGCTGGAACTTCCCACGATCGATCCCCAGAAGCCTGCGCCTGCCAAGTCCTCGGTCGGCTCGCGGTTTCATATCTCATTGAACGTGAAGAACCTCGATCGCTCGGTCGAGTTCTTTCGCGTCTTCCTCGGCCGGGAGGCGGCCAAGTGCCGCCCCGACTACGCCAAGTTCGAACTCGACGATCCGCCGCTCGTCCTCTCGCTCGAACCGTTCGCCGCCCCGCCCGGCGGCAATTTGAACCACCTCGGTTTTCGCTTGCCCGATTCGGCGGCGCTCGTCGAAGTGCAGCGCCGCCTCGAGCTCGCCGGCATCTCGACGCGCCGCGAAGAAGGAGTCGAGTGCTGCTACGCCCGCCAGACCAAGTTCTGGGTCCACGATCCTGACGGCAACCTGTGGGAGATCTACACCCTCGACGAAGACCTCGAACACCGCGGCGCTGGGCAGGTTCCCAGCGCCGTCCCGCCTCCGGCTGCCGAAAACGCCGGCCCGACGCCGGCCGTCTGGAACCACCGACTCGGTCAGCCGTTACCCCGGCGGCTGCCGATTCTCGATGGCACCGTGGATGTCGTTTCGCTGCAAGGGACGTTCAACGAGCGCCGCTCGCCCGAGGACACCGCCGCGCTGCTCGGCGAAGTGCTGCGCGTCCTGAAGCCCGGCGGCACGCTGCAGATGCACCTGCTCACCGCCGACCGCCCCCTCGGCGACGGACCTCTCTCGCTCCCCGGACCAGCCGCCGCAGTGCAGACGATTCCCGTCGACAGCGAGCTCCTCACCCTGCTTCGTGAAAGCGGCTTCGCCAATCCGCACCTCACCTTCCGCGCCACCAACCCCTGTTTCCTGCACAGCGACGCGGAACTGCGAGAAACACGCCTCGAAGCCGACCGGCCGCAATGACTCTTTCGTGTTTTCGACCTTTCGTGATTTTCGTTTTTGGGGATCACGAAAACACGAAAGCACCGTAGGCCAGGCGCCCCGTGCCTGACAAAACCCGGCCTGCTCAACACGACACGCTGGATGCGACTCTCTAATCCCCTCTTTCGTGTTTTCGCGCTTTCGTGATCCCCATGAAATGAATCACGAAAACACGACAGCACGAAAAGGACGGACCTACACCGTAGGCCAGGCGCCCCGTGCCCGACGAAACCCCGGCCTGCTCGACACGACACGCTGGATGCAACTTTCTAATCCCCTCTTTCGTATTTTCGTGCTTTCGTGATCCCCATGAAATGAACCACGAAAACGCGACAGCACGAAAGGTGGGAAGAATGTTGCGGGTCGGGTGTCGCGTGCCCTGCACCGCGGTTATTTTCTGGCGGGCAATTTGCCTGGGCCGCGGGTATAACAAAGTCCCTCATCCAAGCTTCCACTCATCGCGAGGAACACACCATGGCCCGCTACCAGATGAAGGAGAAGTGGATCTCGTGGGGCGACGACTACGTCGTGCGCGACGAGCAAGGCCGGGAGGTTTTCTTCATCGACGGCAAGGCCTGGAGCCTGGGCAGTAAGCTTTCGTTTCAGGACATGCAGGGAAACGAACTGGCGTTCATCTCGCAGAAGCTGCTCGCCTGGGGGCCGACCTTCGAAATCTCGCGCGGCGGCAAGGTCGTGGCGGTCGTCAAGAAGTCGCTCTTCACCCTGTTCCGGGCCGTGTTCACGATCGACGTGCCGGGCCCCAACGGCCTGACCGCCGAAGGCAACTTCTGGAACCACGAGTACACGTTCAGCCGAGGCGCACGGATCGTGGCTCGCGTCTCGAAAGCCTACTTCAGCCTGTCCGACAGCTACGGCATCGACATCTCCGACGGCGAAGACGACATCCTGATCATCGCCTCCGCCGTCGTCATCGACCAATGCATGCACGAGAAGCGGGACTAAAACGTCTCCCACACAAGGGGCAATCTACATACGTACCCCTCTCTTCCCCTTTCGTGTTTTCGTGCTTTCGTGATCCTCGGTTTTGGGAATCACGAAAACACGAAAGCACGAAAAGGACGGAACAACCTCGCGGAATGGCAGGTCAAAATTGCAGGTCAGGCGCCCCGTGCCTGACAGAATGCGGTCTGCTCGACATCTTAGGCTCAACTCGCCTTGCGACATCGAATCCGTCAGGCACAGAGTGCCTGACCTACACGGTTTCGTGATCCTTCTCTCCGCTCGACCGCTTCAAAAATTCTTCTGCGCGCCACTTGCCGCCTGGCAATAGTCTTTCGTCGCCCGAGTGGATTCAGGCGAAACCCGCAGCAGGCCTTCGCGGCTTCCTGCTTGAGCAATGCCGGCAAAAGCGCTTTCCGTTCGAATCGAATTCCAACCTCCGCACGCCAAGGATCGAACCATGAAAAGCTTGAGTCTCGCATTGTGCGCCGCCCTGGCGCTGGCTCTGGTAGCGCCTGTGAAGGCCGCCGAGGAAGCCAAGAAGGACATCGTCGACACGGCGGTTGCCGCCGGCCAATTTCAAACGCTGGTCGCAGCCGTTCAGGCGGCTGGGCTGGTCGAGACGCTGAAGGGGAAAGGCCCCTACACCGTGTTTGCCCCGACGGACGAGGCCTTCGCCAGGCTGCCCAAGGGCAAGGTCGAGTCGCTGCTCAAACCGGAGAACAAGGAGAAGCTCGTCGCCATCCTCACCTATCACGTCGTGCCGGGAAAAGTCACCGCCGACGACGTGACCGGCCTGAAGTCAGCCAAGACCGTGCAAGGCTCGTCCGCGAAAATCTCGGTCGACGGCGGCAAGGTGAAGATCGACGATGCGAACGTCGTGAAGACCGACATCCTGACCAGCAACGGCGTGATCCATGTGATCGACGCCGTGATCCTGCCGAAGCAGTAACCCGGCTCGCCAGCGGGCGAGCCTCAATTCGCCTGCAAGCCGTCTGCCCTGCGAAGCCGCCGCGACGAGTCCTGAGACTCCGATGCGGCGGCTTCTTTCGTTTCATGGCCGCTAGCAAACCGAACGCGGTCACTCGCAGCGATGAGCCAGCAGACAGCCGCTTAGCCTCCGGCAGTGATGACCGGCTTGTCGCCGCAGGTCATCCCGCCAAGACGTCTCCGACCATTTTCTTGACCTAATTCGCCCAAAGCGAAACACTCAAAGTGCAAGAACGCATGCGCCTCGGCGGTGGCGCACCTGTAGTGCTGGCGACGCTCCATCGTCATTCTGACGACACATTCAGCGGCGGCGGCGAAAGGGACTTCAGCCGCGTCTTCGCCGTTAACTTCTTCTCGCTCCGCGGGTTGGATCGGTGAACCATCGCGCAAGTGATGCGCGCGGCACAACGCCTGCGTTCGGCACGTCGGGTCTGATTCCAAAGGGATGGTTCGTCAGGGGCAGGGTTTCGATGTTCACAAGCACGATCATGTTGGTTGCCGGTTGCCTGGTGATGGCAAGCTCGATCTTCGCCACCGCTCGCCCGTTGCGGATGGCCAATCCCTTTTGAGCTCCCCGCTCGGTCTTAACGCGCGGGGCCGCATTCACGTCGCGAGCGCCGTCGTGCCGAAGAGCTGAGTGGGTGAGTTTAACGGTCCTGCGGATACCCCACGTATGCCCGACGGGAAACGAAAACGCCGACACAGCCCAGACCCGGCCCGCCGCCGCTGGTACGCCCAGCATCGCTCCCGCCGCTTCTGCCGCCGCTTCGGCTGGCTCAAAGCCAGAGCCGCGTAGGGTAGGCTTCCAGCCTGCCCAGACAAAATCCCAATGACCAAGTACCAATGACCAACTGAGGCGGAGTTCAAAACGGCCCCTTTGGTCATTGGGATTTGGTCATTGGTCATTTCTTTGCCCGGGCAGGCTGGAAGCCTACCCTACGGTCGTCCGTGACTTTACTCTTCGCCGGTGCTACTCTGGACGCTTGATCCCAAGTGTCCTCCTCTGCCCCGCATCGCCATGAGTCAGCAAGCCGAGTCGGCCGCCGCCGTTGTCGACGAAGTCGAAACCGAGCGTCCCGCCGCTAAGCCCGTCGAGAAGACCACTCGCAAGGTCCAGCCCCCCTACGCCGTCATCCTGCATAACGACGACGTCAACGGCTTCGACCATGTCATCGGCGTCCTCCGCAAGGTCTTTCACTACGGCCGGATCAAGGCTGCCCGGCTGACGCTGGAAGCCCACGTGAAGGGTCGCAGCATCGTCTGGTCAGGCCAGCTGGAGCATGCGGAGCTGAAGGCCGACCAGATCCGCTCCTGCGGCCCCGACCCGATGATGAAAGCCCGCGGAGCCGTCGCGCTGAAGGTCACCGTCGAACCGCTACCGGGCTCGTAACCGCTTGCGAGCCCTGCAGTGTCACTCCGATCAAAACAAGGGCCGATCCCGATGATTAGGTTGCCACGCTTCCTGCCGGTTGCCTTACTGCTGCTCGTCTTCATCGGCCAAGGCTCCGCCGCCGAGCCGGTCAGCCGCGACGAGGCTCTCGCCGCCCTCAACAAGGCTCTCGATTTCTACCACGACCAGGTCGCCGATCACGGCGGCTACGTCTGGCGTTATAGTGGCGACCTCAAGCTCCGCGAAGGGGAAGGCAAGACCGACGGCTCGGCCGTCTGGGTGCAGCCGCCGGGCACACCCTCAATCGGCGAAGCCTATCTCGACGCCTACGAAGCCACCGGCGACAAGCGACATCTCCGCATGGCCGGCGACGTGGCCAATTGCCTCCTCCGCGGCCAGCTTCATTCCGGCGGCTGGAATTATTCAATCGAGTTCGATCCCGCGAAGCGGGCCAAGCAGTCGTACCGCGTCGATCTCGCCTCCTCCGGCCGAAAGGTTCCCGGCGCCAAGGAGAAGCCGCCCGCCGGCTGGGACGAGTGGATGAAGCGGAAGTACAAGGGCAACCTGACGGTGCTCGACGACGACACCACGCAGGCCGCCGTCCGCTTCCTGATGCGACTCGACCAAACCGTCGGCTTCAAAAGCAAGCCGATCCACGAAGCGACGCAGTACGCCCTCGAATCGCTGCTCAAGGCCCAGTACCCCAACGGCGCCTGGTCGCACTGCTACGACTGCTATCCGCATGCAGCCCCCGACGCCGCGACCTACCCGGTCCTCAAAGCCTCGATTCCCGAGACCTGGTCGCGCACCTGGACGAAGGACTGGACGGGCTGCTATCGGCTGAACGACCAGATCTCGCTCGACCTGATCGTTACGATGCTCGAAGCGCATGAGGTGTACGGCGATGAGCGCTATCTCGCGTCGGCTAAGCGCGGCGGCGACTTCCTCCTGCTCGCCCAGCTGCCCGACCCGCAGCCCGCCTGGGCGCAGCAGTACAACCGCCAGATGCAGCCGGTCTGGGATCGCAAGTTCGAGCCGCCAGCCATCACAGGTCTCGAATCGCAGGACACGATCGAAACACTCCTACTCCTCTACCGTCGCACGGGCGACAAGAAGTATCTCGAGCCAATCCCGCGGGCACTCGCCTACTTGCGCAAGCTCGAGCTCCCCGGCGGCAAGCTCGCGCGGTTCTACGAGCTGAACACCGACAAGCCGCTCTACTTCACGCGCGATTACCAGGTCACCTACTCGGCCAAGGACGTCCCGAAGCACTATGGTTTTCAGTTCGACTCGCGACTCGACCGCCTCGAAGCCGAGTACCAGCGCGTCTTGAAGGCCGGGCCCGGCGAGCGCTCGCGCGGCAAACCCCAAGCACTCGCCAACAAGGTCCGCGAGATCATCAACGCACAGGACGAGCGCGGCGCATGGGTCGAGCGCGGCGGCCTCGACGCTCACGACCGCTCGCCCACCTCAGGCGTCATCGAGAGCAAAACGTTCATCAGCAACGTCCGCGCACTGGCCGACTATGTGATCGCAACCGCGCCGACCACTCCCTAAAACCAAACGGGCGTCGGGTGGCGGGGCCTAAGGACTTACGAGAATTAGCTGCCTGAGCGTTAGGCCGCACATTGCGGCCTACAGGTGATAGGCAGAAACTTCCTATAAACAAGTTAGGCAGTTTGCTTATGGGGAAGCACACCAGGCAACAGCAGGCTTCCCGTCCGGCGGTCTGCGACATCTTCGACTGGACATGCGTCATCGAGGGTAACGACCTCGTTGTTCGCCTTCGCACGGATCTTCCCGCAAAGACTCGGCTGCAACTCCAAAACACGCGACCTAGTGATGGGTACATCTGGACTAATTTCGATGAACAGGTTTTGACAACGCCCGGTGACGAACTTCGTGGTTTTGATTTCCGTCGATCTGTTGACGAGCTTGATAGGAGCGGACTGAATAAGTACCGACACTGGAAGGGCCGATGGCCTTCCACGATTGAGGGTCTCGCAGGAAACAAGATAATTGTGCGATTCGTTTTGAACGCCCTAAATCACCAATTTGGTGTTTGCAATCGCGATTTGCGGGGCTC
>JAEZAS010000415.1 GCA_023430365.1 Planctomycetota bacterium
CCACCACTTACAGGGCGTCTGAATTCTGGCGAATTCAGCTACGGGATGGGAGTCGAGCGAGCCCACAACAGGCAAGGCGAATCATGGCGAAGTGCGAGGAAGGCTATCTGTGCGAAATCTGCGGCCAGGATGTCGCCGAGTTGTGGGAAAGCGATCTCTACCTGCGGTATGTCATCGGCATGCTCGACCCCGAGACGCTGCACACGACCCGCGAGCGGCATATCCGCTGCAATCCGGTCCTCGCCCAGTTCATCGTCCATCCGGACTTTCCGCCGGTGACCGCCGACGGGGATTTTGACAAGCGACAGCTCGACCCGGAGTTTGTCCGCCAGCGCGAGGAGCTGGTGACCCGCGGCTTCGCCCGGCTGAAGGAGCTCTCGATGCTGCAAGAGGTGTCGATGCTCGAGTATCCGCTGCCGGAGGTGCAGGAGCGGATGAAGGGACCATCCACAGCCGGCGGCTAACAGCCGCCGGAGAAGGGCGGGGTGATTCGGCCATTCAGAGTGCGGTTGCCGACGATTGTTGCGCTCAGTCTGAGTGGTTGTGTCTTTCCGTGGTTCTCCGGACGCTGTTAGCGTCCGGCTGCGGATTACTGTGGTTTAGAACGGCGCTTGTTTGGTGGGCTGGCGTTTGGCGATGCGGCCTTGCAGCGTCTCGCGCCAGCTGGCCGACAGTTGCGGCAGGCTGGCGAGTTCGGCGGCCGCGGCGAGATCGTCCTTCTTGTGGTGCATCAGTTCGCTTGCCCGGGCGACCGTCCAACTGGGATGAGGCCGGGCCACGAGCGCCATTTCTTGCGACGCCTGCAGCTCTCCTTCGTCGATGACGCGCAGGTACCAACCGCTGCGGCCGTTTTCGACCACTTGCCGGGCGAGGTCGTCGATCCGCCAGCGGCGCGAGAGCTTCCAGCAGGGCTGCCGCGGCTGGGAGACTTCGAACGTAACGCTTCCCGCTTGCCAGGTGTCGCCGATGCAGACGCTGCTCTCGTCGAGGCCGCGGATCGTCAGGTTCTCTCCGAAGGCGCCAAACGGCAACTCCCCCCGGCCGAGACGCTCGTTCCAGTAGGCGTAGTGGTCCGCCGAGTAGGCGAGCACCGCCTTGTCGACGCCGCCGTGATGCTGCAAATCGGCCTGCTCGTCGCCGGCAAGGTTGGTGCGTCCAGCCTGCACGGGGCCGGTGACCGGTTGCTTGTAGAAGCCCGAGACCCACGGTTTGTCGTGCGGATCGGGCGAGTCTTCGCGGCCAAGCTGCTGCGGCCGGCCGACCTGAATGGACAGAATGATGGGCACGAGTGGCTGCACGCTAGAGCAAGTGACGGGCTTTGATTTCCAGATAGCGATTCACGAGAGGCGCGGTCATATCCTCCGGGAACACGTCGAGCGACAACACCCCCTGATGCTCCATATCTCGGAGCACCTGGTGTCGCCAGGAGAGGATTTCGGCCGCGGCAGCCGCGCGATATAGCTCGGCGTCGTTCTGCGGCTCGTGGTCGGCGGCGTCGAACAGCCGATGATCGCGCATCAGCACCCCGAGCGGCAGGTGTTTGCCGACGAGCGTGCTGAGATAGCTTTGCACCTGGTGGGCGTTCACCTCGTCGATGATGTTGCTGATCAGCACGACGAGCGAACGTTTGCGAACGTGGCTGCCGAGATACAAAAACGCCTCGTCGTAGCGCGATTCGACCAGTTGCGGAAAACGATCGAACGAGGCGTGCAGCAACTGGTTCATGTGCTTCATGCCTCCCTGCGGCGGCACGAAGGTGTGAATCCGGTCGGAGAAGGCGATCATGCCCACCGCGTCACCCTGTCGCAGGGCGACGAAGCTGAGCATCAGCGCCGCGTTCAAGGCATGGTCGAGCAGGCTGAGGCCGGACGACTCGCTCGTCATCAGCCGGCCGCAATCGAGCAGGAAGACGATCCGCTGGCTTTGGCTGGTCTGGAAGTCCTTGACGGTCAGCTTGCGTCGGCGAGCGCTTGCCCGCCAGTCGATGAACTTGTAGTTGTCGTCGGGCGTGTAGTCGCGGAGGCGTTCGAAATCGTTCTCCGAGCCGACCTTTCGCGTGCGGCGGACGCCCATCAGGCTTAGCCGATTGGTGCGGGCCAGCAGCGCGTACTCGCTGAGCTGCTTCATGTCGGGATAGACATGAATCTGCGACGTGGCCGGGTAGGAGACGTAGCGCTGCCAGAGGCCGAGCAGGCTGCGGAAGCGAACGTGGATCTGCTCCATCTGGAACGCGCCGCGCCGGCTGGCCTGCATTTCGTAATGAACGGTGGTGCGGCTGCGGGGGCCGAGGTGGAGCACAAACTCCTTCGGATGCGGTTCGAACTCCTGCGGCACGTCGTCCTTCACCCACGCGAGCAAGAGGCGATTGCTTTGGTTGGTGATGTGCAGCGTGACGCGGTGGTTCTTGCGCAGCGAGGCGATCCGCGTCGTCTCGCGCTCGACGGTCAGCGCCTTGAGCTTCGGCGTGGTGAACACATCGCCGAGGGCGATCAGCGGCACGATGACATCGACCAGCAGCACAAGCGGCAGCAGCGACTCGTCCCACAGCAGGGCAAACGTCAGCACCGCCGGGGCCGCCAGCGCGATGACGAGCGGCGTGTTGGGATAGATCCGCTTCCGCCACGCCAGCAACACGAGCGGCAATGTCGCCAGCACCAGCAGGAGCAGCGCATAGGGCGTGACGGCTGGTCCAGCGTCCTGCAACGTGCTTTTGAGCCACTCGTTCAACGGCGGAGCTTTCGCAAAGTGTAGTAGGCACACACCGTGTGCCGTGTTTTCCGGGACGGCACACGGAGTGTGCCTGCTACTTTGTTCTCGTAACGACGTTCTGCGTCGTAACGCCAGGTTGGACGCTCTGCGTCCTCTGTCTGGGTTGATTAAGTCGATCGTTGTGAGCACTCAGCACGGACGACGCGGAGTGTCCGGAGCTGGCGTTCCCACGCAGAGCGTGGGAACGAGAATCTTTTAATTACAGTCGGGGAACTTCAACGGACCGGATCAGCTCCATCAGCAGGTCGTCGACCTTGTGTCCCTCGACCTCGGCCTCGGCGGTGAGGATCACGCGATGGCGCAGGGCAGGGAGGGCGATCTGGAAGACGTCGTCTGGGACGGCGTAGTCGCGGCCGCTGAAAGCGGCGAGCGTGCGGGCTGCCTGCATCAGGGCGATGCCGGCACGCGGCGAGGCGCCCATGTGGAACTGCGGCCACTGCCGCGTGAG
>JAEZAS010000479.1 GCA_023430365.1 Planctomycetota bacterium
GGCTTCCAGCCTGACCGGCATCTTGTTCGACACAAGGTAGTTGTCGAATCGCGTCGACCGCTGCTTTCACGGGCAGGCCGGAGGCCTACCCTACGGGTGGGCGTTCGATCTGCTACAATTCACGCATGAATCGCTCGTCTCCGGTCCTGTCTGTCGAAGCTGCGCGTGAGATGGTGCGCGCCGCCGGACTGCGCAGCACCACCAGCCGGGTGGCCGTGTTGCAGATGCTGGCCGAAGTGGGCACCCCGCTCAGCCACGGCGACGTTTCCGACGCCCTTGTGCCCGCGGGATACGACAAATCGACCCTCTATCGGTGCCTCGTCGAACTGGCCGACGCCGGCTTGCTCAATCGCCTCGATGCGGGAGACCACGCCTGGCGTTTTGAGCTGCGTTCGGGCGACGCCCACGACAAAGGCGAGCATCCCCACTTCATGTGCCTCGACTGCGGCAAGGTGACCTGCCTGCCCGACGTTAAAGTGCACATCGCTCCTGGCAAGGCGGCCAAGACCTCCGTCGGCGATGTGACGGAGATCTTTCTCAAGGGACACTGCCGCGAGTGCAAGTAGCACCTGCGAGCTCGCTCTTGCGGAAGCCCCACGCTGGCCTGCTACCACTTCATGCCTAGAGCCCAGCTGCCCAGGGTGTAGACAAAGATCGGCACCAGCACGACCGCCGCCAGGTCGAGCCAAATCCCGGCCCGCATCATTTGTCGCATCGAGATGTAGCCTGTGCCAAACGCGATGGCGTTCGGCGGTGTCGCCACCGGCAGCATGAACCCGCAGCTCGCCCCGACAATCGCCGGCACGGTGAGCAACAAGGGATCGACCTCGAGGGCGCGCGCTACCTCGAAGAGGAGCGGCAACAACGTGGCCGCAGTCGCCAGGTTGCTCGCCAATTCGGAAAACAGAATCACCCCAGCCGTCACCACGATAATCACGATGGGCACGGGCACTCCGCTCAGCCCCCGCATTTGCTCGCCGACCCACGTCGCGAGCCCGCTGCTGCCCATCGCCGCAGCCAGGCTCAGACCGCCGCCGAACAGCAGCAAGACGCCCCACGGCAGGCGTTTGGCCGAGGTCCAGTCGAGGGCGAATACGCCTCGCTGTGGATCGACGGGAATCAGGAACAGGGCAATCGCCCCGGCCATCGCGATCCAGGCGTCGTCGATGACTTCGAGCTGCGGGATGTTTTTGACGACCCACGGCAGATTCGAGAGCGGCTCGCGGGCGATCCAGGCGAGGGCCGTGCAGAGAAAGACGATCAGCACGATCATCTCGCCCCGCGACACCCGGCCGAGGCTGGCCAGTTCGTCGGTGATCAGGGCATGGCCGCCACGAAGTTCCGCGTGGCGCAACGGAAACAGAATGCCGACGAGCAGCCACCAGCAAACGGCGAGATAAACCGCCGCAAACGGCGCCGCGAACAACAGCCAGTGATAAAAGCTGATCGGCAGTCCCTGCTCGCGCATGAAGCCGGCGAAGTAGACGTTCGGCGGCGTTCCGATGAGGGTTCCCAGGCCACCGATGCTGGCCGCGTAGGCAATGCCGAGCATCAGGCAGGTTGCGAAATTCTTCGAAGCCAATACCGCCCGTTCGTGCTCCTCCTCGCTCGGCGATGCCATCTGAGACAACTGCCGTTGCATCAAGTGCACAACGCTCAAGCCGATCGGCAGCATCATCAGCGTGGTCGCCGTGTTGCTGATCCACATGCTGATGAACGCCGTGGCAATCATGAAGCCGGCGACAATGCGCACCGGCTGGGTGCCGACGAGCAGCACCGTGAGCAGGGCCACCCGCCGATGCAACCCCCAGCGTTCGACGGCCAGAGCGATCAAAAAACCGCCCAGGAATAGAAAGAGCGATGAATTGGCGTAGGGAGTCGCCGCCTTCTGAAAAGCGGACTCTTTCCCCCCTTCATACACACCGCATAGCGGCAACAGCACAAGCGGCAGCAGCGAGGTGGCTTCGAGCGGCACCGCCTCGGTCATCCACCAGATCGCCATCAAGGTTCCGATCGCTGCCGTGGCCTTGCCGGCGTGCGAAAGCAACGAATCGCCGTCGGGCAAAATCAGATAGACCACGACGGCCAATAGTGGACCAGCCAACAGACCAATCCGACCAGCGATGCTCCAGGTGGATGACTCGATCTCTGGGTCGTTTCCTTGGCTCATGCGAACGAGAGAAAGCTTATCAATGCGGCGGAAGGGCATTCGGACGAGGGGTTGCCCTGGAAGTCGCCTAGATTAATCGATCTGACCGCGGGGGATAGGGACGAAAGGCCCCGTTTCAGGCGAATCGGGCGGAATAAATAGGCGGCAAGTGACTGCCGAAGCTTTGCCAGCTTTCGCCCCGATCGTCAGAGATGTAGAGGCTACCGCAGGCCGTCCCAAAGGCCAACCTGTCGCCACTCTGGTCGAGCGCGTGGCGAAAGGCAAAGTCGTAGCAGTGCTCCTGAGGCAAACCGTTGCTATACGACTGCCAGGTCTGGCCGCCGTCGCTCGTGCGACAGACTTGTAGCCGCCGCGAGCAAGCGACCCGCACTTCATCGCTTTCCGCAGGGATGACCCAGGCGGTGTTTTCGTCGTTAGGGTCGGCCGCAATCGCGAAACCGAAGTGGGCCGTTTCCCCCTTCGTCGATACGCTCTTCCAAGTCTGCCCACGATCGACGCTGCGAAAGATGCCGCAGTGGTTCTGCTGCCACAGAACATCGGGACGCGATTGGCATTGCACGACCAGGTGCGGGTCGTGGCCAACCTCGGCATCCGGATTCGGCAGAAACTCGGCATTGAGCCCCTTGTTGCGAGGGCGCCAGGTGTCTTCGGAAGCGATCGGCCGTCCGGCAAACACTCCCGCGCAGCTCACCCCAACGAGCACCACATCCGGCGTGCGAGGATCGGCCAGTACCGAATGGATGCCCGGATCGTCCATGCCGCCGCCAAACCACATGCCATCGACTTTGCGCGAAGGATGATCCCAGAGCGGTCGATCGAGTTGCCAGGACTCGCCGTGATCGTCGCTGACAAACAAACCGCCCGGGACCGTCCCCATGTACAGGCGCCCCGGCTGGGAGGGCAGGCCTTCGACGAGGCACCAAAGGTATTTGAGCACCGCCGGCGTGCCCGGCTTGAGTTCCTCGCCTTCTGGATACATGGGCGCCGGCAGTTCCTGCCACGTTTCGCCCGCGTCCCTGGAACGCGAGAGCTTCGCCCCCCAATGCCCATGATCGAGACAGGCGAACAGTTCTCCCGTACGCGAGTCAGCCATGGCGTACGATACGCGCGCTCCCAAGTGAGCTTCGCGCTGCAATTGCCAGCCGAAGCCGTTTCGCTCCAGGATCAGCAAGCCTTTTCGGGTGCCCAGAAGTAGTCGGTCGCTCGACATGGTGCTCGCCTGTGAATTAGCCACCCGAGAGGGCCTGCATGACAAAGACGGTTTCGCCCGGTGGTATTTTGTCGGTCAATCGCTGCCGATCACGGATGAAATGCTCGCCGATGAAGATGTTCACATGCTTTCGGAGCGATCCATCCTCATGGATCAAGTAGGCGGCCAATCCAGGAAATTGGACATCCGCCTGTTGAACGAGGCCAGCTACGGTGGTCGCCGAAAACTCAGATTCCGCTGGAACCGGAAAGTGGCGTCGCAGGTGAGGTGGAAAGCGCACCCGTACCATCGGCGGTCTATGAAAAGGGATGAGATGGACCGAACCGATTTTGACCAGCCGACAATTGGAAATGCAAATCGGTCGACCGGCGCTACGCCCGCTTCTTCTTTCGCACGATCCCGAGCGCGTCCTCGATGTCCTTGCGAAGGATCGCGTTCTCGTACTTCTCTTGGACACGCACACGCAACAACGGCAGGCCGGCGGCGGTCAGGGCCACATTGACGAACTTGTCCCGCGCGATGCGGTCGGGATGGCGGTGCGAGCTGTCGTCGAGCTCGATGCAGAGCTTCACTTCGAGCGTTTCGGCGTCGCACAGGACAAAGTCGATGTGTTTGCCGAAGATGCGATTCTGCCAGCTCTGCGATTTTCGAGTTCGCGGCCGAACCTTGATGATGTCGGCCAGGCGGACCATCGAGAAGACCAGCCAATCCTCTCGCACGACGGCATGCAGATGACGCAGGAAATTGATTTCCGCCGGGGTCAGCAGGACTCCGCGACGCTCGTAGGGCATCGGGCCTTCCCGAAGCAGGAATAGCGCAAGCACGATCAACACGCCGACCGTTACGGCGAAGATCACGATCGGCCAGTTCTGAATCAGGATCTCGCTCATTGCCTCTTCATGCAATTCGACAGGGGCGGACAGTGCCCGGCGTCTTCGTTGGTATCGGTGAGGGCCGATAGCCGCTTGAGCGAGGACTGGGGCTGGCCCGGCGAATAGGCTTGGTTTCTCCGCATGTTGGCGGCTGTAGGGGTTGTAACGCCTAGGCCTGCGTCAACTCATGGCAACGGTTTTCAAGAATCGCTCACGGCGGTGACCTACATTTGGCGCAGACGCCTGCGCTGCGCGGCCGCTTTGGCCCCGGCAGCAGGGCTGCTCGAACGTTATGAGCTCCGCCTTCACCATTGCCTGATTGCCATGGCCGTCACCGCAGAACTAAGTCAATCGCTGGTCGCGTGTCAGCCGGAAGCCGACCTGTCGGCGGAACTGCCGACTTTGGCCGCTACTCTGCGCAAGGCATTTGGCGTGGCATTCACTTTCTGGCATGGTGACACCGGCGAAGTGCTGTATGTGTCGCTGCAACAGCCCGGCAGCAATGATCCGCTCCGCGGTCAGTTGGCCCGCGCCGTCGTCGGCAGCGATCCGCAATTCATCGCCGACGAAGATTGTGTCGTGCTGCTGGCGATTCCAGTGGTCACCGAAGCGGCCGTGCCCGTCATCGCGACGGCCGCCTTCGCGACCCGTACTCCTGAGCAATACGAGAATTGCCGCGGCGCGGCCGATCTGCTGGGGGTCGATCCGCAGAAGCTCGCCGGCTGGCTCAATCGTCAGACGATCTGGTCCCCCGACGCTTTGCTGCGCCTGGCCCACGTGACTCAAGGGGCCATCGCCTCCGACAAGCGGGCCGCACGCCTGCAGCGCGAGGTCGACAAGCTCTCCGACAACCTGGCGTCGACCTACGAAGAAATTTGTCTGCTGCATGGTGTGACGCAGAATCTGCGCATTTCCAGCGACGAAGAACAGATCTGCAGCCTGGTCGTGAACTGGCTGCTCGACTGCCTTCCCGCACAATCGGCGGCGATCCAGTTGCTGCCCGTGGTTCAGGAAGGGGAGTCGACCTATCGCTCCCGAACCAAGACCGTTTTGATCCGCTCGGGCGAGTGCCCGCTCAACAACGATCAATTCACGCAGCTCGTCGAGCACTTGCAACTGCGAGCGACCGCCGGGCCGGTTGTGGTCAACCACCATGTGACCGGCGAATCCGACTGGCCGCTGCCGCAGGTTCGCCAGGCGATCCTGGTGCCGATGACCGAAGGTCAGCGGGTGTTCGGCTGGCTCACGGCGATCAATCACATCGAAGGCGCCGAGTTTGGCACGGTCGAAGCCAGCCTGCTTAGCAGCGTCGGCGCCATGCTGGGCATTCATTCGGGTAACCGCGACCTGTATCGGCAGCAATCGGAATTCCTGGCAAGCGTCGTGCGGGCTCTGACCAGCGCCATCGACGCCAAGGACCCGTACACCTGCGGTCACAGCGATCGCGTTGCCCGCATCTCGGTTCGGCTGGCGAAAGAATTGGGCTGCGATTCGGAAGTGCTGCACACACTCTACATGGCGGGGCTGCTGCACGACATCGGCAAGATCGGCATCAATGACGCCGTGCTCTGCAAACCGGGCAAGCTGACCGACGAGGAATTCGAGCACATCAAGCAGCATCCGGAACTCGGCTATCGCATTCTAGCCGACATCCAGCAGTTGGCGAGCGTGCTCCCCGCCGTGCTGCACCACCACGAGCAGTGGGATGGCGGCGGCTATCCGTTCCGTCTCGCCGGAGAGCAGATTCCGCTCATCGCCCGCATCGTCGCCGTGGCGGACGCCTACGACGCGATGACGAGCGACCGCCCCTACCGCAAAGGCATGCCGGTCGAAAAAGTCGACGGCATCTTCCGCTCCGGCGCCGGTCGGCAGTGGGATGGCCGCGTGATCGAGGCCTACTTCACGGCCCATCAAGACATTTGCGAGATCAGCCGGAACGAGCGGGCCAACCTGACGCTCGACGTTCAGCAGTGGACATAGCCGCCCTTCGTCTCGGGTGGCTCACGACAGAGATCCGCTACAATGCCGGGCAGTTTCTCTTTCTCTGCCCAGGCTCGAACGATGGCCCGCCACGAAGCTGACCGCGAAGACATCATGCGTGAGGCGACCGCGCTGGTCGAGCGTGCGGAACTATTGGTCCCTGGCTTCGCGGAGCCGATTGTCGTCGGCTTTCGCCGCGAAGGAGCCGCCAGCGTCTTCTTTGGCCAGGATCCTGTCGTGCACTTCAATTCGCAGAACCAACTGCGGCGAGCCTACGTCCGCGGTGAACTGCTAAAGGCGGAACAGGGCCAACTGGTCCGCCTCCGCCGCCAGCGAACCGCCGAGGAAACGCAGCTCCTGCGAAGCCAGCTAACGCCTGACGAAGAGAAATCGCTGCTCGAATCATTCCGGGCCAAACTTCAGCAGCTTCAGCGATCAATATCGGTCGGCGAGGCGCAAGTAACCGCCTGCCAGCCGGAGGATGCGCCGATCCTCGCGCGCATCGAAAGCTGGCTATCTCAGGTTTGCGACGCCATCGCGATTGCACACAAACCAAACGTCAGTTGACGAATCAATGTCCGTGGAAACCGGGCTCCGCTCGGTAGGGACGATAGTAGGGCGATCGATCGTTGCGGTCGTAACGCGGGTAGTAGCCATCGGTCCACGGCTGGGCGGTGTTGTACGGCCCCGAACCGAATCCGCCGCCTCCCGGAAAACCGCCGCCGCCAATAGGTGGCCCGTAGGGCGGATAACCACCGTAGCCGAAGCTCGCCCCCTCGAGACCACCGAAGGGAGGCCCCCAGGCTGGATACGGCGAGCCATACGGCCGAAACGGAAAGCGCCACTGTTCGTACGGAATGACCGGAGCGCCCCACTGCTCGACGATGTGCAGGTTGTCCGCGCTGCCGCCGAACTGAAACGTGCTCCGGTTGTGGCGGTAGCCGCTCTGCATGTAGTCGCCACGCTGATAGTAGTAGAACGGCCCGATCTGCGTGTACTGATTCACACGCTCCGCCGTGGACGGATCGTGGGTGTAGTACGAGGGCGCAGTGATCCACTCCGCAGCCACGGATGGCAACGCAGGGATGCAGGCGCACAGCAGGGCCGCGGCGGCAGCGAGGCGATGAATTTTCATGGGGAGGACGCCTGTCAAAAAGACCAGTCAGCGAACCTCACCCCTCGTGTTGTGCTTTCCGGATTCGCTTCGTGCGAATCCCTTAGGCCCTGCTTCTTGCCAGGCCCGTCGGCCGTCGTCATGACAACCTGCGAACAGGCTCCGAAGCCGGCCAATCGGCCGGTGGTCGGAGTTTTGCGGCACAGGGAACGTGCCGCGCGTGCTTACTTCTACTTCTTTGGCCGGACGACGAGGAGCTCTTCGGTCTCGGCGTTCCAGTCATAGCGGTGTCCCGGCGGTAGTTCGGGCAACCGGATGTTGTTCGGGGCAATCACTTTTTCTTGCAGCTCGGCGTAGTCCTTGGGGACCGTTCCTTCCAGCGCCTTGTAGAGGTTCAGGGCGTGCGGGAACTCGATCTCAAAGGAGATTCGCTCCTTTGCTTTGAAGTAGGTCTTTACCGGGGTGACGATCACCCCTTCGTATTCATCCAGGCTTCGTCCCTTGATGCCGACGCCGGCCTGGGCCTTCACGGTTTCGGTATTTGGATCGTTCGCCGGCGACTCATCCCCACCGCCTGCCGGCTGCTGGGTGGCTTCGGCTGCCGGGGCGAGCTCGGTCGTCACCCCCGGCGGAACGGTGGTTGTGCCGTCCCCCGTCGGATTGACCAGTGGCGGATTCGGTTGTGGCGGAGCTGGAGGCGGAGGCGGAATCGTGGGTGTTGGAGCCGGTGGGGCGGCGGCGGTCGAACTCGGCGCTTGGGACGAATCGCAACCGACGGCGACGACCAGCCCCAGCAGAGCACATCGTACGATCGCAATTCGCATGGTCTGATCCCTCACAAGGAGCATCCATCCCAGTGGTAAGTAGCCGGAGGCAAACCTGCCTCCGGACCGCGCCGCGAGTTGACTGTCCTCGCGAGGGGCATCCCAGAGGCAGGTTTGCCTCCGGCTATTTCTGCCCTGACGGCCCAATTCGCTTGGTCCATCATCGCCTACGGCAATTCAAACTTCCAGCTTTCCATCTCACTCAGCACATGGTGCTGCGTCATGTTGTAGTGCAGCGGAGTGAGAGTGATCTTGCCCTTGGCCAGGGCGGTCAAATCGGTCTCATGCCCTTCCGGCTGGGCCGGTGGGTCGTTGGTTGCCCAGTAATAGGTCCGTCCGCGAGGGTCGGTCCGCTTGATGAAGTGCTCGCCGTAGCGGGCCACAGCCATCGGCACGACCAGCACTTCGCTTTCCTGCTCCATCGCCACGGTCGGCATATTCAAGTTGTACAGTTGGGGTCCTGGCCCCTTTTTGGCTAGGATTTGTTCGATCACACTCCGGGAAATCTCGGCCGCCCGGTTGTAGTTCGCATGCTCGTTGAACTCGAGCGAGCAAGCGACACTCGTGATGCCAAAAAAAGCTCCTTCAATGGCGGCGGCCACCGTGCCCGAGTAGAGCACGTTGATCCCGGCGTTCAATCCGCCGTTGATCCCGCTCACGACAATGTCGGGGCGTCGGGGACAAAATTCAAAAATGCCGATCTTCACGCTGTCGGCAGGGCTACCTTCGACCGCCCAGCCGCGGCGCCGATCGCCGTCGTACACCTCCTTGCAAATCAAGGGCTGGAGGAACGTGATCGAGTGCCCTACCCCGCTCTGTTCGATCGCGGGGGCAACCACGCACACATCGCCAATTTTTCGCAGTTCTCGTTCGAGCGCCGCCAAGCCGGGCGCGTAAATACCGTCGTCGTTCGTCAGCAGGATCAGCACGGAAAGTCCATCAGGAGAAAAAGGGAAACGGCCGTGTTTCTTTGTTTCAGATTAGTCGGCGCAACTACGAGTCACAAGGATGCAAGGCGCAAAGCGTTCACGGGGAGCAATTTGTGAACGGCCCCGGGCCCAGGCGAGCCGGTTATTCCGGATTTACCAGCCGACTGCCGCCACAGCCGGGGCGTAACTCGGCCCGGAGAACAGCAGCGAGACCTGGCAATAGAGCGATATCTCCGCGACAGGAGCGATCGGACGCGTTGGGTAAAATCCGGGCCTTCTGGCGCTTCTCCGGGACGTGTTACGTCCCGGCTGCAGACCAGCTCAAAACCTCTCCAGCTCGCGGCACACCGCTCCTGTCGAGGCGGACCACAACCCGCTAAAATGGTCGTTTTGAAATTGCAGGAATTTGTCGACCATGTCGCTGCCTTCCACCAGCCGTTCGATTGCGGACGAGCGAGTATTGGTTCTGGATTTCGGCTCGCAGTATGCCCAACTGATCGCCCGCCGGGTTCGCGAGAACAACGTCTACTGCGAGATCGTCCGACACGACATCGCGGTCGAGCAGATCAAGAAGCACAACCCGCGCGGCCTGATTCTCTCCGGCGGACCGAACAGCGTGTACGAGTCTGGGGCTCCCCGCTGCGACCCAGCCTTGTTCGATCTGGGCATCCCGGTGCTCGGCATCTGCTACGGCATGCAGCTCGCCTGCGATACACTCGGCGGCAAAGTCGACAGTGCTCCAGCTCGTGAGTACGGCCGGGCACGTGTCCACGTCGAGCAGGCCTCTGACCTGTTTGCTGGCGTGCCCGAACACATCGACGTTTGGATGAGCCACGGCGACCAGGTCTCGCGCGTGAGCGACGACTTCGTCGGCATTGCCAAGACGAGCACCTGCCCCATCGCCGCGGTGAAGCACAAGCGGCTGCCGGTGTTCGGCTTGCAGTTTCACCCCGAGGTGACGCACACCACGCTCGGCGGGACGATGCTGCACAACTTCTTGATGTCGATCTGCGGCTGCACAGGCACCTGGCGACTGGGCGACTTTGCCAAGCAGACGATGCAGCAGATGCGCGAGCGGATCGGAACGGGCCGGGTGATCTGCGGTCTGAGCGGCGGCGTCGATTCAGCCGTCACGGCTGCCCTGCTCTACGGCGCCATCGGCCCGCAACTGTCGTGCATCCTGGTCGACAACGGCCTGCTGCGAAAATCGGAACAGGCCTCGGTGATCGCCGAGTTCACGAAGCACTTCAAGACGGACCTGCACGTCGTGCAGGCCGAGGATCGTTTTCTGAAGACGCTCGCCGGCATCACCGAGCCGCAGGAAAAGCGGCGGCGGATCGGCCACGCGTTCATCGAATGCTTCAAGGAAGAGGCAAAGTCGATCAAGGACGCCCGTTTCCTCGCTCAAGGCACGCTCTATCCCGATGTGATCGAAAGCGGCGCTGCGCCCGACGGCCCGGCAGCGACGATCAAGCTGCATCACAACGTCGGCGGATTGCCTGCCGAGCTTGGTTTTGAACTTGTCGAGCCGCTGCGCGACTTGTTCAAGGACGAAGTTCGCAAGCTGGGCCTCGAATTGGGGCTGCCCGAGGACCTCGTCTGGCGGCATCCGTTCCCTGGCCCTGGGCTCGCGGTCCGCTGCCTCGGCGAAGTCACTCGCGAGCGGCTGGACGTGCTCCGCGAAGCGGACGCGATCATGATCGAAGAGATCAAGTCGGCGGGGCTCTATCGCACGACTTCGCAGGCGTTTGCCGTCCTGCTGCCGGTGCAAAGCGTCGGCGTCATGGGGGACGCCCGCACCTACGAAAGCGTGGTCGCTCTCCGCTGCGTGAACACCGACGACTTCATGACGGCTGACTGGTCGCACCTTCCCTACGAAGTGCTCGCCCGGATCTCCACGCGGATCATCAACGAGGTGAAGGGGGTCAATCGGGTGTGCTACGATATCAGCTCGAAGCCGCCGGCGACGATTGAGTGGGAATAGCGGAATACGACGCCCGCTCGGGCGCCATTGCTGATTCGTCAGGTAGCGGCGCCGACCGAAAGAATCGCAGCATTTCAGCACCGGAGTTTTGCCATGCACTTGGGTAATGGGGCGATCACGACGGAATGTGCGCTGCTGACCATGGGAGCCGCTGCGACCGGCCTGGCATTGGCCGCGGTCGACTTGCGACGCAAGGCGCCGGGTTGGTCACAGGCCTCGCTTGCCGCGGGGCTTGGAGGACTGGTGTTCGCCGCTCAGGCGATCAATGTCACAGTGCTCCCCGGCAGTAGCGCTCACCTGGTCGGCGGCGTGCTGCTGGCCTGGACGCTCGGTCCTTCGCTGGGCCTCTGGACGATGGCGATCATCCTGTCGCTGCAAGCGCTGCTGATGGGAGACGGCGGCTGGATGGCGCTCGGCGCCAATATCTTCAATATGGGAGTGCTGCCGGCGCTGCTGGTGGCCGGTTATCGCCGTGCGTTCAATCAGGCGCCGCAGTCGGCCCTGGCTCGCTATGGAGTAGTTGGCCTGCTGGCGGTGATCGCCGTTCCGCTGGCGGCCGGTGCAATTGCCCTCGAAACGCTCGCGTTTCGCTCCTCGGGCGAACTGGAAGGGTGGAGCCGCTTCGCCTCGCAAATGCTGCTCGTGCATCTGTGGATCGGCATTGGCGAAGGCTTGCTCACCGCCGCCCTCGCCTGGGCCTTCGATCGCATCACATCCCCAGCCGAAACTCCAGCGGCTCGTCCCGCCTGGTTGGCTGCGAGCGCCATGCTCGGTGTGGGACTCGCACTTGTCGTACTGACCTTGCCTCTGGCGAGCTCACTGCCGGATGGCTACGAAGCGTCCGCTGAAACCACAGGGCTCAGCGTGCTGCTGGCCGAAGAGGCGAGCGAGATGTCGTCGCTCGGCGCTTGGACGGTTGCCGCAGCGGAGCGGCAGAATCGAATCGTGGAACGCATCGCCGGCATCCTGCCGAGCGAACAGTTGCTGGTGGCCACAGCCACGCTGCTTACGGCGGGTGCGACCCTCCTTGTCGCCACTGGACTAGCTCGAGTCCCTGTCCCGGTCCGCCGGTAGCAAGTGCACAACACGCGAGTGATTTGCGACGCGTGGTCGCAAGCTCTCGTGCTGAGGCCCGCGAATCATAGCCGCTCGCGGTGCGATCCGTCAACCAGCGCATCGGGTGGTTGACCAGTCACCACCGTAGGGCAGGCTTCTAGCCTGCCCGTGAAAAAGTTAACGCTCAACAAAGCCAATAACCAACGAGGACCGTGATCATCCAACGGTCCTCATCGACTTCGTAGTACCTAGCGCCGCGGCCGAGAGTTGGCCTAGCGAGCTTCTCAGATCGTCAGCTTTTTCGGAAAGCCTCGCCGACGCTCTTCGCTGTAGCGTTCCAGCGCCGCTTCAATGACCGGAATCGCGTGCGAGGCGTCCTGAAATTCTTCCACTTCGACCGCCTTGCCTTCGAGCTGCTTGTAGTCCTGGAAGAAACGGACCAGCTGCGTCAACCGATGCGGCGGCAACTCGGCGGCCTCGTGGAAGCTGTTGTACTCCGGATCGTCGACGGCGACGGCAAGCACCTTGTGGTCCTTCTTGCCGCTGTCGATCATCGTCATCAGACCGATCGCCCGGGCGTTCACCAACGTGAGCGGATCGACCGCTTCCTGACAGAGCACCAGCACGTCGAGTGGATCCTCGTCCTCGGCGAGAGTCTGCGGAATGAAACCGTAGTTGGCGGGGTAATAGACAGCCGAGTACAAGATGCGGTCGAGACGGAGCAGACCGGTCTGCTTGTCCAGTTCGTACTTCACGCTACTGCCGAGCGGAATCTCAATGACAGTGGTAAACTCGTGCGGCAATCGGAGACCGGGCGTGACGTCGTGCCAGGCGTGAGTCATGGCGGGCTTTCCAAGCGGCCGGGCCGCTTCGCAGTGGAGGGAAGCGAGGATGCGGAATATGCTCAAATCGTAGCATGCTGGCGCAACCTCGTAAGATCGGATTGGTATGAATTTGCCCCCGGAACCGCTGCTGCCGATTGCGACGAACGCATGAACCTAGAATTGAGGCAATCCTTGGTGGCACCCGACGGCCTGGCTGCCGTGGTTGTTTCCTGCGGGAACCAGTGTCATGTCCGCCGATAGGTCCGACAGCCGAGACCTGAATACAAGATCGGCGGAGGCACCGGCCAGCGATGCAGAGTTTCACCGAATGCTCGCAGAATTGCTTCTAGCGGAGAACGATTTTCGCGGCGCCTACCGAGAAGTCACAGCGGCCCTTCGGCTCGCCCCGGCGGATGCCCGATCGCAGGCGCTCTACACACAGGTCCTTCAAACCCAAAGCTTGTTCTTCCGTGGTCTTCTGCGTTTGCAATCTCATCTAGTCGACAGCCGAATCTGTCGGACACTCGCGCTCGTAGCGCTCATGCTCGTTGGATTGCTGGGAGCTTCTGTGTCTCGGATGTCCCTACCTCCCGATGTTCAAGGCGGATGGGCGTTCCTTCTGTATGTTGGATTCCTCGCGCTAGTATGGATCGTATCCGAGCCCGAGCACGCAACGAACTTCCTTTGGTATTTCGCCAAGTCGGGCCGTGTCGCCGCACCCGCAACTAAAGAAACTGACGACGTCTCAGAAGAGACGGCCGAACAACGTGAAATCTCGCCATGACAACGTTTCAAACGCTACAGAACCGGATTGTCGACAAGTCAGCTTCGGTCGGCATCGTCGGCCTCGGTTACGTCGGTCTGCCGCTAGTGCGGACATTCGTCGAAGCCGGGTTTCGCTGCGTTGGGTTCGATGTCGATCCCAGCAAGATCGAGCGGCTCAAGGCTGGCGAGAGCTACATCGGGCACCTATCCGCGGACTGGATTTCCTCGGCCGTGACGGGCGGCCGGTTTGAACCGACGGCCGACATGCGCCGGCTGGCCGAGCCCGATGCAATCATCATTTGCGTACCGACGCCGTTGACCGACGCCCGCGATCCCGATCTGTCGTATGTCGTGGGCACGGCCGAGCAGATTGCGGCAGCGCTTCGGCCGGGTCAACTCGTGGTGCTCGAGAGCACGACGTACCCCGGCACCACGCGCGACGTGGTGTTGCCGATTTTGGAACGTGGCGGCCTGAAAGTCGGCGCCGACTTTTTCCTCGCCTTCAGCCCCGAGCGAGAGGACCCAGGAAACCCGAATTTTTCGACCAGCCGAATCCCCAAGGTCGTCGGCGGTATTGATTCGCAGAGCCGGGACCTGGCCGCTTCGCTGTATCGCCAGGTCGTCGTCGAAGTGGTGCCGGTCGGCAGCTGCGAGGTGGCCGAGGCCTGCAAGATTCTCGAAAACGTCTACCGGGCCGTGAACATCGCGATGGTCAACGAGCTGAAAATGCTGTTCGACCGCCTGGGCATCGATATCTGGGAGGTCATTGCGGCGGCGAAGTCGAAGCCATTCGGCTTTCAGGCGTTCTACCCCGGGCCGGGCCTCGGCGGGCACTGCATTCCGATCGACCCGTTCTACCTCAGTTGGCTGGCGCGGAAGCACGAGCAGCCGACTCGGTTCATCGAACTCGCCGGCGAAATCAACACGCAGATGCCGCAGTACGTCGTCGATCGCGTGGCCGAGGCCCTCAATGACCAGGCCAAACCGATTCGCGGCAGCCGGATCGCCGTGCTCGGTGTGGCTTACAAACGCGACGTGGACGACCCGCGCGAAAGCCCAGCGTTTCGGATCCTGGAACTGCTTGGTGATCGGGGAGCCGAGTTGTCGTACCACGACCCTCACATCCCACGGCTACCAGCGATGCGGCATTACCGCGTCCCGGACCTCAGCAGCCAGCCGCTCACGAAGGAATTCCTTGCGAGCCAGGACTGCGTCCTGATCGTGACCGACCATTCAGCGGTCGACTACGACTTCGTCGTGCAGCATGCCCGACTCGTCATCGACACCCGCAACGCCACCAAGAACATTGCGCACAGCCGCAAAAAAATCCGCCGCGCGTAGCCCGTTACTCTCCTGCTCTCCCGTCTGAACTCTGCTCTCTGAACTCTGCCAGCCAAACGCTGCCGAAACGAAAAAAGGGCTCGGTCGCGGGGAACGACCGAGCCCTCAGGCGGGCAGCGGGCCTTTGCATGACCGGTCCGGGGATGACCAGTCGCCGGCCGACGGCCGGGTGCTCAGGCATAAGGTGGGTTTTGAGGTGGGACCGGCTTTTGGCCGGCAGAAGTGGAATCGACCAGGGCGGTTCCGGAGAACCAAGATTTTCGAGAAAGCCCGAACGGCGGGCACAACCCAAAACGCTTCGCGCAGCGGCAGAGCTTCTGCAGCTTTCCTGCTTACGCGGACCGGCACCGATCGCCAGAGCCGCACAGTCTGCGATTTGGGTCCAGCCGCAGACTCAAGATTTGAGTCCGTCGAGAGATTGGCTGCTTTCAGGGTCAGTTACTGATCCACGAACGAAGACGAGATCGGAGCAGGCGTCTCCGAGAGAAGCCGGTCGACTCGGCCGAGAAGCGACGAATCGCCATTTGGTTTTTCGCTGCGGCTGACCTGGTCGGTGGCCATGAAAGTTCCGCTGCAATGGGCGCAGGCCATCGTACGGCCCAAATACTCCACACGTATCCGCAGGTGCCGTCCGCAGGTCGGGCACTCCTGGAAGAAATACGTGCTTTGCGCCATGTCGAGCTCCCCTCTGCGCGTGATGCATCCGTTCCTAACGATAAGGGCGTCGAATATAACGCCTCCAATCGCTTTTGGCAAGAAACGACGCCGAAAAGAATGTGTTAAGGGCCAATATGCGGCAACAAACGGCTGCCCGCGGGAGCAGCGGACAGCCCAAAAGCAACTTGCAGGCCGACCCTGCAGATTCTGTGCTAGCGTTTCAGTTTGAGTCGCTCTGCCTCATGTAAGGTGGCGTAGGCGTAACCTTCAAGCACCCACTCGGCCAAGGCAGGTAGTTGCGCAAGCACCGATTTAGAGCCGTGTTAGGCTATTTCGGGTCGACCTTAATCTTCAGGCGATACTCCCCCGGGAACTGATAGCCTTCGCTCGCATACTCCCCCTGCATGCCGATTGCAAACTGCAGGGAGCCTGACGATTTGGCGGTGAAGGCTGATTGCCTGCCAACCTTGAAGATGGCGCCTTTGTCGCCAATCCTCGCCACTAAGGTGCCGCCGGCGATCTGGCTCGGAACGTACCAACCGTAATTCGGCATGCCGTCAGGCCCCGACGCGGCATTGCTGCCCCACGGCGACATCACGATGCTGCCATCCGCTCGCACCGAAATCTTGTCCCCTGCCTGCACCTTGATGCCCGAGTTTTTGAACTCGCGCTGAGCCAGGTTCTGCCCGCTGACGGTTAAATTCTTTCGGAGCGACTCCTTTTCGCCGCTGGGCCGCTCACCCGAGCGGACATCCGCAAGAGCCACGGTGAGAGGACCGTACTTGCTCTGCACCGTGAACTCGGAGGGCGAAACCTTGCCCACCACGGTAAAGTCCGATGTGACCACCGTGTCGAGCCGGATCCAAGGGCGATCTGCAGCCGACGCCTCGTCCGAATCCTCCTGGTCCTCTGCTTGCTCCTCGAGTTCTTTGAGAATCTCGCCTACATGCCGTTTGATCTCGGCGTTCTCGTCGTTGGCGTGCTTTTCCAATTCGCTCCGAACTCGGATCCCCATCGCCGCCAGATCTTTGTGGGCTTGCTCGCGCGTTTTGTAGTCGTCGGAGCCCAGGCCGGCGATTTTCTCGTGGATTTCGGCCGCCAACTGCGGATAGCTATCGAGGCCGGGCGAGAAGCTCCGGACTTTCTCGATCGGGATAATTAGTTTGCCGAATTCCGTTTTGACCTCAATCTCCGCAACGGACAAGTCCCCACTGATGATGTTGCCATCCAGCAGATGGAGCTTGATGAATTTTGGCCCCAGCGGCTCGGCCGCAGCGCGATTCGGCTCAAGTTCGTCAACCGCCTCCGAGGCTTTGGTGCCAATCGTCGGCTCCTCGGTAGGCGCCGGTCGCGTGAAACCGGGAACTGGCGCGGTCGGCGGCCCGAAGGGGTCCTGACCGAAGGCATTCGTTCCGGACGCTGTCAGAAGCAGGCCAACCGCCAACCAGATCCGTTTCATGGGAACCCACCTTGTTGCAGGGAGAGAAGCGTCAATTCTGATCGCAGCGTCCCCCATTTTCCACTAGATGTGAGACGAATCCAATCGGCCGCCGGATTTCCCAGCATCTTGTTACCTTCCCCTGACAGATGGGCCTGACCACGAACGTTATTTTCCGGACAAAGAAGATCAGCGGCGCTTAGCCGGCTGGTTTCCGCGCCCGCAGGAACAGGTCTACCCCTGACGGTTCGCTCCCGTGCACTACCAATTCTTCGGGCAGGCCGGCGTCGGTGGCCATTTGCTGCATCTCGGCCTCATCCCGATAAAGCAGATACCAATTGCCGATCCACTCCATGTAGGCACGGCTCGTGTTGCGCGGCGAAAAATTAAAAACGGCCACTTCGCCGCCCGGCGACGCGAGATCCCAGAACGTTTTCAGCATTCGAGCCGATTGGGCCCGGTCCAAATAGTCGAACATCCCCACCGAAACGATCAGGTCGGCGCCTTCCAGCCAGTTCGCGAGCTTCGGCCGGTCGGGAATCCGGAAGAGGCTGCCCGCCAGGGCGCGAAAATTACCCGCCGGCAGGAGTGAGGCAATTCGCCGCTCGGCATCTTCCAGAGCTTGCGGATCATAGTCGAGCAGACGCACTTCAAGCCGCGCCGCCTCGTCAGGGCTCAACTTTCGAACGGCGTCCTCGATGTCGTAGGCTGGTCCGCTGCCGACCACAGTTACCCGAATGGGCCGGTTGGAGGACTTTACGAGTTCCGCCACCCAGTCCCGCACCACGGCCGACCGATTTCGCACGGCAATCGGCGCCGCCAGTTTTTGAAAATACTCATCGAACAGCCGGCCGACTGGATCCTCGCAGAGTTGATGGCGGACCATCCGGCCCAGAAGCTCGAAATCGCCCGCATAGCCTCGCGGCTTGGTACGGGCGCGATGCTGCATCCATCCCCTCGCCAGAATCGGACCGGCTACGTTCCACAGGACCGACGAGGGGAGCTCGTTTTCCCGGCCCCATAGGTTGGTGTTCGCCAACTCGGCCAGGCATTCGTCCATCGCCGCCGTCACAGCACGTTGCCCCCAATCCGAGTCGGCGCCTGGCAGCTCCGCCTCGATCTGCCCCAACTGGGCTACCAACTGTGCACTGACAGGTCGCACCACCCCGTCGATCATGGCTGTGTGTCTCCTAGGCGCCGAGTCAACCGACATCAGCCTATCCGATCTCGCCCAAGAAATAAAAAAACCCCCGTGATCTTGCGATCACGAGGGTTTTTAAAACCCCGGCAATACCTACTTTCGCGTTTGTAGCACTATCATCGGCTCCGAAAGCTTAACTACCGTGTTCGGGATGGGAACGGGTGTGGCCTTTCGGATGTGGTCACCGGGAAGCAGCGCGGCAGGCGGTTAAACCTGACGCGCCGAATCTTGTTGATGGCAGATGGCGTGCGATCGAGCGTAGCCGAAGCCTACCCGAATCGCTCTCGTCTGTCCCAGCGCCAGAGACTCAAGCGTTGAAGCTATCGTCCTAAGCTGCCTTGGGAGAGTGTTGAATATATGTGGCCAAGCGTTTGTCCATTAGTACCGGTTAGCTAAACGTATTACTACGCGTACACATCCGGCCTATCAACCTGGTCGTCTTCCAGGGGACTCTCGCACATATGTGCTACGAAATCTGATCTTGGAGAGGGCTTCACGCTTAGATGCTTTCAGCGTTTATCCTTTCCGTACTTAGCTATCCAGCCGTGCCACTAGCGTGACAACTGGGACACCAGAGGTACGTCCTTCTAAATCCTCTCGTACTAAAGAAGAACCTCCTCAAATTTCGTACGCCCACGGCAGATAGGGACCGACCTGTCTCACGACGGTCTGAACCCAGCTCACGTACCACTTTCATTGGCGAACAGCCAAACCCTTGGGAGCTTCTTCACCCCCAGGATGTGATGAGCCGACATC
>JAEZAS010000509.1 GCA_023430365.1 Planctomycetota bacterium
TTTTTCGGCCGGTCCGTGTTCAAGTGGTGGACGCGCCGGCCGAAAAATGATCCCGACCCCTTTTCGTTTGCGTCTGCGCGCGGGGCTGGAACGGCACGGAGGCCGTTCCCTACAGAGGACGCGGAGCGTCCAAGGGGGGCGTTACGACGCAGAGCGTCGTAACGAGCATCGACCGGCTATTCGCCGGCCATTTCTACCGGCGGCGTGATGCGGGGGAGGGGTTGGAGTTCGCAGGTGATCAGGCCGGCGAGAAGCGTTAGCCCGATCACCGTGTAGAACACGCCGCGGACCGGCCGGCGCTCGGCGGGGGGATCGGTGGGTGGTTCCCGCCAGCGGCTGTAGATCCAAATGGCGGCCGACACGCCGGCCGAGGCCATCAGGCCGGGCAGAGCATCGCCGAATCCCGCCAGGAGCAGGCGCGACGTCGGCCCGCGCAGGACGACCGCCACGGCGACCGCCGCAACCGCCAGGTCGAGGAGGATTCGCAGGGCGTAGGTCCAACGGGCGGCAGGGGCCCCGTCCGCGCCCCGCCACGCCTCGCCCAAGTGGCTGAAGGCGAGGGCGAGCAGGTAAAGGGCGGCGACGATCAGCAGCCCCAGGAGCCAGTTCTGCCAGGCCTCGGACCCTGGTTCGCTGCCGAGACCGAACAGACACGCCCCCAGCGGCACGAGCGACATCGCGGCAATGGCGGCGGTCACAAAGTGGGCCAGCTCAGCGTGGTGCGGTGGGGCGTCGGGTAGCGGTTCGTCAGCCAAGATGCTGCTCGCCTCTTTCGGAAACGGGGCTCTAGGGGCAGGGGAGGTCATGCAGGCTGGGGCCTCGCGGAAATAGAATAGCAGACGGGCGGCGGAGCGGAGTAGGGACGCGGCGGGTTGCCGACTTGGTTGCCGCTTCGCAAAGGCGCGTGCGTCCGGCGAGCGGGAGACGTGAGTCTCCCGGTGAAGTGCGATCGAGAGATTTGCGGAGGACCCGGGACGCTTACGCGTCCCGCTCGCCGGGGCCACAAACTTGACAAAGTCGTCAAGTTTCGTTAAATTGCAACCCAGTCCGTTTTCATCGCCCTGACAGGCTCTTTGCCATGCGTGATTCCCGGTCCGCTTCGCTGCGACTTACGTCCCACCGTTTCGACGTAAGTGACCGGAGGTCGGCGCGGGAGGGTGTTGAACAACCGACGGGGTATATCAACAAGTATGGGGCCCCTGCACCCCGGGGGGGCGTTGATAAACCTCGGTGGTTTATCAACACGCGTCCCAGTGCAGCTCGGCGACTTACGTCGATCGCGAGCGTCGTAAGTCTGCTGCTGGCGGTGGTGGTCGGTGGTTCGGTCGGCTGCGGCGATCGGCCGGTGGCCGCGAAGATTCGCGAGGGCGAAGCGGCGACTGCTCCGACAAAAACCGCAGAGCCGGGGGCAGTCGCTCCGGCCTCTCCTTCGGTGCGAGCAGAACCGGCCGCAGAGGCGGATGCCGCTCCTGCCGTGGTCCAGGTGGCTCAAGCGCCCCAGCGCAACCAGTCGCCTGCGTCAGCAGCTCCGCCGACGCGTCGGTCCTTGGCGGACCTGGTTCAGCGGGCGGCGAACGAGGAATTTCGGTTGCCGCAGATCGACGAGGGCAAAGTTGCCGCGGCTGGGATTCGCAAGCTGGAAGGCAAGCACATCACGATCTACACCGATGTGCCCGCCGGGGACGAAGTGGATCAGCTTCCCAGGGTCTTTGATGCGGCGGTGCCGCTCTACTGCGAGCATTTTGAGCTCGATCCGGCGCAGGCGGCGGACTGGAAGGTGGTCGGCTATCTGGTGCAGGACAAGGAGCGGTTTCAGGGGGCGGGGCTGTTTCCCGACGACCTGCCGCCGTTTCTCAATGGTTACACGCGCGGCTCCGAGTTCTGGTGGTACGAACAACCGAGCGACTACTATCGCCGGCACCTGATGATTCACGAGGGGGTGCACGCGTTCATGTTCCGCTGGCTCGGCGGGGCCGGGCCGCCGTGGTACACCGAGGGGATGGCGGAGCTTCTGGGCACGCACCGGTGGCAGGACGGCAAATTGCAACTCGCCTACATGCCGCAGAACAAGGAAGAGGTCCCGTACTGGGGACGGGTGAAGATCATCAAGGATCAGTTCGCGGCGAATCAAGGGCTGCAACTGACCGACATCTTTCGCCTCGACGCCCAGGCCCATCTCCGCAACGAGGCCTACGGCTGGTGCTGGGCTGCGGCTCAGTTTCTCGCAGCCCACCCACTGACCCGCGACGCTTTCCAGAAGCTCAAGGACGATGTCAAGGATCGTTCGATCGACTTCTCCGTGCGGTTCTACGAGCAGCTCAAGCCACAGTGGCCCCAGATCGCCGAGGACTGGCAGTTGTTCATCGTGAATTGCGATTATGGCTACGACGTCGAGCGGGCGGCTGTCGCGCGCAAGGAAGCGGCCCCTCTGCCGGCCAGTGGCGGCACGGCGACGATTGCCGCCGATCGGGGTTGGCAATCGAGCGGCTTCCAGGTCGAGGCAGGGAAGACGTACCGAATTGAAGCGGCGGGGCAGTTCACGATTGGGGGCGACGAGGCGAAACCGTGGCTTTGCGAGCCCAACGGCATTACGCTGCACTACCACCGCGGTCAGCCAATCGGGATGCTGATGGCGGGAATCAGCGAGGTGGATAGCACCGTGCGTGGCATGACGCCGCTGTCCCGGCCGGTGGCGATTGGCGCCCGGGGCGAGTTTCGGCCGGAGCATAGCGGCGTGTTGTATTTCTGCGTGAACGAGTCGCCGGCGGGGCTGGGGGATAATCGCGGGACGGTGGCGGTGCGGGTGGTGGCGGTGGAGTAGGCGCTGGTTGGCGAGCGTGACACGTGAGTGTCACGGTCAATCGGCGGTCGATGGTCGAAAACACCGTGACACTGACGTGTCACGCTCGCCGGTGTTTCACCGGTGGTTTGTCGGGGATGGGAGCATTCGCATGAGTGAGTGTGCTTCGTCCGGAGGGATCGAATCGCGGCAACTGGCCGAGTTGCAGCTTTGTTTGGTTTCGGGCGTGGGGCCGCGCACCAGGCAGCAGTTGCTCGAGCACTTCGGCTCGGCGGAGCGGGTGCTTGCGGCTTCGCTCGATGAGCTGCGGCAGGTCAGCGGCGTGGGACCGAAGCTGGCGAAGAATATCGCCGCGGCCCGATCATGCGATGCGGCGGCCAAGGAGCTGGAACGCTGCCGGGCGAGCGGTGTGGCGGTGATGGTGCAGGGAAGCGACGGCTATCCACGGATGCTGGAAGAGATTCCCGATCCGCCGGGCGTTCTGTTCCTGCGGGGTGAGATTCAGCCGTGCGACGGTCTGGCGCTGGCGATTGTCGGAACACGCCACGCGACGCCTTATGGCGTTGCCCAGGCGGAGCGGCTCGCCAGTGGTTTGGCGAGGGCTGGGTACACGATCATCAGCGGACTGGCGCGAGGGATCGATTCGGTTGCCCATCAGGCGGCCCTCGCTGCCGGCGGGCGGACGATCGCGGTGCTCGGCAGCGGGGTGCTGAACGTCTATCCGCCGGAGAACGACGCCCTGGCGAAGGCAATTGCGAAGAACGGGGCCGTGCTCAGCGAATCGCCTCCGTTGTCGCCGCCGCTGAGCGGAGCGTTTCCGCAGCGGAACCGGATTGTGACGGGGCTGAGCCTGGGCGTGATCGTGGTCGAGGCCTCGGACCGTTCGGGAGCCCTGATCTCGGCCCGGCATGCGTCGGAGCAGGGGAGGGAAGTTTTTGCGGTCCCCGGTCGGGTCGACAGCCGAACCTCGAAGGGCTGCCACCGTCTTTTGAAGGAGGGGGCAAAACTAGTCGAGTCGGTCGATGACGTGCTCGAGGAGCTTGGCCCGCTGGTCGATACGATGCAGGAACCGAGCGGGCGAGAGATTCGTCACCCCGCCGAGCTGCAACTGAACGAGCAGGAGCGGGCGGTGCTGGAGGCGATCGAAATGGAGCCGACCGGCATCGACCAGGTGGTCGTGGCCAGTCAGCTTGCGGTTTCGCGCGTTTTGTCGACGCTGAGCGCCCTGGAAGTGCGACGGTTGATCCGCAGAGTGAGCGGGAACCGGGTGGTGAGGGTGTAATAGGTAGTGGTCAGTTTTCAGTATTCAGTTTTCAGTGGGTGGGGTTGTGATGGGAGGCTCGGGTTTAGGGGCAGGGCTTGGTTGAGCGGGCCACGCTGCGCTTAGGCCCCGGCATCCTGTGACTCCCGACTCGCGTCTGACACCTGTTTGCTGACTCCTGTCTTCTGCCCCTTGGATTTGCGGTAGTTTTGGCACGCGGGGTGCGTAGAATGAAATCGGCGACGCGGTTTCTGCCAGGTTGAGCCGGTCGACAAGCGCAGTCGCTTCTTATCTGTTTCGAAAGGAGAGTTCGTGGCCAGCACCTTAAGCGCCCAGGCAATTCAGTCGGATCCCCAGCACAGCCTCAATCTCGCCCTCGCGGCGGCGCGCAGTGCGGAAGAGAATCGCGGCCAGGACGTGGTCGTGCTCGACATGCGGGATCAAACCGCCATCTTCGACTACTTCGTGGTTGCGACTGGCACCAGCCAGCGCCAACTGCGAGCCATGGGGGACGCGATCGACGACGTGCTGCAGAAAGAACTCGGCCACACGCGGATGGGTACCGAAGGGTACAAGGACAGCAAGTGGCTATTGCTCGATTACGGCTCGGTCGTGGTGCACCTGTTCGATGGTCCGATGCGCGAGTACTACGCGATTGAGGACCTGTGGGCAGGGGCGAAGAAGGTCGAGTGGAAGTAGGGAAGGGTTCGCAGCCGGGAGATAACATCTCCCGGAGAACCGCGAGTGGACATCGCATTGCGGCGCGATTACGCTGACCGTTTTCGTCCCTTGAGTGTCCAATCGCAATTCTCTGGAGCGTGGTTACGCTCCGGCTACGGAGCTTGCCATGACTGCTCTTTCTCGCCGCAATTTCCTGGCGGCTTCGGCTGCCACTCTTGCCGCGACCTCGTCGCTTTCTGCCATCGAGCCGATCGCGCGCAACGGTCAGCCAAAGTTCAAGTTCAGCCTGGCAGCCTACAGCTACCGAAGCTTGCTGACCGGCGAGAACCCGCAGCTCACGCTCAACGACTTCGTCGATGATTGTGCGAAGTTCGGCCTCGAGGGGACCGAATTGACGTCGTACTACTTTCCCAAGGGCGTCACGCACGACTACCTGCGCTCGCTGAAGCGGCAATGCTTTCGGTTGGGCTTGGATGTCTCGGGGACGGCGGTGGGGAACGACTTCGGCGTGGCTCCGGGACCAGCGCGAGACAAGCAAATCGCTTCGCTGAAGCAGTCGATCGACTTCGCCCAGTCGCTCGGGGCTCCGGTGATCCGGGTCTTTGCCGGCCATACGCCCAAGGGGGAAACGGCGCCGGCGGAGGTGCACTCGCGGATGGTGTCGGCCATCGAGGAGTGCTGCGACTACGCGGGGCAGCGGGGCGTGCACCTGGCGCTCGAAAACCACGGCGGACCGACGGCGACGGCGGAAGGCTTGCTGAAGTTCGTGCAGGACGTGCAGAGCCCGTGGTTCGGCGTGAACCTGGATACGGGGAACTTCCACTCGGACGACATCTACGGCGAGCTGGAGCGGGTTGCGCCGTATGCGCTGAATGTGCAGGTGAAAGTGGTCGTGAGCGGTCCCGACAAGAAGAAGCAGCCGACCGACTACAAGCGGATTGCGAAGCTGCTCCGCGACTCCAACTACCGCGGCTACGTCGTGCTCGAGTACGAAGAGAAGGGCGATCCGCGGGAAGAGTGCCCGAAGCACCTGCAGGAGCTGCGCGAGGCGTTTGCGTGAGAGGGGGAGAGGGAAGGGAGGAGAGGGACAAGGGACAAGAGATAAGGGATTACGGCGGGAGTTGGTCGAGAACCACGAGCCTCTTGGGTCTGAACTCTAAGCTCTGCTCTCTGAACTCTCCGGCCCAAACTTTTTATTTCGCGCGAACCTTTGGGGGCTGGCTAGGTCTATTCTGTCGGCCAGCGCGAAATGCCTTTTCCGAACGCGTTCCCCGCGGCGATTCGACGAGTAACGAGAACGACTGGCGGATGAGAGAAACGTCGAATGCGCAAAACCGGCCAGATTTTCCTCTTGCCAGAATTGTGCCCCCTGACAATTATGAGATTGACGGGCCGTGCCACGCAGCACGGCAGGACTAGGGCCCGAACTAGATCGCTTCTTCGGCCGCGATCGAACCGGGGACAACTTAGTTGGAAAGGAGGTGGTCTAGTGAGTTATGTCTGTACCAGCCGAGGTGGCGCCGCTTAAAGAGCCGGCGGGCTGTTTAGGCAGCCACCACCCTCGTTGAGATCACTAGATCTTTTACGAGCTACCTGGGACCCGGCCTTCGCAAGAGGGCCGGGTCTTTTTTTGCGCGCTTGGTAGGAGCTTGAGGCGCTGGGAGACTGCGGCCGGGAGTTAATAGCTCCCGGAGATGGGCGGAGGGCGTATCCACTGCAGAGTGTTGTGGACGAGGGGGCGCGAACGATTGCCGCGACGCGTGGGCACCCATTCGGCTTCGAACCGAATTCACTTGGCAGAGTGTCTCGGTGGTTCTCCGGAGCGTGCTACGCTCCGGCTATGGATCGGATGTTCTGCTACTCGGCGCCGGCGGTGACCTGGGTCACGTCGGAGGCGTCGAGCGTCAACTGCATGCCGTTGTAGGCGCTCCCCGCGCGGTGGCTGGCGTGCCAGAGGGTTTCCATCTCGGCGAGGCCGTTGATGTGGTACACATCGCGGAGGGCTTTGTCGTAGCCGTGCTCCATCGCCCGCTGCACGAACGTGACAAACCGCGAGGGATCGTCCCGGCGGGCGAGGAAGCTGACCAGCGAGGCACTCTGACCATAGAAAGCGGGAATGCGTTCGCGAGACGGATAATCGTCGAGCGTCAGCAGCTCCGCACAGCGGAAGGCGGAGCGGCGTTCGAGGCTGACGATCAGATCGCGCTGATGAAGCTGCTGCTTGGTTTCGTCATCGGCGAGGATGGCCACGCCTTCGTCGATCCAGCGGGGCGGCTGCCGGCCCTTGAACAGGTCGGCGAAGATCACATGAGTCATCTCGTGGGCCAAGGCCGAGAGGGGCTCTCCGGTTTGGCCCAAGAGATCGATCCGGCGAAGCGTCACGCGGGCGCCGGAGAACTCGATCGAGCAGGTTCCCAGCGTCTGCACCGCGCCCGTCCCGACGGCAGCCAGGTAATCCCGGCGAGTGGCGTGGATCACGATTCGACAGCGAGGTTCCCAGGCCGAAGTTTTGGAGCTGCCGCACCAGAACGAGTGCAATCGCTCGCGCCAGCGTTCGCAATGGACCGCCACATCGCGGGCGTCATGCGCCGAGCAGTTGCTGAACACGGCGAAATTGGTCGATCCGGCGACCCGGGCATCACCAGCAACAGCGGGAGCGGGCGAAGCAGCGTCTGCACGGGTAGTGCTCGACGTTGCACCGGCAACGACGAGCAATAGAGCGGTCGTCATCCACACGGTCGAATTCCCTTCGATCCAAGGCGGGAGCGCACTCAGTTGCGCTTGATGATCGAGTGCCTAAGTCAAACCGCGCGCCAAAGCGCGCAGTGGCTCTATCCCATCCATCGGCTGGCATATGCAAAGCAAGGCAGCGTCGAGCCTTGCGAATGTGTGCAAAATGTCGCCATCACAAAGTGCTAGCGATAGTCGCGAGTGGAATGCCCGATTGTGAGGCGGCGTTTGCCTCGGTTTTCAGCAGATGGCGCAACTTGTGCAAAGCTGGACGCTTCACCGTGGAAGGCGGCGATTTGCACGGTCGGGGAAACTTTGATCAAGGACTCCCCGCCGATCGGCCGCACGCGGGAATTTGAGATGAGCCGTTTTCAATGGACGGCGCAGGCCCAGGCAAGGCTCTTTCACAGTGAGGTGACTTATGAAGGCGGGATGGAAAATCGCGCTCGCGATCTTAGTTGCGGCGGCGGGCATGCCACTGGCGGCTAGTGCGGGCCACGGGCGTCATCACCACGGTGGCGGATATGGGTATGGAGGCGGGTACGGGGGCAACTGCAGTTGTGGCGTGCAGGTGCAGTACGCGCCGCCGGCTCACGCACAGTACGGCGAACCCACTCCAGCCGTGGCGCAAACGGGAACCGGCTACCGTTCGTTCTCCTATAGCCCGACTCCGACCGAAGGAGTTCAGCAAGCTGCGGCCGTCGCTTCGACCCCGGCGATGATTGCCCCAAGCTATTACCCAGCCTATGCGGGCTACGGCGCGGGTTACTACGGCGGCGGGTATTCCTACGGCTCGAATTGGGGTGCCCGGGTTTATAACAACGTGTCGAACAAGACACTTGGCCGCCACGACTATGGCCTGGGCCGTCGCTAGCTCAAAACCCGTAGTCCAAGAACGCAAAAAGCTCCCAGCGACTTTCCGCCTGGGAGCTTTTTCACTTTTGTCAGAGCATGGAGCGTTTGAGCTACCGGGGCATCAAGGTGGCAATCATGCGCTTGGCTTGCTGCTGCGGCGGGAACTCCAGCTTGCCCACTTCCAGCAGCTCGTTGACCACCTTATCCATCACCTTCCGGCCCTCGTCGATGTGAGCGAGTTCGCGACCGCGGAAGATCACAGAGACCTGCACTTTGTCTTTGTGCTGCAGGAAGCCCTTCGCCTGCTTGATCTTGAAATCGATATCGTGATCGCCGGTCTTGGGACGAAGGCGGATTTCTTTGGTCTTCGTCTGATGCGTGGTTTGGTGGGACTTCTTTTTCTTTTCGTACTTGTACTTGCCGAAGTCCATGATGCGGCAAACGGGTGGTCGCTCGTTGGGAGCAACTTCCACGAGATCCAAGTCCTCAGCCCGGGCGCGAGCCAACGCATCGTCGGCCGACAGGATGCCCAACTGAGAACCGTCGCTGCCAATCACACGCAGTGGTGAGATACGAATCTGCTCGTTCACACGAGTCGTAATCCGGTCGATCGCCATAACCCCCTTTTTGTGGTCAAGGAAAAGATTGGTAGTACCCCGCTCAGCCGGCCTGCCATCCATCACAAGCGTAGCATGCGGACAATCGCATAAGTATGACGCTTGGACAGCCCAAACGTCAACAGCTACCTGAGCGACAAGGGTGTCAATTTCGCGCAATTCGCCGATTCGGTCGCCCTGCACCGGACGCCCAGCGGCGAGGCCGGGAGGTTGCGCTCGCCCCCGTGCTACGTCGGTGGAGTCCAGTCCCCCTCGTCCCAGGACCGCCGAGCGACCGTGGTACGGGGTTTGCTTCCACGGTGAATGTCGTTGACCCATTTTCTCGGGGGTCTGCGCCGCAGTGTGCGGCGGGCTCCCGAACGTACAAATCGGCAGAGGAGACTAGGTTATGGAAACCATTTCGACCATTATCGCCTGGGCAGTGTTCGGTCTGATCGTCGGTGCTATCGCTCGCTTCTTGTATCCCGGACGCCAACCGATGGGCATCCTGATGACCATGGTGCTTGGTATCGTCGGTTCGTTGCTCGGTGGTTTTGTCTCCTGGATGTTTGGATTCGATCCGCAGGACGGACCGTTCCAGGGCGCCGGATGGATTATGTCCATCATTGGCGCGTTGATTGTGGTTTGGACTGGTCTGTTCATGGCCAGCCGTAGCGACACCACCATGACGCGCGAGCGTTTCTAAGCAGTTCCTCTCGTATCGACCGAGTTGGAACCTGCCGCGCAATACAAACGCCCCCGGCAAATTACCGGGGGCGTTTTCGTTTCTTGGATCGCTCGGACGGCTGGAACCCGCAACTCGCGGAACTTCGGGACTAGGAGTCCTTGCTCACCGCGGCCGCGAGCGGCGCCTTGCCGTTCGTCGTGACACCTTCTTCCGGACGAACAGTCACTTCCTCGTCCCCCGTGAACTTGACCAGCGATGCAGGCAATTCCACGCCACCGATGTCCTTCATCACTTGCATCATCGGCGGCAATGTCTTTGCCATGCCACTCAGGAAGTCGGCCGTCGTGCTGCGGCCATTGGCGCCGCCATTTTCCCAGACCACGACCTTGTCGAACTTGATGTTCGAGATCGCCCGAGCCGAAGCGTCCGCCAGGTTGTCGAGGTGTTCGAGCATGAGCATCTGGAACGCCTGATTGGCGCCGCCGCAGGCTTCGACGATCTGCTTCAGACCTTCACCCTTCTTCGCCAGGATCTCGTACTGACCGCGAGCCTCGGCTTCCAGCTTCAGGTAGATCGCTTCCGCCTCAGCCTTGGCTGCGAGCATGCGCTGCTCGGCGGCGGCTTCGGCGTCGACGATCATCCGAGCCTTTTGGGCCTTGGCGGGAGCTTCGAGCGCGGCGCGCTGTTCGGCTTCGACCCGTTCCGCCTCGGCGAGAGCCGCTTTAGCCATTGCCCGGTTTTGGATCTCGAGCACGGCCGCCTCCGCCTGTTTGCGGCGGGCTTCACCGCGCTCGTAGGCTTCGGCCTTCTTCACCGCCAGTTCCGCCTGTGAGGCTGCAATCATCGCGGCCGACTGGTTTTCGCCCGAGATGGCGGCCGCATTGGCTTCCGCGACCTGGATACGCATCTGACGCTCGGAGTCTTTGGTCTGCGCTTCCGCCTCGAAGGACGCCGACTTCTCGGCAATGAGTTGGTCTTTTTCCAGCGAGGCGACGCTGACCGCCTGATCGCGCTGCGCAGCGCGGGTTCCGATCGCCTGCTCCTTGCGTGCGGCGGCCACCTGGATGCTCTTATCGCGCTCAGCCGAGGCGACGCGAGTTTCACCCATCTTCTCGTTGTCGGCGACGTCGCCACGAGCCTGCTGGATGGCAAGCGAAGCGGCTTTCTGACCAATCGCGTCGATATACCCCGACTCGTCGGTGATATCGGTGATGTTCACGTTGATCAGCTGCAAACCGATCTTGTTCAACTCGGGCTCGAGCGAGTGCTGGATGTGTTCCAGGAACTTATCGCGGTCGCGGTTGATCTCCTCGATGTGCATCGAAGCAATCACCTGGCGCAGCTGACCGAAGATGATCTCCTCAGCCTGCTTCCGGATGCTCTGCACCGGCAGACCCAGCAAGCGGACGGCGGCGTTGGCCATCACTTCGGGCTTGGTATCGATGGCAACGGTGAACACGCTCGGAACGTTGACACGAATGTTCTCGGCCGAGAGGGCGCCGCGAAGCGGGACTTCGATTTGAATCGGCTCCAGGCTCAGGTAGGCATAGTCCTGAATCACCGGCCAGACAAAGGCGGCGCCGCCGTGAATGGTTCGGCTGGCTTGCCCCTTGCCCGTGCGCCCGAAGATCACCAGCACCCGGTTGCTCGGGCAGCGTTTGTAATACTTCAGCAGGATGGCCAACACGAGGAAGACCACGACGAGGCCGGCGCCCACCATGGCCGCGGTGTACATGGCCACACCCATCAGGTCGGCCAAGGGAAGTGCAGTTAGAGGCATCGATCAACACTCCGAACGTTAGATGGGTCGCAAAGAGAAAAGAGAAGTTAAAAAGCAGATTCGTGAGCCGCCTTCGGCTAGGAGGCAACCGCCTGATGTTCAGGCAATGGTTCGACCTGCAGCCGACTGCCGATCAGTCCGACCACACGGACTCGGGCTCCCGTGGGCAACGCTTCTTCGGCCGAGGTGACCGCTTCGTACTCCACCAGCCGGTCTTGCAGTTTCAGATGCACCTTTCCCGCTCGCTTTTGGTGCGGCGCGATCGGCACATAGACGATGGCCTGCTGGCCGATGGCGCGTTCGATCCGAACGGTGCCGTCCGATGCCAGGCGGCGCATCGATTGGAGCAACCAGGCGACTCCGTACATCGCTCCACCGCCCGCCGCGAGCGCCAGGATCCACTGAGCCGCCGGGCGCAGCTCGGCGGCGTCGGCAGCCAGCCCCCCCAGCCCGAAGAACGTCGTGGCCGCGACGAGCGATCGGAAGGACAGCACACTGAAGAACCATGCCGCATGATGGCCGTCCGGGCTCATCTCACTGACATCGCCGGAACCATCCAACGGATGATCCGTCGCGCCGCCGAGATCCTCGGGGCTGTCCACGGAATCCACACCGATTCCGATGAGGGTGAGCGCCATCTGACAGAGCAAGATGGTTCCCCCAGCAACCGCGCAAATCGTGAAAACGTGCAGCATGACCAGACCCTCCCTGAAGTGGGAGTACGACAAGTAAATAATCGCGAGTATTTCGCTGGCTGGCGGGGGATATTGCCGAAAATCGCTCGCCGGTCCCGCCATCTTGGACCGACGCTTCCCGCAAGTCAAATAAATGGCCCGCCAGCACTTGCGACCCCGGCTATGCCAGCACGAAACGGGTCTGCTGGAGGACGCGAGCGGCCACGGTGACATACTCGGTTTCGCCAGCCTGTCCGAGCGTCTGTCGGGCAAGCGCATGCGGGTCGATGCGAGGCGGAATGGCATGCCGCAAGGTCAGAGATCCGCCTGGAACCAAAACTCGTCGGATTTCGAGCAGGGCGGCCCGCGAAAGGGGCGTTCTCTCGACGATAATCTCATCGACGCTCGCATCGGGGAGCGGAATCTGGTCGGCCCTGCCCGCCAGATGGCGAGGAATCGGCTGGCCGGCGTCGGGCCCGCACGTCTTCACACGACTGCGATTGAGATTCCAGGCCTGCGGGTGGCGTCCCTCGCCGCCAATATCGAGCACCAGCGGCTTGTCGGGTGGCAGTTGCATGGCCACCAGCATAAACGCTCGGGGCCGAGCCGACAGTCGCTACGGCCCGTGGGCTAAATCGGCTAGAGCGGCTAAACTAAAGCAGCCAGGACACTTCGCAGAAAGTAACGACTACTTGCTGCGACCTGCTACCAACCAACCGACGGTCACAGCTTGTCAGGGAGTCAGCCTTGCGGGTCATCATCGAATCCAATGCCGAAGAGGCCAGCCGGCGGGCGGCGAGGTTCGTCGCTGAACTGGTGCGTCGCAAACCGGACTGTGTCTTGGGCCTGGCCACGGGCAGCACGCCGCTGGGCGTTTATCGCGAGCTGATTCGCCTGCACAAAGAAGAAGGACTCGACTTCTCTCAGGTCACGACGTTCAATCTGGACGAGTACGTCGGCCTGCCGGCCAGCCACCCGCAGAGCTACCGCTACTTCATGCAGCAGAGCCTGTTCGACCACATCAATATCGACCCGAAACACACGCACGTGCCCGACGGTCGGGCGCTCGACTTCGAGGTCCACTGTCGCAACTACGAGCAGCAAATCAAGGACGCCGGCGGTATCGATCTGCAAGTGCTGGGCATCGGATCGGACGGACACATCGCCTTCAATGAACCCGGTTCATCGCTTGGCAGTCGGACTCGCCTGAAGACCCTCGCAAGTGAAACCATCCGCGACAACGCCCGCTTCTTCGGTGGCGAGGACAAGGTTCCTCGTCTGGCTGTGACGATGGGTGTCGGCACGATCCTGGAATCCCGCCGCTGCCTGCTGCTCGCCTTTGGTCCACACAAGGCCTTGGCGGTGCGCGATACGGTCGAAGGTCCGATCACAGCCCAGGTCACCGCCTCGGCGCTGCAATTGCATCGCGAAGTGATCGGCGTCTTCGACGAAGCGGCAGCCCGCCTGCTGGTTCGACGCGACTACTACGCGGAAGTGGAGAAGGCCCAGACGCTGCTGGAATCGGGGCAGTTGCGGGCATTGGGCATCGGCAATCAATAGGAATCGTCCGCAAATTCCAAGTGCGGTTGGCGTTCACCGATCGCGGCCCAACGTACGACAGTCTGCGCACATCGCGTGCGGACAACAGGCAAGTAGAAATCGTCGAAACCAACCATGCGACAAGTCGGCCAACTGACGAGTGAGAAGGACGCACGGCGTTTTGTCGCCTGGCTGCTGACTCAAAACATTGACGCCATCGCCGAGCAAGGAGGCGTCGGCTGGCAAATCTGGGTGCGGGACGAAGACAACCTGACATCGGCCCGGACGGCACTCGGTGAATTCTCGGCCGATCCAACCAACGAGCGCTACGCAGAAGCCGAAAAGAAAGCCGGCGTCTTGCAGCGTGAGCGTGAAGCCAAGCGCGAGCAAGCCCGCCGGCAGCAGGTGCAGATGCGCGATAAGTGGGGCGCCGCATCAGGCGTTGCCACGCGCCGCAGCCCGCTGACGATGGTGCTCATCGGGCTCTGTGTCGTGGTTTCCTTGATGAGCAATTTTGGCCAGAACTCGCGCAGCGCCGTGATGCGAGGTCTGCAATTCAGCGATCATTCGCAGGCCTTGGAACTCATACGGACGGGGCGACTCAGGATCGACAGCAGCCCAGCCACACCCGACGAGTTGCGCGAGCGGATCGAAAGGAGCGTCACCTGGTACAACATTCGGCGCGGCGAGGTCTGGCGGATATTCACACCGATGCTTATCCATATGGGCCTCACTCACCTGATCTTCAACATGGTGATGCTGTACTCGTTCGGTGGGCAAATCGAAACGCGCTATGGCACCCTGCGAATGCTGTTGTTGGTTCTGGTTCTCGCCGGGTTATCGAATATCGCCCAAGCGGCGGCGGTGCATCCCAATTTCGGCGGCATGTCCGGAGTGATCTATGGACTGTTTGGCTTCGCTTGGATGAGAGCGACATACGACCCAAATTCGGGACTGCACTTGGATCAGGTGACGGTCTTCATGCTGCTGGTTTGGTTCGTGCTGTGCATCGCAACCGAAGTTCCGGCATTTGAGCCCACGCTGGGACGGTTGTTTGGTGGGCGGGTGGCCAACGTGGCCCACGCGGTCGGCCTGGTGGCGGGAATGGCGATTGGGGTGCCTTGGCGGCGGTTTTTGACTTCGCGCCAGTGAAGCCCGGGTACGCCAGGCCGAGACTCGATTGGCGTGAATTCTCTCTAACGGCCGTTCTCCGGGCGGTGTTACCGCCCGGCTGTGGATTCGATCTTCGCCGCAAGTTGCTCGAGCACGGCGAGGGAGACCTTCTTTTGCCGCATTGCACGATTGTCGGCGGCTGAGCAGCGGATGGACTCGATGGAGCACTCGAGGCGTTTCGCTCGCCGGGCGATTGCGATGTAGACGAGGCCGTCCTTTCCTTCGGGGGCGTTCGGTCCCAAGTGGCCGGTGACCGCCGCGGCGTAGTCGGCCTCCGGGGTCAGCTTCAGAATCCGCTGGGCCATTTCGCGGGCGATTCGCTCGCTCACGGCATCGTGCTGGGCCAGCAGGCGGGCCGAAATGCCCAGGTACTGCTGCTTCGTCTCGTTGCGATAGACCACCATGCCGCCACAGTGATGGTTGGAAATGCCCGGAACCTTGGCGAGGGTGGCCGACGCGAGTCCGGCGGTACAGCTCTCGGCGAAAACAACTTTCAGCCGGCGCTCGACGAGCAGCCGGGCAAGGCGGGTGTGAATGGCGGTCACTTGGTCTCCCAGCGGCGGACGAACGGATGGTTCGCCGCCAGGATAGCACCTGCCGATCGGCCTGTCCGCTACGATCCGCTCGGCGGGGGCGGAGGGACATTCGGATTGGGGGCGGTTGCGCCCGTCGCCGAAGATGAGGCCGACGCTCCGGCTGGCGGTTCGATGACGATCGCTTCAGCCAAGAGCGGTTGCTGCATATTGCGCAGTTCGTCGAACTCCGTTCGATCCACGCTTCGTGCGCTGCCATCCATCATGCCGACGAGAAAACGCTCACCCGTGGGATTTGCGGGATAGGCAATCATAAAGTTCGATGTGCCGATCGTCGCTTGCGAGAATTCGAGTCCTAGCACGAGCTTGTAGCCCTCGCGCTCAAGCGTCTGTCGGGCCTCGCCGCTGAGTCCGGCCTCTTGAAGGTGCTCCCAACTCTCGGGCGCCCCCTTCCCCGTTCCACTTTCCCAGTGGGCGTCATGGTAGTTGTGATAGGCGAGACCCAGCTCTTTGAGATGGCGCATCACGTCTTCCCGCTTCGCGGCATTCTGCGCCTGCTGGATCGCTTCGCCAGGGTTGCAGCCTATTGCGAATCCAAGTGACACCGTGGCGGAAACCAGCAAAATCAGCGATCGCGATCGACGGAGCATTACAAAGTCCCGGTCTGAGAAGGGGTTCGGTGGACATAGTAGGAGGCTGAAAACGATACCGAAAACTCACGGTTCCTGTCCACCAAGAAAGAATTGGAACCAACGCAACTCGGTCTCCTCCTGGCTTCTCCGCCTGGCGTGTCTACAATGGGGCTTTCCCACCTTGGCCGGCCCGCCGCTGTGAATCCAACCCTCTATCCGCCCACTCAGCCGACTCGCTACGGCGTCATCGACCCGGTCGTGTTCGGCACCCTCTGTGGGCTCGTATCCGCTGCCGTCTATACCGCCGCAAACGCATGTCTGCGGGCGGTGCACGATCTCGACCCGGTCTGGGTCTCGGCGGTCAAGGCAGTTCCCACCGTGGGGTGCATGATCCCGTGGATGTTGCTGCACTATCGCAACGGCGTGCGGCTGATGCCGCGGGCGAGAGTGCTCGTCGCCATCGCGGCGGCTGGCCTGTGCGGCCAATTGCTAGGGAACGTCTCGTTCCAGTGGGCCCTGGGTCAGATTGGAATGGCTTTGACGGTTCCACTGACGCTCGGGGGCATGATCGTTTGCGCTTCGATTTTAGGACGAATTTTCCTTGGCGAACCGGTATCGACTCGGATGGGTGTCGCGGTGAGTGTTCTGCTTGTAGCGATGGCAGTGCTCTCGCTGGGAGCGGACGATGCTCGCCGATCGCTCGCTCCGGTCGCGTCGAACCCGTGGTCCTTGGTCGCCGGCGTTGCAGCGGCTGGGGGATCGGGGTTGGCCTACTCCGTTTTGAATGTCGTGATTCGTTGGAGCGTCAGCAGACACGCTTCGTTGCCCGTGACCCTCTTTACCGTGTCGATCATGGGCCTCGTTAGCTTGGGGAGTGTGAGCTTCCTCCGCATCGGCTGGAGCGGCATGGTTGCGACGTCAACCAGCGATTGGTGGATCATGCTCGGCGCGGGGATTTGCAACGCGATTGCCTTCGTGGCGCTCACCAAGTCTTTGCAGTTGACCAACGTGGTCTACGTGAACGCGCTCAATGCCACCCAGGCGACGATGGCCGCCGTGGCCGGAGTGCTGATCTTTCAAGAGGCGGTGTCCAAGGCCCTGGTCGCGGGCGTTGGACTTACCATTGTCGGGCTCCTGCTCATGAGGAAGGGCAGAGCAGGGACCGCTGTGAAACCCGAGTGAATAACTGCGGTCGCCCGTCCTCCGAAGATTGCCGAGCAAGGATTCGGCATGTTCAAAAAAAGAACGTCGCGAATGCGACGTTCTCAAGTAGGGACTCGCTGGCTGCCTTGTACGAGGCAGCCGTGCAACATTTCTAGACTCAGCGGCCGACGCTGGCTCGGACGGCTCGCATCGTCCAATAAGGGCGAAACCGCTCTTCCATCGCGACCAGTTGGGTGTCCAGCTCGTCGTTAAACTTCACCCAGGCCGAGTTGGTGGCGTCGTAAACGACGCTAACTTCCTGTTGGGAAGCCGGCTCGCGGGTTTCGACTTTGTTGGAAGCGTTCGGGATCATGGCGGACACCCTTTCCTTGGAAGTGCCTCATTGGGTGCGGTCGTCTCTGTTGTGACGGAACAGAGAGCAACCGTCGTGCCATCCGTGACTGCACGATCCGCTGCGTAGCCTCTAAAGGCTGTGGAGAGTTAGCTTTTGCGTGCGATCTCGGCCGCCTGTACGTTGAACGGTGATAACGGTTTGTAGCCGATTCGTCCTCAGAATGCGACACCAGCCGTCTCACTTTAGAACGGCACGCGGCTTAGCCGCCGATCACCGTAAGTCGTTCGGGTCGCAAGATAACGGCTGGACCGGTTGCGCAGGCCCGCTGCCGATTTGGCGACCCACTCGCCGGGCGCTCACGAATCTGGCAGTCGGCCGCTCGCCGGGCATTTATCGGCTGCGACATCCGGCCGCCCGTGTACATCCGCAACTCTCAGGAACGGTCCGCTCGGGTCTTGCCCGCGCCTCCGCGGGGAAACTTGAAATTATTTTCCCTTCCCAGCCAAGAGTTTGCCTATCGCGGCGAAAGACTCCCTATGACCGCGAAATTGCGCGGGCCTTGTTCCGCATTTGGTTTTCATAGTTCGAGGCTGATCCAAGGCGAAGCCGAGACAACGGAGGGCAGTCAGATGGTGAAAAAGGGGATTGCGATTGGTGGAGCCGTGCTGCTTCTGCTCGGCTTGTTCTTTGGCCGGGATGCGGCGAGCTACGTCGGCACGACGACCGGCTGGGTCCGCGACTCGGTCCACAACAGCATTCCGGTCACGTTCGAAATCGAACGGGCCAAGCGGATGATCAAGGATCTCGATCCCGAGGTGCAGCGCAACATGCACCTGATCGCTAAGGAAGAGGTCGAAGTCAGCAATCTGCGCGAGCAGATCGACGTTGCCGAGCGTCAGCTGGCCAAGAGCAAGTCGGACATCGAACGGCTGACCCGCGACCTGAAGCAGGGTGGCAGCGAATTCGTGTATGCCGGCAAGAGCTACACGGAAAAGCAGGTCGAAAACGACCTCGCCCGCCGCTTTGAGCAGTTCAAGGTGAAGTCGTCGACATTCGAGAAGCTCCAGCAGGTGCTGGCTGCCCGCGAGCGGGGCCTGTCGGCTGGCCGCGAGAAGCTGAAGGCGATGCAAGCCGCTCGCCAGCAGCTCGAAGTCGATGTCGCCAACATGGAAGCCCGGCTGGAGATGGTCCGCGTGGCTCAGTCGACCAGCGAAATCAACTTCGATGACAGCCACCTGGCCCGCACCCGCGACCTGGTGAAAGACATCGGAGCCCGGATTGACGTAGCCGAGAAGCTGGTGAACGCCGAGACCTCGTACCCAGGACAGATCGACCTGGACGAGACCGAGACGTCGAACATCACCGAGCAGATCACCGCGTACTTCCAGCAGTCGGACAAGCACGAAACCGAAACGGTTGTGAAGCTCGACTAAGGTGCGTAGGGTAGGCTTCCAGCCTGCCCGCGCAGAGAATGACGAATGCTTCAATGACGAATGACCAATGAGGTAACTTGCTTCATTGGTCATTCGGGCTTCGTCATTCGTCATTTTCGTAGGCCAAGGGCCTCTCTACGATAGGGAACGCAGTTCTGCGTTCCCTTTTTCATGGCGAGCAATGGGTTTCATGTTTCAAGCCTGGCGATACAAACTGCGGCAGGCTCAAGTCGCCCTGGACGACGGGAGACTTGAAGAGGCCAGCCGAATGCTGCAGGAGGGGGATCTGCCGTCCTACCTTCCCGCTCAGCAGATGCTCGGCGAAGTGGCCGGCCGGATCGGCCAGCGGGGCGTTGAAAAAGCACGCACGGGAGATTGGCAGGCGGCGTGGCGCGACCTCGAAGCCGCCCGGCAGTTGCAGGGAGAATCGACCGGCTGGCTGCAATCGCAGCAGGCGATTGTCGATGTCGTGATCGCCGCCGCCGTCAAACACCTTCAGGCTGGCGATGTGTCTGGGGCCGGGACGCTGCTCGATTCGCTCCACCGCCGCAACCTGGCCGCTTCGGCGGTGCAGGAACTGCGCGAAGTGGCCCGCCGGGTCGAGTCAGCCCAAAAGCTGGCCCAGCGAGGCAAGTTTTCGGACTGCGAAACGCAACTCGCCGCCGCGGCGCAGCTTCGCCCGGACTTGAAGCAACTCGATGAGCAGCGAGAGCTCTGCCGGCAAAAGGGAGAACGCTATCGGACTCTCCACGAGCAGCTCCATCGCGCCATGGCCGCCGAAGACTGGACGGAGGTCCTCCGGCGGGCGGATGAGGTTCTGGAACTCGCCCCTCAATGTCGCGTGTCGCGTGAGGCCCGGCGCAAGGCCTGGAGCCAGGTCGGCGCCAAAGTGCCCGATTCCCAGCGGCTCGGCCTGACGACGCCCTGGAACGGAGCTCTGGGGGTTCCGACAGCGGATCAAAGGCGCGACGAAGCTCCCCACCGGCGTTCGCCGCGATTCCTGATGTGGATCGACGCGGTCGGCGGCTACCTGGTCTGCCTCGGAGACGAAGTCGTCATTGGCCAGGCGGGTCCCGCCGGCCGGGCCGATATTCCCGTTCAAGCCGACATTTCCCGGCAGCATGTGAAGATCGTCCGCCAAGGCGAAGGCTATCTGATCGAGCCTCTCGCCGGCCCGGTTAACCTCAGCGGCAAGCCGATCTCATCCGCCGCCCTCCTCACGGATGGCGCAGAAATCGAACTCGGAACCGCCGTCCGGCTGCGTTTTCGCAAACCACACGCTCTCAGTGCGTCCGCCCGGCTCGAGATCGTCAGCCGGCATCGGACTCAGCCCTTCGCGGACGCGATCCTGCTGATGGCTGAGTCGTGCGTCCTGGGCCCGAAACGGCAGAACCACGTCGTCTGCCGCGACTGGTCGGGCGATGTGGTCCTCTATCGCAACGACGGCAAGCTCTTCTGCCGGGCCATGGAATCAATCGAAATCGACGGTCAGCTGCACACCTCGCGCGGTCCGGTGGAACCAACCTCGCGCATCGTGGGTACCGACTTTACCGTGAGCCTTGAGCCCCTCGCCTGACCCCGCAGCCGGGGCGTAACACGCCCCGGAGAAAGGCGGCAGGAGGATTGCTTCCAGGTAGAGCACAGAGAGGAGAGTTCAGAGAGCAGAGAGCAGAGAGCAGGGGAGGATGACGCCAGAGTTTGAGGGTCGAGGCGCTAGGGCTAGGAGCACCCGCTAGCGACACAATTCCGGAGCCCTCGGTTTGGCCGCTGAAAAACTGGCGATTGCGGGGGTGTTATCCGTTGGTTTCGCTTGCGGTAAAGCCCATAACCATCCGGGGTTAAGCGCAATCTGGCGAAAACCAGATGAAACTTTCCAAGAAAAACAAGCTGACAACGAAAACCCTTAAGCCCGGCGAGTGTCTAGGCTGATGGATGATCTTCCAGCCGATTTGCCGAACTTAGGGCTGTGCGACGACATGGCGCCCAGCAGGGGAAACTGGACAAATGATTCGAGATGCCGCTACTTTAGAAGCAGGCGTCCCGCAACAGGGCGGATCGCCCAACGACTTTTCTCCGCCTGCCGCTCCTCGCGGGGGTGTCATGAAGTTTCTCTATGCCAGTGGCTCGCGGCCGCTCGACGGATACACGATCAAGCGTGGCATCGGCCGGGGTGGTTTCGGCGAGGTCTACTTTGCGACTAGCGATGCCGGCAAAGAAGTTGCGCTCAAGCACGTTGAGCGGAACCTCGATGTCGAGCTGCGCGGCGTCGGCCAGTGCCTCAACCTGAAGCACATCAATCTGATCGACCTGTACGACGTCCGTTACGACGACCAGGGAGAAGCCTGGGTCGTGATGGAATACGTCGCGGGCGAAAGCCTGAAAGACGTCATCGACCGCAATCCGACCGGCCTGCCGCTCGAAGAGGTCGATCACTGGTTCCGCGGCGTGGCCGCTGGGGTGCGCTACCTGCACGATCACGGCATCGTGCACCGTGACCTGAAGCCGGGCAACATTTTCGAAGACAGCGGCATCGTCAAGATTGGCGACTACGGCCTCTCGAAGTTCATCTCCTGCAGCCGGCGGAGCGGTCAGACGGAGAGCGTCGGCACGTTCCACTACATGGCCCCCGAAATCGGCAAGGGCTCGTACGGCAAAGAGATCGACATCTACGCCCTGGGCATCGTCCTGTACGAAATGATCACCGGCCGGGTTCCCTTCGAGGGGGAGAGCAGCCAGGAGATCATCATGAAACACCTGACAGCCGATCCTGACCTGTCGGCTGTCCCCGCCGAATATCGTTCGCTGATCCAGCGAGCCATGCAGAAGGACCCCGAGAAGCGTTTTCACGACGTTTCGGAGCTCGTCGAGCTGCTGCCGGTTCCGGGAATGGCTCAGCCGGTTGCGGCCGTCGTCACTCCCGTGGCTTCCGTGGGCGCCGCACGCGCGCAGCGCCGTGAAGCGGAGTTTCGCACGCCGCCGATCTACATCGGCGACGACGAACGCGAAATCCTGATGGGTCCCGTCCGTCCGGTGGTCAATCCACGTTCGGTCAAGAACGGCGCTCCTCCGCCGCGCGTTGTTTTGGCGCGAAATGCCAAGAATGAAGAGCCGATCGCGAAAGCCTTTAAAGAGAACTGGTCGAGGCTTTCCGGTTGGTGGAACACCGGCCCGATGGCGATGCCGATCAAGATCGTCGTTCTCGTCGGCGTATTGCTGCTGGGCGTGTTCCACGCCGCCTGGCTGGTTCCGCTGGCGCTGACGCTCGCCGCCGTTTACGTGGTGTACCTGGGAATTCGGATGGTTGCTGACACGCTCAACGCTTCGCCCGCCGCTGTGGCGGTTGGGCCGACGCCTCAATATCGCAGCGAAGGCTGGCGCACGCTCTCCGCCGAGCAGCAAGGTCGGGCGGCGCTGCGGATGCGCACCTTTGGTGATCGGGCCGCGGAACTGAGCGGGTCGATGCTGGCGGCGGCGCTGAATTCGGCGGTGCTGACCGTCATCATGCTGGTCCTGACCAACAACCCGATCGACGGCAGCATGTCGACGATTGGCGGAGGGGTCTGGCTGTGGCTGGTCACGACGATGTGCGCTTGGGCCGTCCTCGTTGCCGGCAAATTCATGGAAAGCTCGTCCGGGGAACAAATCCGCCGGCGTTTTGCGATGCTCGTGGTCGGCATGTTGCTGGCGCTCGTGGCGTTTAGCCTCAGCCAGTATCTGATGGTCGACATGGTGACCATGCTCGACAGCGAAGTTGCCCGCTATCCACGCTGGCAGCGAGGCATGCTCGAGTCGGGGACTGGAGCCCCGCTGCTCCCCGCCTACCTGGCGTTCTTTGGCGCCGTGTTTGGCACGGTCGGCTGGTGGAAACAAACCGATCCACTGCGGAGCTCTCGCCTGGTGGTGGGTCGGCTCATTACGACCGGCGTGATTGGCCTGATCTGGATGCAGATCTGGCCGTTCCCTGGTCCGTGGGGATATTTCCTGCCCGTGGCGACTGCCATCGCCGTGCAGCTTTCGTCCCCGTGGTTGAACAAGCAGGAACGGGCCGCGATGCGGCAGCGTTTTCAGGAGGCAAGGTGAGCGTCATGTGGTTGGTTGTCACCGTGATTGGATTGCTGGGCTGCATGGCGTTTGGCGCCTGGCCGCTGGTGGTCTGCCGTCAGCTCGCTCCCGTGTGGCGCGGGGCAGTCGGAACGCTCTGCGTGCTGGTCGGTACGGTCGTGTTCGCGGGCGTCTGCTCGGCCAATGCTTGGGCGGATAGCGGCGAGGCGAAGGCCGAAAGCGGAGAGCAAAATACGGAAAGCGGCGACGCCAAGGCCGATTCGAAGGAAGCTGACATTCCTGATTCCGCTCCTTCGTCGGCGAGCGACTCCGATCCGTACAAACCGGGCGCGAAGGTGGCTGAAAAGGAATCGGCTGAAGATGGCGGCAGTGCTTCCGCAGCCGAGCTCACCCCGTCTGCAAAGACGGTGGTCGAATCGAGCGACGCAATTGAGATCGAAACGGCGCCGGAGGGAGTCATCATCCCGCCTGGACGGCCGAGCTGGGTGGAAGCTCCGCCGATGCACGTCGGCGAGCTTCACACGACGGCCGTTTCGTCCGGTCCCTTTGCGCGGGCCCAGGACTGCTGGCGGGAGTTCGACAACCAGCTTGTCGAGGCGACCAACGAGTACATCGCCGAGCACTTGGGGCAGTCGTTCGCGACTCAGTTCATCCGTTACGACGCCAAAACCATTCGTACGCGTTTGCTCAAGCCCGAGAACATCTACCACGAGCAGATCGTGGTTTCGATCGGTCCCATGCACCAGGTGCACGGCCTGCTGGAATTCACACCGGAGTTTCGCAGCGAACTCGACCAGCGCTGGGCGCAGGTCACGCGCTATAGCCGCCTGTCTCAAGTTGGCCTGGGATCGTTTGCGTTGCTGTCGCTGCTGAGCGTGGTGTTCGGCTATTTCCGCCTCGACAATGCAACGCGAGGCTACTACACGGGACGCTTGCAGTTCCTAACGGCGGCGGCGATACTAGCCATCGTTGGTGTGGGAGTCGTTGCCGCCCGCTGGGTGGTGTGGATGTGACCGTAGGGCAAGCTTCCAGCTTGCCCGCCCTCTCCGCTCCCTCTCCTTTGAGAGAGGGCTGGGTTGAGAAAGGCTCACAGATCTCAGCTCATTCTGCTTCGCAGAGCAAGTCGCGGCTCATACCTCTCTCACCCTGACGCTCTCCCAAGGGGAGAGGGAACCAGACTCCCAAGCCGCTCATCGCACGTTCCGGGAAGCGTCCAGAGGTATGACCGCTTCGCAAGCCGACTCGCTTCTGATCGCCCGCATTCGTCAGGGGGACGACGAGGCTTGGAACGACCTGATCGCCCGTTACGAGGGTCGGCTTTTGGCCTTCGTCGAAAGCCGCATTGGCCGGCGCGGCCCGAGCGAAGACATCGTTCAGGAATCGTTCCTCGGCTTTCTCAACAGCCTGCCGAACTTCGACGGCAAGCGGCCGCTCGAGAGCTATCTGTTCTCGATCTGCGCCTACAAACTGACCGACCACCTGCGTCGAGAGGGTCGCCGACCTGCGGTGCCCATGTCGACAGCCTCCGACACCTCCGGTGACTGGCAGTTGCCGGGGCAGGGGAGAGGCGCCAGCAGCATCGCCCGCAGCGGCGAGCGAAAGAAACTCGAAGAGAAGGCCCTGGTCGATGCCCTGAACGAGCAGATCCAGCGCTGGCGGCAGAAGGGGGAATGGACCAAGCTCCGGTGCGCGGAGCTGCTGTTCGTCCGCGGCTGGGCGAACAAGGACGTGGCCGAAGAACTCGGCCTGACCGAACAACAGGTGGCGAACTACAAGTTCGATTTCATCGCCCGCCTGCGATCGCTGGTGAAGAAACAGGAACTGTCGGCAGAGGTGTTTCCGGAGTTGTATGAGGGCGAATGACGAGTGACCAAATCCGAATTATCAATCAGGTCGCCGAAGTATCCATTGGTCATTCGTGCTTCGTCATTCGTCATTTCGCCCGAGCTTGCTTAACAGTACAGGATCATCCATGTCGCGCTACACCCTCCACGAGTTCGTCAACAAGACGCAGCAACAGGATCGCCAGCATGGGCTCTTCGAGCTCGAAAGCCCGCGAATGCTCGAGGTGAACCTCAACAACTCGATGGTCTGGATGAAGACGGGCGCCATGAAGGCGTACGTCGGCCAGATCAAGTTCGAGCGCGAGGGGATGCTGGAGCACGGAATCGGCAAGTTCCTGAAGCGGGCGGTCACCGGCGAAGGCACCAGGCTGACCAAGGCGACCGGAGTTGGACGGATGTACCTGGCCGACGAGGGGAAGAGCATTCAGATCCTGCAATTGCAGGGTGAATCGCTCTACGTGAACGGCAACGACCTGCTGGCGTTCGAGCCGTCGCTGAAGTGGGACATCACGATGATGAAGAAGCTTTCGGCGGTGATCGCCGGCGGGCTCTTCAACGTGCGGCTCGAAGGAGTCGGCATGGCGGCGATCACCACGCATCACGAACCGCTCACCCTGATGGTCACCCCTGGCCAGCCGGTGCGAACCGATCCGAACGCGACGATTGCCTGGTCGGGCACGCTGCAGCCGGAATTCCGCACCGACATTTCGTTCAAGACGCTGATCGGCCGGGGAAGCGGCGAATCGATTCAGATGGAATTCAACGGCAGCGGTTTCGTCGTGATTCAGCCGTTCGAAGAGACCATCGCCGCCCACGCGACGGCGGGGGGCTGAGGAGCGGAGTTTTCGCTCGGCGGGGAGTGAGTGGTCACTCACGCTGCTGGCGATGAGCGGAGGCGAGGCGGTGTTGCGTTGCACGCTTCCCTCCCCCCTGGCCCTCTCCCGAAGGGAGAGGGGATTGAGTTGGTGATTTTCGGCTGTTATTGCAAAAACCTAAGCCCAGCGACTGACATGGCCCCTCGCATCACCTCCGCCGATCTCGAAGCGTATCTCGACGAAGTGCTTTCGGCGGCCGAGATGAGCACGATCGAGAGTGCGATCCGGGCCAATCCAGACCTGCTGAAGCAGCTGGCGATCATCAACGGCCGGCGGGACGCGGGGCTGCATTCGGTCGGAGAGATCTGGCGTCGGCACCGGCTCAGTTGTCCGACGCGTGAGCAGCTCGGCAGCTATCTGCTGGGCGTGCTCGACAGCGAACATGCCGACTACATCGCCTTCCACTTGGAAAAGATCTCCTGCCGCTTGTGCCAGGCGAATCTCGAAGACTTGCAACGGCACCAGCAGGAGAGCGGCGAGGTCGTGCAGACCCGCCGGACGAAGTACTTTCAGTCGACCGCCGGGCACTTGCGGCGGGAGCGATAGGCCTTTCGGCTATTTCTTCGCTTTGCCGCTCTTGCTGAGAAAGCCGAGCCAACCGCCACCGCTCTTGGTGGCTGTCGCCGGGGCGGCATTCGGATCGGGATTGTCGCGAAGCCGGTCCGATTTTTCTTCGCCGGAGAGCGCCTCGGCGAGCGTGACAATCGCCTGGGTGATGCTCGCCCTCGGGGCCTGCTCAATCAGCGGCACGCCGTTGTTGCGCACGTCGACCATCGTGCGATAGTCGTTCGGCAACTGCCAGAAGATTTCGCGGCCCATCGTTTCCTGGGCCTTCTTCAGGCTGATGGGTCCGCTGTCGAGACCGACGCGGTTGACGACCACCTTGGTCTTGTCCTTCAGGCCGTCCACTTCGTTGAACGACATCATCAATCGCACGACATTGCGCAAGCAGGGCAAGTCGAGTTGCGATACGAGCAGCACGTGCTTCGACGCCTGCATCGCCACCATGTCAATCGGCGTGTAGCTCTTCGACAGGTCGATGATCATGTGCGTGAACGTCGCCTTGAGCAGGCCGAGCACGCGAGTCAGATCCTCGGGCGTGATGTGCGAGGTGTCCTGCAGTTGCACCGGACGGGGCAACAGGTACAGGCCCGAGGCGTGCTTCGTGAGCGATCGCTTGAGGAGCGTGAAGTCGAGGCGCGTGATGTTCTGCGCCACATCGACCAGCGTATAGTCGGGAATGGTGTCGAGGAAGATGTCGGCGTCGCCCAGGGCGAGGTCGAGATCGACGAGCACCACCGAATTGCGCTGATCGGCGGCCAGCACACAGCCGAGGTTCACCGCCAGGCTCGTGCTACCCACGCCCCCGGTGGCGCCGGCCACGGCGACCACATGACAGCTTCGGCTGCGGCCATCGCCGCCGCCAAACTTCTGATTGCTGATCCGGTCGAGCGCGGAGACCAGATCTTCGACGCGTACCGGCTGGATCAGAAATTCCTTCGCCCCGGCCCGCATGGCCCGCAGCACGATCTGGCCGTCGGACGAGCTGCTGACGACCAGCACCGCGCACTCGGGAGAGTTGGCGTGCAGGTTCTCGATCAGCTTCAACCCCTTATCGGGATTGGCGTCGATCGACACGACGCCGATGTCGGGCTTCGTCTGGGCGACGACGTCGGCGAAAAACTCGTAACGCGAGCACTCTGCCTCCAGCCAAACGACGTCCATCCCCAGCAACATGTTCTTAAGCGCGTTGCGGGTCGTGTCGGTTGGGTCGACGATGGCGAGGCGAAGAACGTTGCTCATCGTTACCTGAAGGAAAGGCGGCTGACTTGGAAAGAAGCAAAGGCCGCGGCAAAAATTGCCACGGCGCAGTCAGGCGAGATTACGCCCCGAAACCTATTTTAGATCGTCATATCCGAGCGGTCCGATCAACGTGGGTTGCCCCACTGCAGCGGGTTTCTGAGCCGTCGTGCTGGGTTGGTAGCGGCTAGTCGGATTTTGCGTGGCAGTCGGCCGCATGTCGCCGACCGTGGTCCGCGTCGCCGAGACCGGTCGAGTCACGGCGCTTCGCATCGGCTGCTGCGCCTGAGTGCCGTAGCCAGGCGTGCGCCGGGCGTTGGCATCGGCGGCTGGAACGGGTTGACCGGGCGGCAGCGTTTCGTACGCGGGTCCGTGATGCATTTCCGGATAGGCCGGCACACCACCCGGATGGGGACCGCCGCAGTCGCCGTCCTTGCAGGGGCTCTTCGGCGTTTCGATGTAGCCGCGATAGTAGAGCTCCACGTCGGTGGGCGAGCTGGTCAGCTGACCCGGACCACACGGGGGCACTTCACAGGGGTCCATGGCTTCCGCGAATTCGGGCGTCACCATGATGACCAATTCCACTTCGTTGTTGCGTTCGGTGACGCGGCGGAACGGGGCGCCGAACCACGGCACATCCGCAATCCACGGCAAACCCTTGTTCTGCGACTCAGTGCGGTTGTAGACGAGACCGGCGATCGCCAGGGTTTGGCCCGCCTTCATTTCGACGCCCACGTCGGCCCGACGCTGACGGAAACCAGGAACCACCGAACCGCCGACCGTCACCGACAGGCTGTTGTCGAGCTCCGTGATCTGCGGGCGGACTTCCAGGCGAACGACGCCGTTGCCAAGCACGATCGGCACGAAGTCGACTTGCGTACCGAACTCGCGATATTCGATTGTCACGGTGCCAAGGCTCTGCGGCACCAGCACCGGAACTTCACCACCGACGTTGAAGCTCGCCGGCCGGCCGTTCAGAGTGGTGAGGGTCGGTTCGGCCAGCAACTTGGCCAGATCGTTCTGCCGCAGGGCTTCGAGGAAGCCGTAGAACTGCGTGTTTCCGTCGACGATGCCAAAGCGGACGGTCGAGGGTCCGCCGGCCAGGTCGCCCGCGTTGTTGATCAAGCCGCCAACGCCCTGCGAGAAGAAAGCCTGCTCGCCGAGCACCGCCCAGTCGAAACCGAGGGTCCGCAGCTTCGTGCGAGAAACTTCCATCACCTTCACATGCAACAGGACCTTCTGCACGCCGCCGACTGTCATGTTGTTGACGATCTTGGGGAAGTAATCTTCCGCGACGCGGACGATGCTGCCGACCATCTCGGCCTTGGGCACGAAGCCCGAGATGTACAAGCTGCTATTGAGGGGCCGCAGGCGGAGCGAGGCGTCGGGAAATTCCGTCTTGAGAACGAGCTCCAGTTCCTGAACGTCGCCGAGGATGACCAGGTCGATCGAGGTCACCTTGCCGTCCATGTCCCAGACGTTGAGCTGCGTAACGCCCGCTTTCACCGCCGAGAGTTGAATCGAGTTCGGCGAGACCGGAATCACCCGCACGAGGTCGGGGTTGTTCACCAGCATCTTCGGCACGTCGAATTCGAACTCGAGCACCCGGCTGGTGTTCACGGTCATGTCCAGGCGTTCGGCGGGGCCGTTCACCTTGAACTTGACCGACGGAGGCGCCGCATCCTGGGCGGTCGACCTGGCGACTGGTGCGATGCCGAGCAGCGCGAGGACCAGTGCGGCGATCAGGGGCCGGCGGCCCATGGGCGATGAGAACAACATCCGTGTAAATCCTTGCACTAGCGTGTTGGCATTCCATGCCTACGCCTGCCGCATCCGTGGCAGGCGCTGTTGCACCCGGGTGGTTACCAGGCGCGGAACAACGAGCGCCGGCCGCTCGACTTCGGCGGCGCTTCTCCATTAATCAGCGTATCGGTCTCTGCGGTGTCTTCTTCAGCCGTGGGCTCGGCGGTCGCCGGGTCAGCGGCGGCCGGAGCCAGGGTGTTCGGGGCGACAGGCGTCAGCGGAGCTCCGCCCATGACCGCCTGCTCCGTGGGCATCGAATTGCGATCGGTCCACTCGTACTGCTTCACATCCGAGGGGCCGAAGACGGTCATCACGAAACCCGCCTTGGGTGTTTCAGGAGCGGCTACCGGCGCCGGAGGCGTCTGGACGGCCGACTTGATCGCATCGAGGAAGGAGGGACCGGTGCTGGCGACCTGCGTGTCGGCATCTGGCTCCTCATCGTCGCCGTTCTTCGACTTGCCGTTGAGGATGTCGGCGAGCGACGTGACGTCTTCTTCGCTGCCGTCGCTCACTTCGCCCGGGTGACGCAGGACGAGGAAGATCTTGCCGATCTGTCCGGCCATCGCCAGTTCGCGAGCCTGGTCCGGCTTCACGAGCAGCGAGACCGTACGAGCCTGGATTTCCTTGCCCTTGTCATCGACCGAGCGTTCCGTGTTCGAACCAACCGCGAACACGCGCACGTTGCGAAGGATCGTATGCGTTCCGGTGCGAAGCACTTCTTCGCTGCGCCGCAGGAAGACGTTCACATCGACGCGATCGCCCGGGGCAATGCCCTTCAGCACGGTGTCTTCTTCAATACGGACCGGCATCACGCGAAAACCTTCGGGAATGCGGGTCGCCGAGTTGTCGGTGCTGTCGCTGATCTTGGCCTGAATGATCGGCTCGCCCTTATAGAAGCGCTGGAGGGCGAACTTGTTCTCGACGTCGTTCAGGCTGGTGATCGCCCCTTCGGGGACTTTCATCTTGGGCCATTCCTCGAGCTTCACGTTCGAGGCGTCGAGCTTGGCGTTGATATCGATATCGGAGAGAGCGACAAGGATCTGAGCCATCTCGAGTTGCGGTGTCGCGCGGGTGCCGCTGCCTTGCAGCACCTGGCTGATGCCGATCGACGCGACGAGGCCGCAGCCCAGGGCGATAAAGATCAGAATCAGCGATTTCATTCGCATCGCGACGTTCCTAACTCAAAGGCGGTCGTTGTACCTGCGGCCACCCCTCGGATTTGGAGGGGAAACATTCCATCAATCCGCCCTGATCCTTGGGCGATCCGTTACTGCACGCTCTCGCGGCGCATCACCGTGGAGGCAGTAAGGGTTTTCCCTCCTAAAAACATTGGCGATGGAAGCCAGCTGACTTGATTAAAAGGAACGGAGACCGTCACGCTCACCGGGTCGCCGAAGGCGGCATTGCTGGGCGGATTTGGACTAACCGTTATCGTCGCACCCTTGATGGCCCCACTCGTCAGGTAGCTGTTTACGGCATTGCGCACTTCGTTGGTCGTGGCGCCGTCGAGAACCGCCTGCCGAGCCCCCTCGCGGGAGGCGTTGGTGATGACTTGCTGCACCATCACCATTCGGCCGAACTCGATCATTCCGAACACGAGCAGGAAGAACACCGGGACCACGACCGCAAACTCTACGGTGGCAGCGCCCAGACGGAATCTTCGGAACGACCGGCAAGGTCGCTCCACCTTCCGCCCCGCATGCGGAACACCTTCGCCAGAATGCCCAGATGGCCGCTCAGCGATAATGGTGCGCGAACCCGTCGTGGTATCGAATCGGCTCATACCAGCTTCCCCATCCAGATGAAGTAACCAATGGTGCCCATCGCGATCGGAATGCCGTAAGGCAGGAGCAGCATCGAGCTTTTCCGCTGGGCGGCGATCGTTGCTAGCTGCTCGGGATTTTTGATGACCATGATCTCGTTCAAGATCAGCCAGAACTGTTCGGTGTGCTTCTTCATCGAGCGACGGTAGAGCACCATGGCGACCGCTAGCACCGCGCCGATGACGGCGGTCCAAGCGAAGGCGTACGTGGTGTCCATCACCCAGACCCAGGCGCCGACGCCGGCGAGCAGCTTCACGTCGCCGGCTCCCATGCCGCCGATCGCGTAGGCCGGCATCAGCAGAGCCAGGCCGACGATCGTGCCCAGCAGGCTCCAGCCGAGACCTTCGAGGCCGAAGGCGGCGAAGCTGTAGACCCAGCCGCTCATGATGAACGGAAACGTGATCCAGTTCGGAACCTTCAGTTCAAATCCGTCGATCACTGCCGCGACGATCAAGGTGATAGTCACCAGCCAGATCGGCCAGTTCTCAACAATGGCAGTGCCGAAAGCGGCAGCAAGATCGAACATCGGAACTCTCTCCCCGTTTAAAACCTTTCGCCCTGGCGGCCGGCGATCATGCCGGCCAGGTCTTAGCGCAGTGCGAACAAATAGCTCAGTAATGCAACGACCATCGTGCAACCGTAGCACACCATTTCCCACCCGCCCGCAAGCGAGTCGATTGGCAGCGCTGTGTACATCTGTGGTCAGCTCCAGCGAACGTTCATGGGATCGAGAAAGCGGCCTTAGCGCCGGCACGGGGCCGACCGCTCGCGCACCTTCTACGCAAGACTAGGTCACGTTTTTGCGCGCGGCCTGCAACTCTCCGTCCCAGGCTCCCGCCTGGGAGGGAACTAGCCGGTGGCTCAGCCTCCGAGCACCGCGAGGACGGATTGCAGCGGATGCTCCGCTCGCAGGGCGGGCGAGGCGGAGCCTCGCGTTAGTTTCGTCCAAGGCTGGAGCCTGGGACGGAGCGGTAGAAGCAGCAATTGCCGGTTTCTTGCGGTCCGCGCAGCGATGCCCCCTCGACAAATGCAGCCGGTCGGCTGAAATCGGTCGAGGGGAGCATGGATGTCAATCGCCAGCCGCAGCCATCAGGCATACGGCTGGCGAAATGTCGACGTCGCGAGCGACTAGGCGCCTGGCAGCTTCTTGGCGACGCTGTCGAACGTAATGTTCGCGTTCGTGCCGATGGCCTGAATGGCCGTCAAGCAGACGATCACGATGAGGGCCAGCATCACGGCGTATTCCACCGCGGTCGGGCCATCTTCAGAAGCCAGGAAACGTTGCACTTTCGAAGCGAAGCTCTTCATGTTTACTCCTCCAGTCGTGCCTGCTGCCGCGTGTGCAGCAGACAGTAGCCGACCAAACAAAGGACCGACCGAGTCATAGTCCGCCGCTGACGGTTGGTTCCGTCGGCCTGCCTTGCGAAGGACCGCGACTCAACTAGGTAATAGCTCGCCTCGCCATCGTCTTCCCGTGTGCAGGTAACCGCGAATCCACCGGAGCGGATTCAGCGGAACACCCCTTCGGTAGCTCGGCTTCCGACATGAACCTCGCAGCTCATGGCGGCCCGTGGCTTTGCGCACTCGGCATTGCTGCCGGTTTGCCCTTATCGGGGATGTGAGGCGGCAGGCCATCACAGGATCCGTCAGCCACATTCCGGCGAAGCAGCTAGTGCTTCGTGTTTTCCGGAGGCGGCTGACGCTCCCACGGTCAGCGTCACTTCGATGTCTAAGCACCGCAGTGAACCCTGACACCGCAAACCTAGGTCAACTTTGCCGGGTGTCAAATTTGGGGCTTTAGGGAATTCAGAAGATTCTTTGCGGTTTTTCGCCCGCGCATCTCATGCAGCAGCGGAGCAACCGGCAGAATCGTTAGAAGCAGGCCCCGGGGGGCGTTCCCAACGTCCGAATCTCCGTCCCCGGCTGCCCGCCTGGGACGAAATGGACGCGAGGCTCCTGCCTCGCCAGGCCCGATAGCTGGGCTTTGCGTGGCAGCCCGCCTTTGCGGGGCTCGGAGGCGGAGCCTCCGGTTGATTTCGTCCCAGGCTGGAGCCTGGGACGGAGGATTTCTGGATCAGGGGCCGAAGTCCGGCCAAGACGCTCAACCCTAGCTTCGCACAGGCGTGGGCTGGCTGTTAGCGCAAAAGAAAACCCACCGCTTGCAGCAGTGGGCAATCGATTCTTCCAGAAGTGCGGGTGAGAGGACTTGAACCTCCACGACCTTGCGGCCACAAGAACCTGAATCTTGCGCGTCTGCCAATTCCGCCACACCCGCGTGTGCCAGGCAGCCGTGAAACTGCCTAGAGTTCCATTTATAGGCCAAACTCCCGGTAACGGGCAAGGGGACCCGGGGAGGGGGAATTCAGATTTCAGATTTAGGATTTCTGATTTGGGACGCGGCCGATTCTGGATCCGCTTTCCGAATTCCGCCTTAATACCGCGGTACGGCCGGGTCGATTTCCTGCGACCAGGCGTCGATGCCGCCGGTCATGTTTTGGACCTGGGTGAAGCCCTGTTGCTGGAGCCAGGCCTGGACTCGGGCGCTGCGGCCCCCGTGGTGGCAATGAACGACGATCCGCTCGTTCTTGTGCGGTTCGAGTTCCTGGAGGCGGGTGGGAATTTGCTGCATCGGGATGCGGACGGTTCCGTCGATCGCCGCGGTGGCGATTTCGCCCGGCTCGCGCACGTCGAGCAGCACGAACTTCTCTCCCTGATCTTGCAGTTGCTTGACGCCTTTGACGTCGATTTCGGCAGGCAATGGCTGGTTGGTCATGGTCTGGATTGTTTTGGTTGAAGTTGTCTCGGAGTCGGCGCCCGGCGGGTTCGCAGCCCAATGGCTGTCAGCAACGCGTGCCGCTGGCTTACGCCGCCTGGGCCGCTTTCAGCCGCAGGTAGGGGCGCATTTTAAACACTGCCAGGGCGAACAGGCCGATGAGCGTACCGCGAATCACAAGAGTCACCAGAGCCCCCACCAGGAAGGTGGCCTGCTGTTCGGCATTCAGGGTCCGCGACACGATAAACAACTGCCACAGCGCCACGGCGAGGCTGAATAGCGACGAAATAAGCGTCAGAAAGCCGAGGACGACGCCCCAACGCCGTTGCCTCAGCATGCCGATGTTGCCCGCAATGCCAAAGAGCACAATCGCCGCCCCGGAAAGGATCTCGAACGGGGCCGTCAGAAAAATCGGATTCCCCATGAACTCCGGAGGAATTCGGATCCAGTTCATCGTGCCGTAAATCACTATGGGGATGCGCAGCACAGCCAGGATCAGGCTGATAATGAACATGACCACGCAGAACGTGGGCATCTTCAGCGTGGTCTCAGGCAACGGAGCGTACGCCTGCAAGGGAGTGGCGTACGGGTTCAGCGGCGGCAGCGACGAATGGGACATGAGCAAGGCCAGCCATGTGAAATTGGGGAAAACTGCCGAAACCGAATACTGTTGTGACCGCACGCCGGAAACAACACAACCCACCCGTTGGGGGTATTGTAGGTTTCGAAGCCCAAAAGGCTGCAACCGATTGCCGAATTTGGGTTTAGGGCCGATTCCTTGTCCTTCCTCCCCCTAGTAAGCCGCACTGCAGATACAACCGGTGTGTCGGCCGAAATATTTTTTTCGTCTCGCGCGAACCTTCCGGTCGATAGCCCGTCTTAGCGGTATCGACGTTCTGACCGAGCGGGCGCTCAGACTGTTCTCTGCTGGTGACAGCGGGAATAATGAGCGTTGCGACTGGATCAGTTCAGTCGTAAGCTTGCTCTAGAGCGGTTGACTCCACCAACGGGGTGGAGCGCAAGCCTGAGTGGGATGAGTTCTCGGCCTCGCCGGCCGGACTCCGCATCGCCTGGCGATCGGTTCCCCTCTATCTCAACCGCCTTGTTGTAGTCTCTCTCGCACTGCGCGGAAAACGCAGCGGAGGAATGTGTCATGCGTAACGTCAATCGTGCCCAGGTCAACAACGTCGTCGCGAACGTCGTCGTCGTGGATCGCCAGGACCGTCAGGTCATGGTCGGCATGATTACGGTGCGCGAACACCTCCCGACATTTCCGCGCCTTCATCGACCGCGCTTCTTGGAAGCGGGCTCGGGTTATTGGCTAGGCGGCGGAGCGCTTCCATCGAAGCGCTCAGCAGCAGCCAGTAAACCGGCTATTCGGCCCGGCAGTGACCAAACGTGTCACATGACCGGGCGATGCTCCGGCGGTCGGCGTCTGCCGTGTTTCAGGAGCGAGTGCAGGAGGGGGTAATCCCTCGAGGCCGAGTCGCGGTGAAATCACCCGACGACTCAAAATAGCCTCGAGAAACCCATCTCTGCATTCTCTCCGACGAAAGCGGACGCCTCAGCCGAGCCTGGCCAGTGGGACTGCGTATGCACGCGTCTCCGCTCAGCCACTCGCCGCTGCCGGTTCGCTTCTCGGTCCACATGCACAGTGCCCGGTCCGCTTGCAGCAAAGCGCCCTCGTAGCAGGTGCGCTTGCTCGGCAAGGCGGGCCAGGTCAGGCGAGAGAGAATCTTCACCCAATGGCTACTATCACCTTCACTGACGAAAAGACTGAACTGATCTGCCTTGTTGAAGCCGCCCAGTTGGGCGACCGCGAGGCCTTTGGCGAGCTGTTCGCTCGGTTCGAGCGGCACGTGCTGGCGATCGCGATCCGTCGGCTGGGCGACTATGGCGAGGCGCAGGAACTGTGCCAGGACGTGTTCATCCAGGCGATGGAGAAGATCGATCAGCTGCGGACTCCGGAGGCGTTTCCGGGCTGGCTCCGGTCGATCACCAATCGGATGGCGATCAACCGGATCGTCCGCCGGACTCCGGATCAGGCGATGGAGAGCGGCGCGCTCGAGCTCAACTGCGTTGAGACCGAGACTCCGCTCGACACCGCCCTGGGCGAGGAGCGTCAGAACCACGTTCGCGCGGGACTGAAGCGGCTCGGCCGGCTGGACCGCGAGACGCTGGTGGCCTTCTACGTCGATGGCCGCAGCCTGAACGAGATGGCGGACGAGTTTGAGGCTCCGGTGGGAACCATCAAGCGTCGTCTGCACGTTGCGCGGAAGCGGCTGGCGAAGCAGGTCGAGGACCTGGTGGCGATCTAGGCTCCGGGCCCTGGTCGCAACTCGGATGTTTTGACTTCTGGACAGTAACGGGGGCGGCCGCAGCGATGGCTGCGGCCGCATAAAAAGAGTTGTTGGCGTCATGATCCGGTTGCAGCAGTCTGTTGGCTGCGATCAGCTGGATTGCGACGACACGCTCGACCTATCAAGAGCGGTCGACGGTCTGCGTTCTGGGACGCGGGCGGTCGGCCGCTCTTTTTCTTTGCAATTTTGTTTGACCGCGGTTTGCAAACCGGTTTAGGATCAAAAGCGCTCCTCTGAAACGACCTCTTCGAATGCCAGCGTTCGTTCGACCGCTGCGGGATGGGCGGTTGGTTCATGGCTACCTTGGGTAGCGACACGCGACAGGTCCGGCACACGAAGTCGGGCTTGGAGCTCCGCCAGACGCCTGGTGTGGTGTACGTCCATGCCTCGCGAGGGAGACGCATTCATGGCTGGAGTTACGAGCACGCGCACGGTGACCCTCAACCCGGCGTTTCTGCAGGAAATCAAAGAGGTCAACGAAGAGCTGTGGCAATTGCTCGACGAGTTGCGTCAGTGTGTCCGCCGACCGATCGGACCGGCACAGTGCCGGCTGATCGTGGAGCGGTTGGCCACGCTGCGAGACCAGTTGGCGTTGCACTTCGCCCTGGAGGAAGCGTTTGGCTATTTCGAGGATCCAGCCTACGTGTCGCCGGGGATTAGCGAGTCGGCCGAGAAGCTGCGGCAGGAGCATCGCACGCTGTATGTGCGGCTGAACGATCTGGTCGAGCGGGCCGAGGATTTGTCGTACGACCTGCAGCTGACGGCGCTCGCACGGTGGATCGGTCCGCAGTTCGAGCAATTCGACGCGGCGTTTCGCCAGCATGAATCGCGCGAGAATGAACTGATCATGGACGCGCTCGAAGTGGACCTCGGCGGCGAACACTAAAGCGTGCGTGACAGGCTACAGCGCAGCGACGGCTTCGCAGTCGTCGCGCGTGATTCGACCGTCGTGCAAGGCGGAGGCAACCAAAGCGGCCGAGCAACCGGCCTCGGCCAACTCGCGCAAATCGCCCATGTGTCGAACGCCGCCGCCGGAGATGAACTCGATGCGAGGGAACTCGCTCTTCAGCTGGCGACAGAGATCGAGCGTGCGCGAACCATGCCCGGTCCCTACGTCGGCCAGATCGAGCACGATGATCCGGTGAAACCCCGCTCGCACGGCCGCCGTCGCCCAGTCGAAGGATGACAGCGATTGATCCGCGGTATTGCGGGCCAGCGGAACTCCCTCGCGCAGATCGAGGCTAAAAATCGAATCGGCGCCGGCCGCCTGATGCAATTCGGAAAGCAGCTTGAGAGAGCCGACCGATTCGAGCCCGATGACCGGCGATCCCTTGATCGCAGCCCGCTGCAAGGTCTCGCACACGAAGCGGGCGCGCTGCGCGCTGCCGATTCCGGCATCGAGCCAGAGCGGAACGCCCGCGTCGGCAATCGCCCGCCAGCACGCGATATCCGGCTCGCCGGTCTCGATGGCGTCGAGATCCGCGACATAGAGAAACGGGGGCGAGAAGGTCGTGGAAAGTGCTGCCGCAACGGCCTCCGGCTCGGAACCGCTGACGAGCGAACTCACCAGCGGCCGATAGTCCTCTCGCCGTCCGCCAATGCCGCGAACGACCTGACCGCGGCGCAGATCAATGACCGGGACGATTCGCATCGCCGCTACCGGTCCGACTTCTCGAACTTGTACGCATGATCGCGTTTGCGAAGCACTTCGGCTTTGACGATGCGATCCGGTTCCGGCTGGTTCGGACGGGTCGGCTCGCGGCGCTGGATCTTGGCCAGCACGTCGTGTCCTTCGATTACCCGGCCGAAGCAGGTGTGCAGATTGTCGAGATTGGGCGTCGGGCGGAAGGTGAGAAAGAATTGCGAGCCGCCCGTGTCGCGTCCGGCGTGAGCCATGCTCAGGCTGCCGCGGAAATGGTGGCGATAGTCGTCGCGATAACACTCACACGGAATGTGGTACCCCGGGCCACCGCGGCCGGTGCCCGTGGGATCGCCCCCTTGAGCCATGAAGTTCGAAAGCACCCGGTGGAACGGGGTGCCGTCGTAGTGCTTCTTCTCCACGAGGGTGATGAAGTTGGCCACCGTGTTGGGCGCCTGGTTCTCGAAGAGTTCGAGGACGATCTCTCCCTTGTCGGTCGTGAACTTCACGCGCGGCAGGTCGTCGGCCGCGGCTTCCTGGTCGCGAATCGCCTTCTCCGCCTGCCAGAGTTGCTTGCGCTCGGGCGCCTCGAGCAGGAAACGTTCTCCCTGATCGACCAGGCGGCCCGCCTTATGGGCGATCGTCAGATACTTTTCGGCAGCGTCGTACTCGTCGACGCAGTACGCCGCGCAGCCGGCGTAGGCGTAGAGCGTGGGGTCTTCGCAGCCGGCCTCGAACATCTGGCGAGCGAGACGAAGGGCTTCGTCATTGCGATCTCGGCGATAATCGTTCGCCACGATGCCGACGAGGACGCCAGTGGCCTGCTTGTCTTGCGGGTTGTTTTGAAAGGCCGTCAGCGCCGCTTGCTGCAGCGCCGGCATCAGGTCCTCGAGTCGCGTGGTGAGAGCGATGTACTTGTCACGCAGCCGCTCTCGCTCGGCGGGATCGGTTGCCGATCCATAGGCGCCGCCGATTTCGCGAAGCTGCTTATCCAGCTCGGCGTAGCGGGCCATGGCGGCCGGGAAATCCAAGTTGGCATTGGAAGCGGCTTCGGCCGGCTCATCGTCGCTGATCTTGGCTCGTGCGGGGGGCTGCGGACTGCCCTGGCCGTCCGGCCCTTGGGCAAACGCCCGGCAGCCGGACACGACAGTGAGCAAAGCGGCGAGCACCAGGCCGCGGCGGAGGCAAGTCAGACACATGGAATGGGTCCGGTACGAAGTGAGGCAAGCAAAACGCCAAGACAGTACAACGAGCAAGGGGCCGAGACGAGTCTCGACCCCATCTGCAACTAAAAACGTCGCCGCTATTCGACCTTCCGCGGCTCGTAGGAGTGATCGCGTTTGCGGATCACTTCGGCCGAGAGAATGCGATCGGGCTCCGGCAGCGGCGGCTGGCCCTGCGGGTCGCGACGCTGGATCTTGGCGAGCACATCCATGCCTTCGATCACACGTCCGAACGCCGTGTGCTTGCCGTCGAGTTCGGGCGTCTGGCGGAACGTGATGAAGAACTGGCTGCCGCCGGTGTCCTTGCCGGCGTGGGCCATGCTGAGAGTGCCGCGGAAGTGGCGGCGATACTCGGGCTTATAGCATTCGCAGAAAATCTGATAGCCGGGACCGCCGGTGCCGTCCCCCTTGGGATCGCCCCCTTGAGCCATAAAGTTCTGCAGTACGCGGTGGAAGGTCAGGCCGTCGTAGAACTTGTCCTCCACAAGCTTGACGAAGTTGCCGACCGTGTCGGGAGCCTCGTTCTCGAAGAGTTCGAGGACGATCTCACCCTTGTTGGTCGTCAGCTTCACGCGAGGCAGGTCGTTGGCCTCTTCCTCGGCCTTGCGGATTTCCTGCTCCTTTTCCCATAGCTGCTTTTCGATATCGACGCTGGAGGCCAGCTGCATGCCGTAGGACGACAGAGCGCCGGCTTCCTGGGCTTTGGTGAAGTATTCCTTCGCCTTGTCGTAGTCGTTCATCACGAAAGCGGCGACGCCGGCCGAGTCGTAGACCGACTTATCGTCGGCTTCGTTCTCGATGAGCGTCTGCGAGATCTCGGCGGCGGCTTCGTAGTCGTCACGGGCGACGGCGTCGGAGGCCATCTTCGTCAGGAAGCGGGCAAGTTCGAGGTCGGCGTTGGGAGACTCAACGTAGGCCTTGCGAGCCGCCTCGGTCAGCTTGGGAAGCAGTTCGGTGCCGCTTTTAACCCGGGCGGTCCACTGCTCGTTGAGTTGCTTTTGATCCGCCGACGAGGCAGTGACGTACTGAGCTTTCAGCTTGCGCATGTCCTTGAGCAGCGTTTTCCACTGCGTGAACAGCTGGTCGAACTCGGCAGCGGCCGGTTTATCGGCGTTGCCTTTCTCGGCAGCCGGAGGAGCTTTTGCAGCCGGCGGCTGGGTGGGAGGCTGAGCGGGATTGGGCTGAGCAAAAACCAAAGCGGGCATACCGACGCAGGCAACCGCACCCAGGACGGCTGCCCGGGTCAGGAAGTGCGAGAACCAGGCTTGCATGAGCGAATGCTCCGGAATGATGAATCGTTTGCCTAAAGTGTAACACCTTAGCATGTTCGGGCCTGTCCGTGGAACCGCCGCAGGGCACCTGGGGGCGAAACGGACCAGCCGCCTTGTCGAATTGGGCAAGGGCGGCAAAACTTCTTTACGCAGCTTGCCGGGGCGATGGTTCGCTCCAGGGGTCGTTGCGAGAGGCAAATTCCGTCCTATCGGAAGGCGAAGACGTGGCAAAACGGCGGCGAACCGAGCGACGACGCAAAGAGTCCGAGGAATTGGACTCCGCCGACGCCTCGAAGCGGGAGGATGAGGGGCGTAAAGGTCCTGCCGACGAGCGGGCGCCCGTCGGCTTGCGCATCATCGGCGGCAAGCATCGCGGCCGGACGCTGCAGTACAGCGGCGACATGCGCACCCGGCCGATGAAGGATCGCGTGCGGGAAGCGGTGTTCAACCTGGTTGGTCCGGACATCAAAGGGATGCACGCGATCGACCTGTTCGCCGGCACCGGGGCGCTCGGACTCGAGGCGATGAGCCGAGGCGCGGTAGGGGTGACGCTCATCGAACGCCATCTGCCCACCACCAAGATTATCGAACAGAACGCCGCCGTCATTGGGGTCGAAGCGCAAACCAACGTCATCTTCGGCGACGCCTTTCGCTGGGCGAAGAACCCCACGGCGCCGGGCGATGTGCCGTGGGTCGTCTTTTGCTGCCCACCTTATGAGTTCTATGTCAGCCGGCAGCAGGACATGCTCGACCTCGTGAGTCGCCTGATGGAAAAAGCGCCGGCCGGCAGCGTGTTCGTTGTCGAAGCGGACGAACAATTTGACATGAGCCTATTGCCCGGCGGCGAGATCTGGGATGTCCGCAGATACCTGCCCGCCGTGGTGGCCATCGCGAGCAAGGAACAGCCGAAATGAATCAGACCGCAAATCAACACTTTGCCGACCGCCTCTGCCGCGAAATCCAGCGCAAGGGAAACCCGGTGCTGGTGGGCCTCGACCCGCGCACGCAGTCGCTGCCGGCCGGCCTGATCCAGGGCGAGGGCTATCAGGCAATTGCCCGCGGCTATTCTGCCTTCTGTCGCGGGGTGATCGACGTGGTGTCGCCGCTGGTTGCCGCAGTGAAGCCGCAGGCTGCCTTCTTCGAACAACTGGGCCCCGCAGGATGCACGGCGCTCGCGGAAGTGATCCAGTACGCCTCCCGCATAGGACTGCTCGTCATCGTCGATGGCAAGCGGAACGACATCGGCACCACTGCGGCCGCCTACGCCGAAGCGTACCTGGGCCCGGGTGAAACAAGCCCCTGGGGCGGCGACGCTTTGACGGTCAGCCCTTACCTCGGGGACGATAGCCTTACGCCGTTTATCGACACCGCGAAGCAGCGAGGGGCCGGCATCTTCGTCCTCGTGAAGACCTCGAATCCGGGCGGGCGAACGTTTCAGGATCTGCTCGTCGACGAACTGCCGCTCTATCGCCACGTGGCGACGCTCGTCGAAGGACTCTCGAAAGAAACGGCCGGCGAGTTTGGCTACGGAATCGCCGGCGCGGTGGCGGGAGCAACCTACCCGCAGCAACTGGGTGAAATCCGTCAGGCGATGCCCCACTCGCTGCTTCTGATACCAGGCTATGGCGCTCAAGGCGGCACCGCGAAGGACTGCGCCCCTGCGTTCGACGAGCGAGGTTTGGGGGCCATCGTGAACAATTCGCGCGGGATCATCTTCGCCCATCAAAAGGCGGAGTATAAGGAGCGGTTTGGTGAGAGTCGGTGGCAGGAAGCCGTGGAAGCCGCCACACGCGACATGATCGATCAATTGGCCGCCGAAACCACGGCGGGTCGGTTGCAACGGTCGTAGCGGCTACGACGAGGGCGGCGGACGCGGAGTTACTGCGAGGCGGGTGCTAAACTTGCCAGTGGTTCCAACTCCGTGGCGAATGACCATGCCTGAATCCCAATGACTTAAGTCTTTGGGACCTCGGCTTGGCCGTTTTGCACCTGATCGACTTTGCGAAGGCCCTCTCGCATGCGCAGCTTTGTTTTTGGATTGCTTGTCTTCGGCCTGACTTCCTCATCGCTGGCGATCGACATCTTTGTCGACAATCGCAACGGCGACGATCGGCGAAACGGTCGCACGCCGACTTCGCAGGGAGCGGCGAGCGGGCCGGTGCGCTCGATCGAGAAGGCGATCCGCCTCTGCAGCGGCGGGGGCGATCGGATCATCCTGATCAACTCGGGCGAACCGTACCGCGAGCAGGTCGCCATCCAGGGTCCTCGCTGCAGCGGCACCGCGGATCTGCCGTTTGAGATCATCGGCAACGGCTGCGTGCTCGACGGCCGAACGTCGCTCGTCGAAGCCCAGTGGGAGCATCACCGCGGCGACATCTTCCGCGTGCGTCCTGGCTACATGAGCTATCAGCAGGTGTTCCTCGGCGACGCTCCTCTCGTGCGGCGTTATTCGGTCGACGGCCTGGTTCCCCAGCTAAAGCCGCTGGAGTGGTGCCTGCTCGACGGCTACATCTACTTCCGCACGGAGTCGGACCGGCTGCCGGAGTCGTATGACCTTTTCTGCTGCGGCGGCAAGACGGGCATCACGCTTTACAACGTCCACGATGTTGTGATTTTGGACCTGACGATCCGCGGTTTTCACCTCGACGGTCTGAACGCTCACGACAACGTCCGGCGGACCGACATTCTGGGGGTCACGAGCCAGCACAATGGCCGGAGTGGCTTCAGCGTCGGCGGCGCTTCGCGGGTGCGCATCGAAGACTGTGCCGCGGCAGGCAACGGCGAGGCCCAGGTGCGGACCGAGGGCTATTCGATCACGCAGTTGAACCGCGGCGCCTTTGATGCGGCTTCGGCCCCCGCCTTGGTGCAAGACGGCGGCCGAGTGATTTCGAAGAAGTAGAGAACCCGGCGAGCTACGTCTAGTCCCGGACCAGCGGTACAAACCGGCAGAGCGTGAGCGCCTGCCCCTCGGCCTTGCCCGCCACCTTGTGAAAGGCGTAGAGCGTCTGTTCTTCGGACGTTCCCAGCGGAGCAACGAGAATCCCGCCTTCGCGCATTTGCTTCCAGACTTCCTCGGGAACTTCCGGGGCCGCCGCTGCGATCAGGCAGCGGTCGAACGGAGCCGCCTCCGGCCAGCCGAGCCCCCCGTCGCCGACACGAAGATGGACGTTGCGATAGTCGAGCCGCTCCAGCCGTTCCGCCGCCTGCTGAGAGAGCGGCGCGTGACGCTCAATGCTGTAAACCTCCGCAGACAGCTCAGCGAGCACCGCGGTCTGATAGCCACTGCCGGTGCCGATCTCCAGCACCCGCTCGCGGCCGGTGAGTTGCAACGCCTCGGTCATCAGCGCGACGATATATGGCTGGCTGATCGTCTGGTGGCAATCGATCTGGAGGGCGCGATCGGAGTACGCTTCGTCGCGCACGGCTTCCGGAACGAAGCTTTCGCGCGGCACGCGCTCCATGGCGGCAAGGACCGCCGACGAGCGGATCCCTCGACGACGTAAATGCTGATTGAGCATCTCGGCGCGGGCGGAATCGAACTCACTCGACGGCTGTCTCATGGCGGAAAGGGCGAGCTATTGACGTGCCGATGGGTCAGAAATCGATCTGTTGGTCGTCGAAGCCGATCTCGATTCTGGGAAAGATGTTTTTCACCTCGTCCAGTGGCAGCGGCTCCATCGACCGCTCCAACGGATTGGTGTGCACCAGCACGAGGCGACCGACCTGGGCTTCCGCGGCCAGGCGGGCCACGGGGGTCAGGCAACTGTGCCCCGTTTTCTCGGCCCAGGGTCCCCAGTCGTCGGTGAAGTAGCACTCGTGCACTAGCACATCGACGCCGCGAATGTGCTCCCGGTATTCGATCCCGCTCCCGGCCGTCGTATCGGTGACGTAGGCGAGCGAGCGGCCCGGCCAATCGAGGCGATAGCCGACCGCTCCCCCCGGGTGCGTAAGTGGAAACGAGCGCAGCACGCCGCCGTCGCGCAGCGGCACTTCGCGTTCGAGCGGCCGCCAGTCGATCGGCGGCATTGCGGGAAAGAGTTCCTGGGCAAACAGATGCTTTTGAATCGCCGCCAGCTTCTGAGGCTCGCCATGAACCACGGCCCGTTCGACCGCTTGCTGGTAGAGGATGTCGAACAAATAGGTCAGGCCGATGACGTGGTCGAGGTGCGCATGGGTCAGGAAGATATCGAGCCCGCCGGGGCGCAGGTGCTCGCGCACGCGGTACAAGGCGGTCCCCGCATCGAGGACGACGCCGATTTCCGGCAGCATCAAACACGAGGTCTGCCGACGATCGGTCGGATGGTAGCCCGAGGTACCCAGCAGGAGGAGTTTCATGGCGTCAAGGTAACGGCCCGCCGAGCGGCGGACAATTGATGCCGGCGGGTGGCGAGAAGAATTGCCGCCGTAGCTGGATTCGCCAGAATTCAGACAAACCAGGCCCTCAACTCGCAGGGCGTCTGAATTCTGGCGAATTCAGCTACGGGGAGACTCTTTATCGTTCGAGCATTTTGAACGCTTCGAGGACCTTACCGCGGTGCTGGCTGCCGAAGACCAGAACCATCAGCTGGGTCATGATCTGCCGCTGGTCGGTGGTGAGAAACGCCTCGCCGCCGCCCGCCATGGCGATTTCGTAGAACTCGGGGAGCGGTTCCGAGTCGCGGCAGGTCACCGTGCTGACGATTCCTTTGTTCTGGCCGCGGAACGCCCGGGCATAGTCGACGCAGGTCTTCGTTTTCTCGGGATGCGGAGGAGCGTCGCCGAAGATGAGGATCATCTTGCGGGCGTTAGGGCGAAACCGATTGTTGTGCATCGACCAGTAAAGTCCTTCCTCGACCGCTTCGGGATGATCGCCGCCGCCGCCGGCTTCGACCTTTTCGAGAAAGGCTTTCAAATCCTGCACGTTGCTCGTGAGCGGAATGCCGCGGACGACATAATCGTCGTCGGTGTCGCGATAGGTGCAGAGGCTGATGCGGGCCTTGGGGACGAGGGTCAGCAGCGTGGTGCCGATGCGATCGATCTGGTCGGTCACCTGGTCGATTTCGCCCGACATACTGCCGGTGCTGTCAAAGCAGATGACAATGTCGAGCCCATTGCGGCGGAGCGACTGCAGCATGCCGTCCCAACTGCCGCCGCCCATCGAACCGCCGATTTGCACGGAGCCAAGGTCGAATGCGCCGGCGCTGGCGCCGCTCGGCGACGGGGTCGCGAGCGTCAGGTCGGTGGCCCCTTCGGAGGTGGAACCACCGAACGCCGCGGGGGACTCGATCTCGAGCATCGGCTCGAGTTCTTCGCGAGGATGATCGCTGACGACCTCGTCGGTGACCAGCTGTTCTTCCTGCCGATCGGTCAGCGTTTCGGAGGGGAGGATGCCGACGAGCACATCGTCGGTCGTTCCTTCGCCGCTTCCCCCTTCGGTCTGCATGAGCGCGATCACGACCAGAATGGTCATGTGGATCAGCAGCGAGCCGATGCCGGAGATGGAGTTCTCCAGCCAACCGCTCGGAGCGCGGCGCGGCGGGGCTCCTTGCGCGGCCACCGACGGGGCGGGTTCCGCCCGCGGAATGGTGACCGGCTTGCGGCAGTGGGGGCAGAGACCACGCGTGCCGAGTTGCTCGGGCGTGATGACGAACCGGCCACCGCAATGAACGCAGACAATCTTCATACGCTTATTGTCCGTGCGGGGAGCGGGCGGGTCAACAAAAGAGCGGAGGCGAGCGGGCAGGGTCGCAACATTGCTGCACCGGCGAGCGGGACGCGTGAGCGTCCCGGGTGCTCGCGGCGACGAGTGGTTCGCGTTTCACCGGGAGACTTACGTCTCCCGTTCGCCGGAGGCCCAGGCGTTTTTCAGCAAAACTCGTCGGCGAAAGTAGTAGGCACACCCCGTGTGCCGTGACTCACACGGACGACGGCAGAGGGCGTGTGCCTACTACTTAGCTGTCGCATGGTGTTATCATGGGCGGCCGAGCGGCGAACCGATTTGCCGCGGTTCCTTGTTTGCGTTTCCCGATTGATCCCACCTATGAAATTTGCAATCTGCAACGAGACGTTTGTCGACTGGCCGTTCGAGAAGGCGTTCGCCCTGGCGCGCGAGGTCGGTTACACGGGCATTGAGATCGCTCCATTCACGATGGCCACCGATGTGCGAACCATCTCGGCCGCCCAGCGGGACGAAGTTCGCCGGCAGGCCGAGGCGGCTGAGCTCGAAGTGATCGGCCTGCACTGGCTCTTGGCCAAGACCGAAGGGTTTTATCTCACCACGCCCGACGACACGGTTCGCCAGGCGACGGCTGGATACATCGGCGACCTGGCCCGGCTGTGCCGCGACCTCGGTGGGCGGGTGATGGTGCTCGGTTCGCCGAAGCAGCGCAACTTGCTGCCGGGCGTGTCGCACGAGCGAGCGATGGAACTGGCGGCCGATTGCCTGCGGCAGGCGGTCCCCGTGCTCGAAGAGTGCAACGTGACGATCGCCGTCGAGCCGCTTGGCCCGATGGATGGCGACTTTCTCACGACGGCCGATCAAGGCGTCCAATTGCTCGAGATGATCGGTTCGCCGCATTGCCGGCTGCACCTGGACGTCAAAGCGATGGACAGCGAGCCGACTCCCATTCCGCAGATCATCGAGCGGCATGCAAACGTGATGGAACACTTCCATGCAAACGACCCAAACCTGAAGGGGCCGGGCATGGGAGAAATGGATTTTCTGCCCATCTTTCAGTCGCTGGCCAAGGTAGACTATCGCGGCTGGGTGTCGGTGGAAGTTTTCGACTATAGCCCCGGGCCTGAAACGATCGCCCGCGAAAGCATCGAGTACATGCGAGATTGCCTCGCCCGCCTGGCGGATGGCGAATAGCACAGAGGAGCGGCAAGCGTGAGCAACCAAGCGTTGACGAGCACTCGGCGGGTATTTTTGCGGGACGGATCGCTGCTGCTCCTGGGCGCCGGCACCACGCTGGCTTCGGCGAAGCAATTGATCGCCGACGAATCGAAACCGGGAGCTCGACTGGGCCTGGTGACCGACCTGCACTATGCCGACAAGCCGCCGGCCGGAACGCGGTACTACCGCGAGACGCTGGCGAAGTTCCAGGAAGCGGCCGGCGAATTCACGAAGGCAAAGATCGACGCGGTCGTGAGCCTGGGCGATTTGATCGACTCAGCCGACACGCTCGAAGCCGAAACCGAATATCTCGCACGCATCCAGAAAGAATTCGCCGCCCTGCCATGCGACCGGCACTACGTGCTGGGCAACCACTGCGTGACGACGCTCACCAAGAAGGAATTTCTCCAGGAGGTGGGTCAGCAGCAGCCGCACTATTCGTTCGATCTCGGCGGCTATCACTTCATTGTGCTCGACGCCTGTTTTCGCTCCGATTGCCAGCCGTACGGTCGCAACAACTTCGTGTGGACCGACTGCAATCTGCCGCCGGATCAGATCGAGTGGCTGCGCGAGGACTTGAAGGATACGAGCAAACCGACGATCGTCTTCGTCCACCAGCGGCTCGACGTCGAGAACCACTATGGCGTGCAGCAGGCGAAGCAGATTCGCGAGCTGCTGGAGCAATCGCAGAAGGTGCTCGCGGTGTTTCAGGGGCACAGCCACAAGAACGACCTCAAGACCATCAACGGCATCCACTACTGCACGCTGGTCGCGATGATCGAGGGGTCGGGAAAAGAAAACAGCGGCTATTCGCTGCTCGACCTGCACGAGCCCGGTGTGCTCCGACTGTCGGGATTCCGCAAGCAAGCAAACTACGCGTGGGCAACATGAAAACGCTTTTAGCTTGGACGGGCTTTTGCCTGGCACTTGGTCTTTTCGTAGCGTGCGCGAACGCGGCAGACGCAACGTCTGCGTTTCAGCCGGTGACCTGCGAGGGAACCTATCGGCATCACCTGCAGGGAGTCTGCACGGACGAAAAAGAGGCCATCTTCTGGTCGTTCACGACCCAACTGGTGAAAACCGATCGCCAGGGGAAGGTGCTGCGGAAAATCGAAGTCGGCAATCATCACGGCGACCTTTGCTATCGCGATGGCAAGGTCTACGTCGCGGTGAATTTCGGCAAGTTCAACGACGCCCAGGGGAATGCGAACTCGTGGATCTATGTCTACGACGCCGCAAGCCTTGACCTGGTCGCGAAGCACGAAGTGCAGCAGGTGGCGCATGGCGCGGGAGGCATCGCCTGGCATGACGGGCGATTTCTCGTCGTCGGTGGCTTGCCCGTCGGAGCGGAAGCGAACCTGGTGTATGAATTCGACGACAAGTTCACGCTCGTGAAGGAGCACAAACTGGCCGGAGGCTTTACCCTGATGGGCATTCAGACCGCCGCGTTTGCAGATGGACGCTGGTGGTTCGGTTGCTACGGTAAGCCGGAAAGCTTGCTGATTGCGGACGCAGATATTGGAAAAGTCGAGCGGTACGAGTTTAGTTGCTCGCTCGGGATCGTGCCGCTGGGGGGCGGAAAGTTCCTGATCGGTCGCGACCGAAAGACTGCCGATATGCAGCACATCGGCAGCCTGGTGCTCGCCGAAGCCGATCCGCAGCAGGGTATGCGACTGGTGAAATAGGCTGGCGATGGACAAAGCGCCGGCTGGGGGCCCGTTCAAGGAGTGTCGCCATGTCAGCGCCGGAAAGCGTCCCGCCGATCGATCCCGGCGTTTGCATAGGCCACGTTCACTTGAAGGTGGCCGACCTCGAGCGATCGCTACGGTTCTATTGCGGCGTGCTGGGGTTCGAGCTCACGCAGCGCTACGGCAGCCAGGCGGCGTTCATCTCGGCAGGGGGTTACCACCATCACCTGGGGCTCAACACCTGGGAAAGCCGAGGAGGCTCGCCGCCGGCGCGAGGCACGACTGGGCTGTACCACGTCGCCATTCTGTATCCAACGCGACGCAGCCTGGCCGATGCGCTCCAGCGGCTGGTCACGGCAGGCATTCCGCTCGATGGCGCGAGCGATCACGGCGTGAGCGAAGCCTTATACCTGCGCGATCCCGACGAGAACGGGCTTGAACTCTACTGGGATCGCCCGCGCGACGTATGGCCGCGAACGGCGGATGGGCAGATCGAGATGTACACGCATCGACTCGACCTGCAAGGTCTGCTCGGCGAACTTCAATCGCCGGCGGGCGAGTGAGCGGCTGAATAAATCGCGAGCGACTACCAACCGTCGCGATAGCGCTGCTCGCGCCACGGATCACCCAACATGTGATAGCCCCCTTGCTCCCAGTAGCCGGGACGATCCTCGGATGTGAGCTCGATCGCCGCGACCCACTTCGCGCTCTTCCAGGCGTAAAGCCGCGGGACCATGCCGCGGACCGGGCCGCCGTGGTCGGCAGAGATCGGTTGGCCGTCGTGCGTGTCGGCCAGAAGGGCGTCTTCGGCGACGAACTCGCCCAGCGGCAAGTTGGTCGTCCAGCCACGGTCGTAGGCATGGCAGACGACGAACCTGGCCTCCGGCAGCACACCCGCTCGCTCGAGCAACACGCGGGTGGAAACGCCCTCCCACAGATTGCCCAGCCGAGACCAGGCAGTCACGCAGTGGAAGTCGGCAAACACCTTCACCCGCGGCAGGGCTTGGAACTCGGCGAGCGTCAGCACATACGGCCGCTCGACGAGGCCAAAGACGCGAAGCTGCCAGAGGTCGAGCGGAATCTGAGGAGTGCCGAAGGCGTCGAGCACCGGCCATTTGCGGGTGCGCGATTGGCCGGGCGGGATGCGGTTGCTGCGACGCGTATCGGGACTGACGATCACATCCTCCGGCAACGCATCGGGGGTCGATGGCTCGCCGGTTTGATACTTCGGATCACTCAGCATCTTCTTCCTGAGCCTCGGCTGCCGAGGAGTGGGCTTTGCCCGTGACGATGCGTCGATAGTCGCGGAGGCGGATCGTCTTGGCCTTTCGACCCTGGCCGATGAAGACACATTTCCAGTTGGCGGCCACCGGTTCGTCGCCGCAGGCGAACTCGCGAATGTAGCGGCCGCGGGCGGAGGCGGGAGTGCCGACCGGCGGGTTGCGACGGGCCAGTTCGATCTCGCTCGGCTCCAGAATCTGTTCCGTTACGCCGGCCGCGTTCAATTGTTGGAAGTAGCCCTGCGGCGAGAGCTCGTGATAGCGGAGGTCGATCTTCTTCTGGGCTTCCCAGCGGGCATCGCTGCCAGCCGACTGGAGCACGAACCGCTTCGTCACCCAGTCGAGCGAACCAACGAGCGAATCGGGATCGTCCTGCAAGGCGTCGAGCGTCGCTTCCCAGCGTCGCACCAGCTCGCGGGCTTCGCGCGGGGCTTCAGGGCGACGGTCGAGAAACCGCCGACAGGCTTCCAGGTAGAACCGTTGCAACTCCAGGGCGCTCGCGTCCTGGCCACCCGCCAGAGCTACGCGGGCACTCAGCGAGGGATCGGCGCAGATCGCTCGCAGCGCTCGCAGCGGCCGGCGGATTCGCGGCGGGCGGGGCATTTCCCCCGCTTCGATGCAGTCGATCACCAGCAGCGTCGTGCCGATGCGCAGGTACTCGGCTGGCTCCGCGAGATTGGAGTCCCCCAAGGCGATCTGCAACCGGTGCGTGCCGGCAAAGAGCCGCAAGTACTCGCGCGGCGCCATCCAGGCGTCGGCATAGACGGTCTTGAAGAAATGGCCGAACGTGAAGATCGGTCGGTCGCCGAGCAAACCGCCGTAGCCGGTCAGGCAGTTCATCGCCGGCGCCGTATCGGCGAGGTGGAACCGGCCGGCGTCGTCGAGCATGCCGCTGCCGCAGAGGATCGAGCGGCTCACAAGGAACGGCAAAATCTCTCGCCGCACGCGCGTGAACGCCGTTCCCCAGAGCAGCAAGTAGAACGCAGCCGCCAGCGGACCGGTCAGCACGCGGGTGATCGCCGAGAGCCAGGCCTCCAACCAGGCTGGCCCGGTCGGCGCCGCGTGGCCAAGTTGGTCGAACTCGCAGCCGAACAAAAACCGAGCCAGCGCATCGGGCCGGCGGGTGAAGCGTTCACCCACCAGATAGACGAGGGAGGCAGCGATCGTGTAGAGGACGATCAGCAGGGCGAGCATCCAGAGCAGCGCCCAACTGACGAGGACCAGCGGCATCATCAGCACGAGGCCCACGCGCCAGGCCGCCAGCCGCCAACCCGTGGCAAAGGTCGCCTCGTAGTTCTCCTGAGCGCCGTAGACATTGCCGCGGGCGTCGCGGTCGTTCTTGAGCAGACGGACCTGTCGGCCGAAGGCCCGATGGGCGGCCTCGGCGAGCAGTTCGTCCTGGGCCCGCTGCCAGGTGAGCAATTGTCGCGGACTGCGACACTCGGGCGTGGCGCCTTCGACCAGACCGCCGCCGGCCGCGGGGCGTTCGGTCTCGAACCAAACAGCACCGCCCGACGCATGAAAGACCCCTTCTTTCATATGCCGGGCGTCGACGACGGGAGTGATGCAGCGGAGCGCTGTCACCAGTTCCCGAAAGAGTTGGTAGCGACCGCCGGACCGCTTCACGGCGCCGGCGGGCAATTGCAAGGCGTATTCGGTCTCGAGGCCGATCAGCCGTTCGAAGACCTCGCCGCTAGGGACAGTGCCACTACTACTCGCCACCGTAAGGGACTTCCGTCTCGCGGAGATAAGCCTCCGGAGCAGCCTTCGCGTCGACGGCGATTGCCGACAGCACCTGGTCAAGCGACGGGGCTTCCGGCCGGGCGACAACCGGCGTGGCGGCTTCCGGGGCTGTGGGAGTTTTCAGGTTCGTGGGCATGGGCAGACACCTTGCGCCAGAGGAATCAAGTGAAAGGCTTTCGCCGCCCCTCATGGGCCGGCACATTCATCCTAATCAGGCCCCGGAGCAGCGGCAAGCGCAGGCAGCGCCCGCGCTCGGTTCCGACCGCGTTTTGCCGGGCAAATATCCGGCCAAAGTCGCAGCCGGTGGCATAACGATGTTTGCACCGGGACGCCTATTCACCCGGCGCCCAACCTAGTAGGCCGGGTGGCATGCCGTCGCGGTACTCCGCGTCGGCATGGAGCCGGGCTCGCGTGCTACCCGACTCGCCGTCCGGCGTCGTTAGGGGACCGCCCTGGTCACTGCTGCGTGACATATTTGCGCCAGTGAAGTAACAATTGCCAGAATGAACGATGGCATCCCCAGGCGGACGAAGCACAAGACTTGTCGGCGGTTCAATGAGCCGGGACATGCTCATGCTCTGACGTTCTCCTGCTTTCAAGGACGGCCGTTCCTAAGTAAAGATCGAACGCGGCAGTGGTTCGTGAATTCACTGGACGCGGCACGTAGGCGACTGGCTTTTGACGTGTGGGCCTATGTCATCATGCCGAATCATTGCCACGTGTTGGTTTGGCCTCGAAGTCCGATCTATTCGATCAGCGAGATCCTGACGTCGATTAAGTTGCCCGTCGCTCGTCGCGCGGTGGCTTGGGTGAAACAAAACTCACCCGACAACCTCCAACTCATGCGGGACAACCAGCCGAGCGGCGCCGCGGTCCATCGATTCTGGCAGCGCGGGGGCGGGTTCGACCAAAACCTGGTCGAGGAGAAGTTGATTTACGCGACGATCGACTACCTTCATTTGAATCCGGTTCGGCGTGGACTGGTCGAGCGTGCGGAAGACTGGAAATGGTCCTCGGCTGGGTACTTCGCGGGAGCGGCCGATGTTCCTTTGAAACCGGATTCGGGTTCGCTGCCCACGCCGGTGGATGAAACTTGACACGTTTAGCGTATTACGACTGGTGACCGAATTGCATGCCGACGCGGAGTACCGCGACGGCATGCCACCCGACCAAGGTCCGACGCTCGGTAGCACGCCGTGGGCTCACGCCCACGGCTAATCAATGCCGCCGCTGCGCGGCTTTCCTCTTGCCCTTGGGTGGCGCATCAATGCTTGGGCACGCTGATCTCGACGCCGTACTTGGGTGCGATCGCGAGTAGCTTTTCGATCTCTTCCTTCGTCGGCGGCCCTGCCGTTTCGCCGGGGGCTAGGATTCGGCCTGCTTCGAAGAACATTTGTTCGAAGCCGGCTGGGGCGCAGGAGATGATCATGCGGGCGGGCTTGGCGGTGGCGTTGCGGAAGCTGTGCAGGCTGCCGAGGGGCATGCTCGCGAACGTGCCGGGGCCCGCCGAAAAGGTTTCGCCTTCGACCGTGAATGTGACCTCCCCTTCGAGGACATAGAACGACTCCTCCTCGCGGCTGTGGGTGTGCGGAGGAGGTCCGCCGCCGGGCGGGACCAGGGCGTCCCACATGGCGTAGCGGCCGCCGGTTTCTTTGCCGGTGACGAGGATGCGATAGGTGTCGCCGACGATGGCGATGACCGGGCCTTCGCCGCCGTGACGGATTGTGGCGGGGTAAGGGAGGGGCATGGGGGTTTTCCAGGGATATGAGGCGTGGCGGTCTGGATTAGGTCGCGGGGATTTGGAAATGACGAATGACGAAGTCCGAATGACCAATGGATTTGGGCAGGGAGGGTTGGTCCGTTTGTCAGGTGGCGCTTTTTACGGGCAGGCTGGAAGCCTACCCTACGGTGGTGTTTGACGAACTCGAGCCGGCACGATACAATACTCAATAGTTTTTAACGACAATAGGGCTGCGAGGACAAGCTGGGTTTGGCGTCAGGGCGAAGAATCGCTTGCCACTTACGGCGACCGTCGCTCGCGGAGGTGTTGATAAACCCGGGAGGTTTATCAACTAGTTGGGGGCCCCTGGGGGGCCGGTTTGTGTTGCAAAACCGGTGGAGTAAATCAACAGGCAGCTCGCGGGTCGTTGATGTAAGTCGTCAAGCGCGGGGCGGGCCCGCGTCACCCTGGGCCTCTCCTGGAGGGGAAGGGGGAGGGGACTTCGGCATTACGTTTTCGACATGGAAGGGACTTGCTGCTTGTTTTCCGGCGGATGTGATCCGCCGGCTGTGGTAGTACGAGGGGACGAGGGGCGGCTGGGCTTCGCTAAGCGCTCGCGTTGACCCATTTTGCCGCGAAGGGGTATACTTCGGCTCGCAATTTCCGCACATTTCTGCTGCACGGAAGGAAACTGGTTTCATGTCGACTGCCGCTCTCCCTGCTGGGGTAAAGAAGGACATCACGCAGTGCGTGGGAAACACGCCGCTCATCCATGTGCGCCGGATCACCGAAGGCTGTGTCGGAACGGTGCTCGCGAAGATGGAAAACTTCAACCCGCTGTGGAGCGTCAAGGACCGCATCGCCCGGGCGATGGTCGACGCTGCCGAGCGCGAAGGCAAGATCAAGCCAGGCGTCACGATCATTGAACCAACGAGCGGCAACACGGGCATCGGCCTGGCCTACGTTTGTGCGGCCCGCGGCTACAAGTTGAAGGTGACGATGCCCGAGAGCATGACGCTCGAACGTCGCCGCCTGCTCAAGGCCCTGGGGGCCGAGATCGTGCTCACCCCGGCCGCCGAAGGCATGCCGGGCGCCGTCCGCCGGGCCGAAGCGATCATCGCCGAAGCGCCCGACAAGTACTACATGCCCCAGCAGTTCAACAACCCAGCCAATCCCGAAATCCACCGCAAGACGACGGCCGAAGAGATCTGGCGCGACACGGAAGGCAAGGTCGACATCCTGATCTCGGGTGTTGGCACGGGCGGAACGATCACGGGCGTTGCCGAAGTGCTCAAGCAGCGCAAACCGACGTTCCAGGCCATCGCTGTGGAACCGGTCAACAGCCCAGTGATCACGCAGAAGCGGGCTGGCCAAGAGTTGAAGCCGGGCCGGCACACGATTCAAGGCATCGGCGCCGGTTTCATTCCGCAGAACCTGAACCTGGACATCATCGACGACGTGGTGCAGGTGAAGGACGAGGACGCCGCGGAGACGGCCCGCCAGATGGCCACCAAGGAAGGCCTGTTCGGCGGCATCAGCTGCGGCGCCGCGATGTGGGCTGGCATCGAAGTGGCGAAGCGTCCCGAGAACAAGGGGAAAGTGATCGTCGTGATCTGCCCGGACCTCGGCGAGCGTTATCTGTCGACGCAGCTCTATCCGGAATAACGCCCGGGCGGTTATCAGTTTTCAGTAGTCAGTTTTCAGTTCTTAGTAGACAGTAGACAGTTCACAGTTGGTCGATTGAACTTTCTGGCCGCTCGCGGTTGTTTCTGGCCGTGGGCGGTTTTTTGTGCGCGAGGGCAAGCTCGTCTTACTGAGAACTGACTACTGACAGCTGAAAACTCGCTCCCATGCGCAACCGCTCCTCAACCACGACTTGTTCTGCCGCTGCCTTGCAGGCGGCGTTGCGGCGGATTGCTCGGCCGAAGGTCGCGAAAACGTCGGCCTGGTTCTTCAAGACGGGGCCGGGCGAGTATGGCGAGGGAGACCAGTTCATTGGCGTGAAGGTGCCCGAGGTTCGTCGCGTGGCGCGGGACTTTCGGGCGTTGCCGCTTGCAGAAATTGGTCAGCTCTTGGAGTCGCCGATTCACGAGGACCGACTGGCGGGCCTGGTGGTGCTGGTCCATCAGTTCGAGCGCGCGGACGAAGCGGGACAGAAGCGGATTTTTGACTTCTACCTGGCGAGCACTAGGCGGATCAACAATTGGGACCTGGTCGACGTCTCGGCGCCGCAGATCGCCGGCGGCTGGCTGGCGGAGCGGAGTCGCAAACCGCTGCTGAAGCTCGCCAAGTCGGCGAGTCTGTGGGAGCGGCGGACCGCGATCGTCGCCACGCTGCACTTCATCCGCCGCGGTGACTTCGGCGAGACATTGACGATCGCCGAGATGCTGCTTGGTGACCGGCATGACCTGATCCATAAGGCAACCGGCTGGATGCTCCGCGAGGTCGGCAAGCGCGACGAGGCCGTGCTCGAGGGATTTCTCGATCCGTTCGCCCCGCGAATGCCCCGGACGATGTTGCGCTATGCGATTGAGCGAATGGATGAAGCCAAACGGATGCGATACCTGTCCGCCGGCAAATGCGAAGCGGTTGCAGCTCGCGAGAAGAAAAAGAAAGAGCCACGAGTGGCGACTCGTGGCTCTTGAGAGTTTGGCAGTTATCTGCCGCAACTCAATTGAGCGAGTTGCAGCGAGCCAGCGACTGCAATCGGCTGTCAGTTCTTGGCCTTCAGCCGGGCGAGAGCCTCCTGGATCTGTTTCGCCTTGTCGCTGTTCTTGCTCTTCGATTTCGACGTTGAGACCTTGGATGTCGCTTTGCCGACAGTCAAACCTTTGAGTTTTGAATCCAAGAGTTCAAAATCCGAGACGTCCAAGATCTCCGGGCCTTTGTCATCCGCCGCAATGAACTCGGTGGCCTCCGAGGCATCGAACAAGTCCAGCCGCTGCTCGTCGACATCGACGCCCACGACGTACGTGCCTTCGGTCAGGACTTTGCGAGCCGGCTTACCGCCGTCCCCCCGGTCGAACTCAATCACGATCGGCAACTGCGAACTCAGGTCGGCCGCCTGTCCGGGTTGCAGGACCGCGTGCTTGCCGTCGACCAGGTAGTTGAACGTCCCTTCGTACTGCGAATTGTCGATGGTCACTTCGACCTTGACCGTCTTAAGTTCCCAGCCGCCGTCCTTGAGGACGAACTTGTACGTGCCGGTGCCGAGCGTGTACTTCTTGATCGCGCCTCCGTTGCCGGGGTCGAACGAGATGACGTAGCTCTTCTCCAGCCGCTGGCTCTGCCCCGGCCCGATGGTGTAGGGATACGGCCCGAGGTTGTAGTTGATCGTCTGTCCATTCTCTTCGGGATTGAGAATGACGGTGGTCGCCGTGCCGCTCGCGGTGCTATCGCTGAGCGGATCTTCCATCATTGGCATCCCGCTCACCTCGGCCAGGAAGCTGACGGGATAGCCTGCGTTCTGACAGCCTTCCCACATGACGTCCCAAGGGTTTCCCGAATCCTGCGCGAGCTCCGAGAGCTTTCCGAGCTCATTGAATTTGTCCATCTGGGCGAGGTTGTCCTCCAAGCTCATTTTGAGCGGGGTGTCGCCCATCGCATCGAACTGGGCGGTGATCTCTTCCAGCCGCTTGTCCTTGCCGGGTCCTGTCAGCAGACCACTGGCAACATCGCGTTCGTACTCACCGAGGGCAATCCGCATATCGAGGGCCTTCTTGCCTTCGTCCGAGAGCTTGCCGCCATGCTTCTCTTTGAATTCCTTCATCTTCTCCGGATCGCCGGAGAGGACGGCTTCCGAAAAATCCTGCTCGGCTTGGGGGTCGGGCGGCTGCAACTTGGAAAGTTCGCTTTCAAGAGCCGCGTCGATCTTGCCGGATCCCTTCGAAGCTTCGTTTGCCTGGCGGGCATCGAATTCGGCGCTCATTCCGGACAATTCGTACGCGACACGCTCATTCGCTTTTGGAGTGGGACGCTGCTGGCGGACCACATTGCGCGCTGGAGTCGGCGCCGGCTTGCTAACGACGGGCCGCGGCTGTGGATTCTGTGGGTACTGGGGATACTGGGGTGTCGTGTATTGAGGTGGGTAGGTTCGATTGTCTTCTCGCCATCCGCGCGGGGGACGCTGCGGTCGATCTGGAGGTGGAATTCGCGTGGCGATGTCGATGAGATCGACTACCAAAGGAGCCCACGGGAAGGGATCAGCGGGTTTGGTGGGCTTGCTCGGAGGCCGAGGCGGACGAGGCGGACGAGGCGGCCAGTTTCCGACATCTCCCGCGTCACCACCGTCACTGGCATCGAGCGAGCCTCGGCGGAAACCGTTGTTCGGTCGACCGAAACTATTACGATTGCCGCCCGAGTTCCATGAACTGTTATTGTTTCCTTGGTTGGAGAGTCCGCGAAAGAGATCGCCCAAGTTCTGTGCGTTGGCTAAGCGATCGGTTGCTAGAATCGCTATGGCCGTGACGGCCAGTAGCAATACTCGAGAGTGTGTCATGGCAAAGATTCCTCGACAGGGGTGAGACACAGTTTGGCCGGCCGACGCGTTGCGTGCGTGTCGCCAGACCACGATACTGGGGGGGCCCGCCCAATGTATACAGCCTCATGGCGTCTCGCAACGGTTGAAAAGTGCCCGGAAGGGTATTCACCAGACTTACCCTCCGTTCCCGGGTCTCGTTCTTAGCCTCCTTCAGCTTCCCATGACCGTTCCTGTAGTGAATCGTCGCTCTGCAACTAGCCGTTTCGCTACCGAATGGTTGCGCCCCCTTCTCGCGATCGATACACGCAGCCTGGCGGCCTTCCGAATTGCCCTTGGCATACTGCTCCTTCTGGATTTGTGCGTTCGCGGCACGGATATCCTCTCGCACTACACGGACGTGGGAGTGCTGCCGCGCCCCGCGCGCATCACTTTGTATGAGTTTCGTGGCGAGACTTCGGCCCGTTTCTGGTGGTCGCTGCACATGATCAATGGGACGGGCTGGTTCCAGCTTGGGCTATTTTCCCTTGCTGCGTGCGTTGCCACCTGCCTGACACTCGGCTATCGCACGCGCATGGCGACATTCATGAGTTGGGCGCTATTGGTGTCGCTGCATAGCCGATTGCCGGGTGTGAACCAGGGAGGAGACATCCTCCTGCGGATGCTGCTGTTTTGGAGCATGTTCCTTCCCCTGGGCGCGACCGCGAGCGTCGATCGCTTCCGTTGGCCGGCCGATCGCGATCAACCGTCGCAGACGATTGCCTCACTGGGAAGCTTTGCAATGCTCGTACAAGTTCTGCTGGTCTATTGGTGTACGGCCTATGCCAAATTGGAACCGACCTGGACCCGCGACTTTTCTGCGATCTACTATGCCTTAGAGTTCGATATGTATGTGCGCCCTGTGGGGATCGTTCTACGCGAATACCCCGTCATCTGCCGCGTGCTTACGGGCATGACGCTGTGTCTTGAATTCTTCGGTCCCTTACTGCTACTGATTCCGGTCCGGACTTGGATATTTCGCTTGGTCGCGGTTGCATTGTTTTGGTCGTTTCATCTAGGCCTTGCTCTCTGCCTCGAACTGGGACTGTTTTCGTATGTTTCGATGACGGCCTGGTTGTTGTTCCTGCCAGGTCAGTTTTGGGATGGACTCTCGGCCCTGCTTCGCCGGGCGAGAGATTCGAGTGCGCTACTGCAATCAGTTCGGCTACAAGGAGCACTTGGCCTACTGAACCTGCTGCGACGTCCGGCCGCCCCCGTTTTCAAACTATCCTGGCCCGGCAATGTCTTTGTCGCATGCTGCCTGGCGATTGTGCTTCAAATCAACTTCGCATCGTTGCACAACCTGGAAGATCGACAGCGGACGATCGACGGTCCAGGGTGGATGCATGCGGTCACCGCCATCCTTCGGATCGAGCAGCGGTGGCTCATGTTCGCTCCGCGACCAGCACGGGCAGACGGCTGGTGCTTGATGCGCGGTGTGCTCATGGACGGAACCGAGGTAAATCTTTGGCAGCCTGAGCAACCATTGCCCTTCACCAAACCCACCTCAGTTCGCCGGCAATTTCCCAATCACCGCTGGCGGAAATATGTCGTTCACCTCTGCTGGGATGCCGATGGCGAGCAACTGAGTTGTTTCTCCGACTGGCTTAGTTGGCGGTGGAATCTCTTCTACAGCAATGGCCAGCCGGAACGCCAGGTACGCATGGTTGAAATCGTTTTCTACCACGAGGAAACCCCGCCCCCCGGGGAACCCGCGAAGCCGGTCCAAGCTTTCCTGCTCTGGAACTGGGATTACCTCGAAGGCAGAACACTAATGCCCGACGGAGAACCGGGAGAAATGCCGGAAGGTCGGCCGGAGGAACGCTGAACCTAGCGAACGACTACCAGGAGTTGAAGGAACCACCACGGATTCCATGGAGGGGAACGAAGACCCCGCGAGTTCCCAATTGGATGTACCGCTGGACGAAAGCATCCATGGCTGTCACAACATCGCTATGCCGGCCGAATCCCCTCCGCAATTATCCTCACCAGGACACGACGCCACGGCCCGATTTCGGGGTCGGGTGCTCGTTGCGATCGCGGCGCTGCTGTGGAGCACCAGCGGGCTGTTTGCCAAGGCGCCGTACTTCGCGGGTTGGCCCGGACCGACGCTGGCGTTCTGGCGGGCCCTGTTTGCTTGCGTGATTCTGGTGCCGCTCGCGCTCTGGCATGTTTGCAACCGGCGCAGCGGCGAGCATCCGCTGTGGTCCTGGGCGCTGATTCCGATGACGCTGCTCTTTGCGGCGATGAACTACACCTATTTGACGGCGATGGCCGAGGGAAGCGCGGCGAACGCCATTTGGCTGCAGTGCACGGCGCCGGTGTGGGTGTTACTGGTGGGGGTGTTTGTGTTTGGCGAACATTCATCCTGGCGCGACTGGGTGCTGATCGCCTTCGTGGCTGCGGGAGTGGGGCTGATCCTGATTTATGAGTCGCGCGGGGCGTCGTTGCCGGCGGTCCTGTGGGGACTAGCCGCGGGGGTGATGTATGCCGGCGTGGTTCTCTCGCTGCGGCAACTGCGGGCCTTCGATTCCGCGTGGCTCGCGATGCTGAACCACACGGTGACGGTGGCGGTCCTCATGCCGCTCGCCCTGCAGTGGATCGCCGATCCCCTGATCGCCGAGCGGGCTGCCTCGACGACCGCCGCTCCGCGACTCTTTCCGCAGGGGATACAATGGGTTTTGCTGGCGGCGTTCGGCATTTTGCAGATGGGGCTCCCCTATGTTCTGTTCGCCCGTGGCCTGCGGCACATTCCCGGGCACGAGGCGACGGCGATCGGCTTGCTCGAACCGATCGTGATGCCGATCTGGGTGCTGCTGGTTTGGGACCAGGCTCCGCGCTGGTGGACGATTGCCGGGGGCGGGCTCATCCTGGCGGGTCTTGCGCTGCGTTACGTGTTTGTTCCCCCCGCTCCCACCTTGCTGCCGCCCGAGGCGGTCGGGCTCGAAGACCCCAGTTGACCGACGATGGCTGAGAAACCGTTTCGCAACTTCCACGTCGGCGACGAGTCGCGCAGCCAAACGCTTTCGACCGCCCTACGGCGATTTCTGCCCGATAAGTCCTGGAACCAGGTGAAAAAGCTGATCGGCGGTCGGCAGGTGCAGGTGAACGGCAATCTCTGCCTCGACGAAAACCGCAAGGTGAAGGCTGGAGATGTCGTCAAAGTCTGGGATCATCCGCTGGCCAAACCTGCCGATGAGCGGGATGTGCGGATTCGTTACGTCGACGCCCATCTGGTCGTCATCGAGAAGCCTGCCGGAGTCACCACGTTGCGACACGCCGAGGAGCGTCATTGGCCCGCCCGGCGAAAGCAACTCCAGCCGACGCTCGATGAACTGCTGCCGCTCGCACTGGCCCGCTACTTAGGTTGGAACACCAGTGAATCGACTTCGCCAACACGGCAGGCAGCGCCCCGACGGGGCCGCTCGTCCTCTCGCCGAGGGAGTCATAACGAAGCGGACCAACGAAGCCCCAAGCTGCCCACCGTGCGAGCCGTCCATCGCCTGGACCGCGACACGAGCGGCCTGATGGTGTTCGCTCGGACCACCGCGGCTGAACATGCTCTGATTGGCCTGTTCAGCAAGCACAAGATCCAGAGGGCCTACGTCGCAGTGGTCCATGGCCAGCCCCGGCCGCAGACGATCGAGTCCTACCTGGTCCGCGACCGAGGAGACGGTCTTCGTGGGAGCAGCCCGCAAGGAGCATCAGCCGAGGGAGCACAGCGGGCGATCACGCATGTCGAGCCCCTGAAGGATCTCGGGGAATACAGCATCGTCCGCTGCCGACTCGAAACCGGCAGGACCCACCAGATCCGCATCCACTTGAGCGAGAAGGGACACATGCTCTGCGGGGAAAAGACCTACACCCATCCGCTGGGCGGCAAACCAGCCGTAGATAAGAGTGGTGCTCCGCGGCAGGCGCTGCACGCGGCGGAACTGGGCTTCGTTCACCCGATCACCGGCGAGACTCTGGCGTTTCGCACACCGGTGCCGCAAGACCTTGCCTCGTGGCTAAAACGTCTCAGGTCAACCAAGCACGACTAACGCTGCCGTGCGAGTTTGGCGGAAAACAAACAGTTACCTTTGGTGCAGGAAATGCAGTATAGTGCGGGCCGGGCAACTGGGACGCGCGCTAAGCGACGCCCTGTCAGACAGTTGCGTCGATTTATCGTCATCCGCAGAATCTGTTGGAGCGCTCGGGCTCTGGCCGTTCGGTGGCGGCCTGATGACCGGTCCGGTCGTCCAAGGCCCGGTCGATCGGGGGTGCGCGGTTAGGCCTTTCGAGTCACGTCTGCACGAAGTCGGTTCATGAACGCAATC
>JAEZAS010000080.1 GCA_023430365.1 Planctomycetota bacterium
GGCTTCATGGGCTTCGGCGAGATTGGATATGTGTTCGAACGCGAGCTGTACTACGTCAACAATCGGCAGGACAACACCGACCTGAACGACAGCTTCATGCTGCGAGCCGGCTTCTCCTGGTAGAAGCGAGCGAGGCTGGTTAGGTCCACCTCCAACGACCGGGCTGCACTGCTGGACAAGCCAGCAGTGGCATCCCGATACCGAACTTGATGAGCACTTGGAATTTCGGATGGTTGACTGGACGCACTTTTTCGATCGAACTGCGGCTTACGCCCGCCGATCGATGCATTGCGTCCGAGTTCTGCTAGTCGGTCTTGCGTTCTCGGTCGTCGGCGCCATTTCGAAGGGGCAAGACACCCCACTTCTGTTGCCGCCGCCCGAGCTTTCGGGTCAGCCGGAAACGATTCCGCTGCTCGAACCGCCGTCGCAATCGCGATCAACCACTGCAGGCGACGGCGGCGTCCTCTTTCGACCGACCGAGCCCGGCCTGCCCGAACGACTGCCCGAACCAACCGAAGCTCCACCGGTCCTGGCGTTTCCGGAAAGCGCGGTCGGTCCGATCTACTCCGAAGAGTACTACTACGAAGGCGTACCCGGCCCTCAGAAGCTCAGCGCTCACAAAAACGGCTTCTTTCAGAAGCTCAGCTTCAGCGCCGCTTGGGTCGGCACTGGGGGTGTGGGCGAGCTAGGCATCACGGAGATCGATACGGCGCTCACCGTCGCAGTGCCGATGCCAATCCGCGAATGGCCGATGTTGATCACGCCCGGCTACAACGTTCGTTTTCTCGACGGCCCCAACGGCCCGCCGGGCTCGGACCTGCCTCCTCGGCTGAACGAGGCGTACGTCGACTTCATGTGGCTGCCGACTTTCGTCCATCGCCACACCCTGATGCTCGCCGTCGCTCCGAGCTACTTCAGCGATTTTGAGGGGGACCACGGCAAAGCGTTCCGCCTTACCGGCAAAGCGCTCTGGATCTATGAGGCCCGCCCCGAGGAACTGCAACTGGTTGTCGGCGTGCTGTACTTGAACCGCGACAACGTTCGCCTGCTTCCCGCCGGTGGCGCCATCTGGTGCCCGTCGGACTGGGCGAAGTTTGAACTAATCTTTCCGAAGCCGAAACTGGCCCTGCGCTACAACGTCGGGGCTGGCTTCGAGGACTGGGTCTTCGGCACTGCGGAGTTCGGCGGCAACACCTGGGCGATCGAGCGCGAAAGCGGCCTCTCGGATCAAGTCACGCTGCTCGACTATCGCCTGCTCGGCGGCATCGAACGGAAGCTGGACGGCGGAGCGGGTTATCGACTTGAGGCGGGCTACGTCTTCGGCCGCAGCGTCGAATACTCGTCGAACGTCGGCAACTTCGATCCGTCCGACACCTTCATCATTCGCGGAGGCATGACCTACTAAAGTAGCAGGCACACTCCGTGTGCCGTGTCATTCACCCGCAGGATCGCCCATCGAACCTGCCAAACACCGCAACGACCGACTACCTGACGAAACAACCTGACTGACAACTGATACGAGACGTTCACGGATGAGTGTTCTCGATTTCCCAACCATCGAATCGGCAGCCCCACGCGGGTCGGTCGCTCGCGCGCCTGGTGCGCGAGCGGCGATCATCGCGCTGCTGGCCGTCGTTTGCTGCGCGCCGCTCGGCTGTGCCAGCCAAAGCTATCTCGTTCGTCGCGATCAGCCGCGCAGTCCTCTCACGCGGCATCTGCAACTCGTCTCCAGCAGCGGCCCCAAGCCTAGCCGACGGACCGAGCAGCTCTTGCGGCGGTACGACCTGGCGAAACTGCACGAAAAACAGCCCGGCGAAGCGCTCACCCGCTTAAACGAACAGATGCAGGCCGAGCCGTCGGCCGACAAGACCTACTCGTACGCCGAGTTGTCGTTCATCGAAGGAAAAAAACTGGAAACGGCTGGCAAGCCGCAGGAAGCCCTTGACTACTACGGCGCCGCGGTCGCCCACGCCTACCTCTACCTCTTCGATCCAGCGCTCGACCTGTTTCGCAATCCGTACGATCCGCAGTTCCGCCGGGCCTGCGACCTGTACAACAGCAGCCTGGAAAGCTCGATGCGGCTGGCCAACCAGCAGAAGCCGCTGCGACCCGGCGAAATGCAGGTGATTCAGACCGGCAAGTCGCAATTGCACATCCACATTGCCGCCCGTGGACCGTGGCGCAACGAGGATTTCGACCGGCTGGAATTTGCCAACGACTACGAAATCGCCACCGGCCTCTCGAATCACCACCACACGTACGGTCTCGGCGTGCCGCTGATCGCCGTCCGCCGCAAGCCGGAGACTCCCGTTCCTCAAGAGAAGTACTATCCACCGGGCCTGAGTTTCGCGACCACCGCGTTTTTGCGCGTGATGCCTCCGTCGCCGGCCGACACTGCCTCGAACGTGCACCACTGCTTGCTCGAGTTGCACGACCCGCAGTGGTCGCACGACATCACGGTCAACAACCGGCTGGTCCCGCTCGAAACCGATCTGACCACGCCGCTCGCCCATTTTCTGGACGATCCCGCGTTCCGCGAGCGCAGCAACGCCACGCTCGGCTTGCTCTCGATCGCCGAAGCGAACGAGAAGGGGCTCAAAGGCCTCTACATGCTCGAACCGTACGATCCCAAGCGGATCCCGGTCATCATGGTGCATGGCCTTTGGTCGAGTCCGACCACCTGGATGGAAATGTTCAACGATCTGCGTTTCTTTCCGGAAATTCGCAATCGCTATCAGTTCTGGTTCTTCCAATACCCGAGCGGCCAGCCGTTCTGGATCAGCGCCTCGCAACTGCGCGAGACGCTCGCCGACTTGCGCGAGACGCTCGATCCGCAGCGCCGCAATCCGAACCTCGATCAAATGGTGCTCGTCGGCCACAGCATGGGCGGACTCGTGTCGCGCATGCAGACCGTCGAGAGCGGCAACGATTTCTGGAAGATCGTCAGCGATCGGCCGTTCGAGGAACTCAAGACCGACGAATCGCAGCGCGAAGCGCTGGCCAAGGTCGTATTCTTCAACCCGAATCCGTCCATCACACGGGTCATCACGATGGGCACGCCCCATCGGGGGAGCGACTTTGCTAACGACTACACCCGGCTGCTCGGCAAGAAGCTCATTTCGCTGCCCGAAATGATGCTCGAGATGAACAACAAGCTGATTCGCGACAATCCGGGCTATTTCCACGCCACTGATTTGATGACGACGACGACGAGCATCGACTCGCTCTCGCCCAACTGCCCGATCTTCCCGGTCTTCTTGGCCGCGAAGCGGTCGCCGACGACCAAGTATCACAACGTGATCGGTGTGCTGCCGCAGGACGATTGGCTCGGCAGGTTTTCGGACGAGGGGGACGGCGTGGTTACGCTAAAGAGCGCTCGGATGGACGATGTCCAGTCGGAAGTGATCGTCCCCGCCGATCACATGAATGTGCACAAGCATCCGCAAGCCGTGCTGGAAGTGCGGCGGATCCTGCTGGAGCACCTGATGCAGTTGCCGGCCCAAGCGCTCGCCGGCCACACCATGAGCGGAGGCTTCCCTCCTCCGCTCCCCAGTGCGGCGCCTGAGACCTTGCCCGGGTATGCTCCCGAGCCCCCACCGTATGCTCAGCCGCTGCCGAACGTCGGCGCCGCAATTTTTCCGGCGTTGCCCTAACGCCGTAGGGTAGGCTTCCAGCCTGCCCGGCAAAAATCCCAATGCCCAAGCACCAATGACCAACAAGACGGTCCACAGGTGCTTTCTGATACGGTCATTGGACTGGTTCACTTCATTGGCAAACACGGGCAGGCTGGAAGCCTGCCCTACGGGACTACTTCGCCAGGGCCGGCGTCAGCAAGGCGGTCGGCTGGGTGGTGAAGTTGGCCATCCGCTTCATGGCGGGAGCGGCGAAACGAGCGAGCGGACGACGCCGGGCGAGCGGGGCTTCGGGCGCGTCTTCGACGTTGGCCTGCTGCCGCGGGCTGATCGAGGCCGGGAGTTCGATCGACGTCAGCTCGTGCTCTTCCACGCTCTCTTCTTCGTCGGTGTGGGCGATCGCGGTCGTGCCAGCCACGATCGGCGGCAGTTCGCCGCGGACCACCTTCGTGCTGCGCGGGGCTTCGATACCGACCCGAACCGTCTGTCCCTTCACCCGCAGAATGGTGATCGTGATGTTGTCGCCGATCTGGATCTTTTCCTGCGACTTCCGTGTGAGAACCAACATGGGACACTCCTTTGTGCTGTGCAGATAAGCTTCGTTTGAGATAAGGTCTGTTCACTCGCAGGTGAACGGAACGGGCTTAATGCACGAGGTGTGCCAGAGGCCGAAAAGAAATTCCTCTTTCCAGAGAAACAGCGTTTTGCTAGGCGTTTTTGCGTGCTTTTCGCCGGAAAGGCGTTTGGGCGGGCACGTGTACAAAATTTCAAAGCGTGGAAAATCTTTCCACGCGGCTGGTAAGAGTGGGAAGAAATGCGGATTCGTCCGCCAAAGTCGTCCGCACACTCCGTGTGCGGACCGCCGAACGAGGGAGCACCCCCTCGCAACTTCCCTC
>JAEZAS010000081.1 GCA_023430365.1 Planctomycetota bacterium
ATATCGGTCGGCCGAGGCAGTTCGACAAACGGCTCCTGCTCCGCCTTGAAACCGGCGCCGTTCGCCGTCAGCGGATGGCGATAGACGACGTTCCTTCCCCAGTCGCACGTATAGAGCGCATCGCCAAACGGCTCCGGCAGCGAAGCTTCCTGCAAGTAGAGCGAGCCGCAGGGCGAACCGCCGCCGTAGTCGGCCAGTGGCTGGACAATCTCCTGCGGAAAGTTGATGTACAGCGACGGATAGCCATACTGCCCGCCGGGAATCACATGGCTCAATCGGACGTTCCACCCGCCGCCGTCGTTTGTGTTGTCGCGGGTGAAGGAGTTCAGCAGCGGATCGACCGCCACGTCGTAAATATTCCGCTGACCGCGCGAGACAATTTCCAGGCCGCTGCCGTCGGTCCGCACCCGGGCCACGCCGCCGCCATAGAGCTGCGGCTCGGTTCCATCCTTCCCTTTGGCTTTCACAAAGCCATAGTCGCCGACCGCAATGTACAGCCAGCCGTCAATGGCCAGCCGCATGCCGTTGGTCGTGTGATCGGCGCCACGAAACTTCAGGTCGAAACCAATTCCGTCGACCAGCCGCTCCTCGCGGTCGGCCTTGCCGTCGCCGTTGTCGTCGTGATAGGCGGTGAGGTGCGGCGGATGGAGCACATAGAGCGTACCGTCGTCCCACACCAGCCCGCGCGGGCTGTCCATCGTGGCGAAGACGTCGAACTTGTCGGCCACGCCATCGTCGTTGGTGCCGACACAGCGGAGCACCCGTCCCCGATTGGCGGCGGCGCCGAGCGAGCCGTTTTCGTCGATGCCGACGAACAGCTCGCCAGACGGCGCGGCCGCCAGACAGGTCGGATAGCCCACGGTCGGCGGAGCGGCGAACAGCGACACCTCGAATCCTTCGGGCGCCTTGATGCCCGAGAGCAGACTGTTGCCGTCCGCTTTTACCGACTTCATGGCCCCCACGGGCACTTCGCGCTCGACGAGGTCTTTGCCGAGCACCTCGAACTCATAGAAGCTGCTCCACGAGCCTTGCTGCAGGCCGCTCACCTTGACTCGCACGTAGCGAATGCCGTCGGCTGTGAACTTATGCTCTTGTTCCTGGGTGCGCAGATCGTTGTTGGACTTGTCGACGAGCGTTTTCCACTGCTGGCCGTCGGCTGAGCCCTCGATCGTGTAGTCGTACTTCTTGCCGTTTTGCTCCCAGACGATCTTGCAACCGGTGATCGCTTCCGGCTTTTGCAGATCGACCTGCCACCACTGGTTGGCCTCGGCATTGCGAGCGCACCAGCGCGTGGCGGGATTGCCATCAACGGCGTTTTCGGCCTTGTGATGGACCTGCGAATCTTTCTGCACGGTGGAAGCCGTCGCCGGTTTGCCCTGGGCCAGATTGACCGGCGCGAGAACCTTCTTAGTTTGCTTATTGGCGGCCGGCTTCGCGGGGGTCGGAGTGCCTTCCTTCTTCTCGATGTTCTTGGCAGTCGGATCGGGGACGTGTTCGAACTTCGGATCCTTGGCCGGCTGCAGGTAGTCGTCGTTCAGCTTGTCGCAGGCCCAAAGCAGGCCGCGGGCGACGTAGTTCTGAAAGACGGGGTCGTTCATCTCCTCGTTGTGGTGGCCGATCGTGGTGCCGAACACTCGCGTCTTGCCGCCGTACAGGTTCGTCCAGATCACCACCTCGTTGTTCTTCGTGTCGCGGCTCATCGCGTGAGCAAGCGGCGTCGCGGTGGGCCAAAGCTTCTTGATGATGTACAGCTCGCCCTTGGGAGTCGACCACTTCTCGCCGAAGTCTTTCATGATCGGATCGTCGGGCTTCAGATTGACCACATCGAACGGATAGTTCGCGCCGTGGCCGTGCGACGTGACGCCGAGGAACTCGAACCACTGGTCGGTCTTGTCGCGATAGCAGTGCATCGCACAGTGGATGACGACGGCGGGCACGCCATCGCGATGGGCCTTCAAGATTCGCGCGGTCCAGGTCGGGTCGTTCACGCCGGCGAAGCACTCGTTGTGGACGACGACGTCGTAACCCTTGTACCAATCCTCCTTCTCGTAGAAGGGGATCTGGGTGTCGGTCGTCGTGCCTCCCTGATGAACGATCGTCCATTCGACGTTGGCCAGCTTCGAGATCGCCTCGGGGAGGATCTTCTTCTGGCTCGTGTAGTCGTGACAGCATCCGCCGGTGATCAGCAGCGCCTTGATCGGCTTGACCTCCTTGTCGGCTGCGGCAACGGGACCGACGAGCAGAAGAGAAAATCCAGCGGCTAGAAACAGTTTCAGCGCGGTGGTCATTAGGGATGGTCTCGGGAGAGGGCAGGGGAGGGCCAAACGCGGCTCGCGACAAGCGCGGCGGGGCCTCTATGGTGACCTGCGAAGCGGCGCAAGTAAAGTCAGCGGTCCTTGGTCATGCCTCAACCAGTCTCGACATCCGCCAGCACGGCACGCAAGTCGCAGCATCGCCCTTCGATTTCTGCCTCAGCCGAACGGAAGGGATTGCATGGCAACGGTTATCTACACCGACGGGCGACAGGAATCGACCCAGGACTTCTACGAGCTGGCGACGGGGGATTGGTCGTTCATCGACCGGGTCGAACTAAAATCGTACGACCGCCAGCTCATCTCGACCTCTCCTGCCGAGTTCTGGCGGCAGGTGAGGGAGCTCGCCGGAGTGGAGCGGGTCATGTAGTGGGCGAGAGCACCGTCCGCATCACCTATGTGCGGACGGCGGGTTGCCGGGGATGAGCGACGGACTCGCGTCACTCGGGCTTTTGCGCACTTGAAGTTGGTGCGCTCGATTTCTGCACGGGCAGGCTGGAAGCCTACCCTACGGGGTCAGTCCCCCATTACTTCCGCTTCGCGGTTCTTCGCCATCTCGGTAGCCAGGTTCTCATACTTCTTGGTGAGCTCCTGGATCTGCTCCTTCAGGGCGTCGCGCTGGTCTTCAGTCATCTCGCCGTCCTTTTCACCCTGATCGGCGGCCTTATTGCCGTCGCGGCGGACGTTGCGGATCGACACCTTCGTGTCTTCGGTCAGTTCCTTGATGCGGGCGACCAGCTTGCGGCGGGTTTCGGTCGTCAGCGGTGGCACGTTGATGCGGATGATGCGGCCGTCGTTTTGCGGAGCGAAGCCGAGGCCGCTGCTGATGATCGCCTTTTCGATGTCCTTGATCGTGCTCGGATCGTACGGGCGGATGACGATCTGCATCGGCTCCGGCGCGCCGACCGAAGCAAGCTGCTTCATCGGGGTCTGCGAGCCGTAGACTTCGACCTTCAGCGAATCGACGAGCCCGGGATTGGCCCGCCCGGTGCGAATGCCTGAGAGCTGGTTCTTCAGATTCGCAATCGCCTTCTCCATGCGATCTTCGACGTCGAGCAAAATATC
>JAEZAS010000178.1 GCA_023430365.1 Planctomycetota bacterium
ACACAAAGGCACGGAGACACGAAGACCCAAAGAGAGCCGAGGACATTTTGTTCCGACGCCGACGCTAACAGCCTGTTGAAAAGCTTGGCAGGCAAGAATGCCTGCCCCACCATGCCCTTGATTTCTCCGGGAATACAGTGGGCCAGACATTCCTGTCTGGCGGTTCGGACCCTATTTCAACAGGCTGCTAACCCGGGTCCACTGGCGGGGCATCTGAATTCTGGCGAATTCAGCTACGAGGAAGGCCCAGCGCCACACAGAACCGATCAAGTATGACCGCCAATCGCCAAACGCTCACCTTCCTGCAAAACCGCTTCAAAGAAGCGGGGATCCGCCCCGAAACTCGGCATGGGCAGAACTTTCTCATCGATCTGAACCTGATCGACGTCCTGGTCGAGGCCGCCGACATCGGTCCCAGCGACGTGGTGCTCGAAGTTGGCACCGGCATGGGCTCGCTCACGGCTAAGCTGGCCGAGCGGGCGGCGCATGTGGTGACGGTCGAGATCGACCACCGGATGCACTCTCTCGCGTCCGAAGAGCTGGAGAATTTCGGCAACATCACGATGCTCCTCCAGGACGCACTGAAGAGCAAAAATCACCTCCATGCGAAGGTGATGGATACGGTCCGCGAGCACATGAATGCCGCTCCTGGCCGACGGTTCAAGCTGGCGGCCAACCTGCCGTACAACGTCGCCACGCCGATTCTCTCGAACCTGCTGACCGAGAACCCAGAGCCTGTCTCGCTGACGGCGACGATCCAGAAGGAACTCGCCGACCGGATGACGGCCCCGCCGGGAACGAAGGACTACAGCGCCCTGAGCATCTGGATGCAGGCGATTGCCGACACCAAGACGGTCCGCATCCTGCCGCCGCAGGTCTTCTGGCCCAAACCCAAGGTAACGTCGGCCATCGTGCACATCGTGCCCAATGCCGAAAAACGGAGCCGGATCGCCGACCTGGAATTCTTCCACCTGTTCGTGCGCTCGATCTTCCTCCATCGCCGCAAGTTCCTTCGCAGCGGCGTGGTGCACGCCATGAGCGACCGTCTCGACAAGGCCGCCGTGGACGAAGTGCTTGATCCGTTCGGGTTTCCCAACGACGTGCGGGCCGAGCAGCTCGACGTGGAAACCCTCATCGCCCTAGCCGACGCGTTTCAAGTGCGCCTCAAAGGCGGGCTGTAACGCGTTGCCACGCGAGAAGAAAGCAGCCGGAGGCGAACCGCCTCCGGGCGAATGGCGCGTGGAGTCACTACGTGAAAAAAAAGGATCGTCCCTAAAGACGATCCTCTTGAAATTTTGTCTTCTCGCAGGGCGGGCCCGGAGGCGGTTCGCCTCCGGCTACTTACGATGGAGATAGCCGGCCCAAGCGGAGCCGCTTACCGCTTCTTCGACAGGCGGTCGAGCAGGAGCGGGCCGCCGTAGAGGGCGCCGGTGTCGAGCTGCTCTTCGATCCGCAGCAGCTGGTTGTACTTCGCCATGCGGTCGCTGCGCGAAGCCGAGCCGGTCTTGATCTGGCCGGTGCTCAGGGCGACGGCCAGGTCGGCGATGAACGAGTCCTCGGTCTCGCCGCTGCGGTGGCTGGAAATGCTCGTGTAGCCGTTGCGATGGGCCAGCTGGATCGCCGCGATCGTCTCGGTCAGGGTGCCGATCTGGTTCACCTTGATGAGAATGCTGTTGGCGATGCCGTCGTTGATGCCGCGCTGCAACCGCTCGGTGTTGGTCACGAACAGGTCGTCGCCGACCAGCTGGATCTGGCTGCCGAGCTTCTGCGTCAGGGCCTTCCAGCCTTCCCAGTCGTCTTCGGCACAGCCGTCTTCGATCGAAACGATCGGATAGTTGGCGACCCAGTCGGCGAGGAAGTCGACCATGCCGGCCGAATCGAGCTGCTTGCCGTCGATCGTGTACTTCTTGCTCTTCGAATCGTAGAACTCGGTCGAGGAGACGTCGAGCGCCAGTTTCACCTGCTCGCCCGCCTTGTAGCCGGCCTTTTCGATCGCTTCCATGATGCAATCGAGGGCTTCGCGGTTGCTGCGGAAGTCGGGGGCAAAACCACCTTCGTCGCCGACCGCCGTGTTGAGCTTCTTGCCCTTCAGCACCGACTTCAGGCTGTGGAAGATCTCGCAGCCGCAGCGGAGCGCGTCGCTGAACCGGTTGAAGCCGAGCGGGAAGATCATAAATTCCTGCACATCGACGGCGTTGTCGGCGTGAGCGCCGCCGTTGATGATGTTCATCATCGGGGCTGGCAGCAGGTTGGCGCCCGCGCCGCCGAGGTAGCGGTAGAGGGGCTGCTGCGAGAAGACGGCGGCGGCCTTGGCCACGGCAAGCGACACGCCCAGGAGGGCGTTGGCGCCGAGGTTCTTCTTGTTCGAGGTGCCGTCCAGCTCGATCATCCGCTGGTCGATGCCGATCTGGTCCAGGGCGTCCCAGCCCAGCAGGTTCTCGGCGATCGTGGTGTTGATGTTGTTGACCGCCTTGGTCACCCCCTTGCCGAGGAAGACCGACTTGTCGCCATCCCGCAGCTCCCAGGCCTCGTGGGCGCCGGTGCTCGCTCCACTGGGAACGGCGGCCCGGCCGAAGGAACCGTCGGACAATTGAACCTCGACTTCGACCGTTGGATTGCCGCGGCTATCGAGGATTTGCCGACCTTGGATGTTTGCGATCAGGCTCATGAAACTACTCGTGCAAAACAGGACCGGGAAAGGCGTCAGATGCCCAAGCAAACTGTCTGGGCCACAAGGGAGGCTATTGTGACGAAAGAGGGCCGGGCTGAGTAGGGTAGGGGGCGGGAGGCCGTGGTCGAATCCCGAGGAAGAGGAAATGACGAACGACGAGGTCCGAATGACCAACGGGGGGCTGGCCCGTCTGGAAACAGGGAGGCGTAGCCGACCTGGTTTGGTCATTCGGATTTGGTCATTCGTCATTTCCTCCCGGGCAGGCTGGAAGCCTACCCTACGGTTGCCGCTTGACCGTGGCTGTGGGCCGCTTAAGTTATGGAAATAGATCGAGCAGCGGCGGTATTTTCGGGGCGACGCCGGGCTGCAGGGTAACGATATTCGCCCCGCTCTCAGGAGACCGAGTGGTGACGATTACGCGCGTGGGTACGAACCAGAAGTATTCCGAAGGTTGGGAAAAGATTTTCGCGAAGGGTGGTTCGGCGAAGTCGGGCGGATCGAAGGGCGCTTCGGCCAAGCCGGCGGCAAAGCCCTCGCCGAAGAAGGCTGGCAAGAAGGCGCCGGCGAAGAAGCCCGCCAAGAAGGGCAAGTAAGCTGGGCGCGGGCAAAGCAAGCTGCATCCGACCGAACCGGTCGACTTCAGCCGACCGTCCGCCGAGCGCCGATACCCGCTGCCGCTGAGCTGTGACGCAACCAACTCGTGGTCGCGGTGGGCGCTTCTCCAAACTCTCCGGAGGCGATTTGCCTCCGGGCCGCGGCAGGTGGCAGGCGGTGCTACTTGCCGGTCATCAGTTCGGTGACTTCTTTCAGCACGGCGGCCGCTTCTTCGGGAAATGCCCCCGGCTCCGAACTCCAGAAGTTGACCGTCCCCGCGACGCCGTCGAGCTTCACCGGGTAGTGGGCGCTCGAACCGTACGCCTGCGACATGAATTTCAGGTCGGCTGCCGACTCGCCAGCCAGCTTGGTGTGCATCATCGGCTCGCTGCGCTCGGCGTACCGGGCAATCATGCTCATCCGCTTGTCGAGCCGGCGTCCGGCGCCGCCGACCTGCATGTCGAGGTCGGGCTCCTGCATGCAGCGGCGCACGTTCAGCTTGTCCCCTTCCACGGTCGTGAAGCAGACGCGGTCGAGCTGGGGCAACACTTCCTGGAGCTTGGGGCCAAATCGCTTGAAGTGGGCGTCGCTCCGCAGCGCTTTGCGCGCTAAGGCTTTCACCTCGTCGGTCAGCTTCGGTGGCGACTTCTTAGCGGCTTCTACGAACTCTGAAGTGCGCGACTTGCCGCCGCGGGCCGTCGTGTCGGCTGGGGCGACGTCGAAATAGCCCAGCATCATTTCTTCCCAGGTCTGATCCCCCCAGCGAACTTCGGCGGTCGGATCGGGATTGGCGATATTGTCCTCGGAGTTGTCGTACCAGGCTTCGCACCTCAACTTGGTGCCGGCTGGCATCCGCTTCGGCTCCGCGAGGACGTAGCTGAGTTGCCAGTTGAAGTCGTAGCGCGGGATGTCGAGCAGAATTTCTTCCTTGCCGTCGGGAAACACGGCCGTGTAGCGGAACGCTTTGCCGCGCAGATGCATGTGGGGGAACATCGAGTACAGCAGCATGTCGCTGCCGAAGCGATGGTTGGCCTCGACCCGGTGGTTCGAGGCGCCGGGCGGGATGCGGAACCCGTGGTTGTCCGCTTTGTTCGTCCCCACCTGGCGGCGGACCTTGCTCGCGTCGGTGAACACCAGGCCGACGCTGCTGCGGTCCTGCTGGGGTTCGCCATTGGTCGTGTAGTGGATCTGGAAGACCAGCCGCGAACCGGCTGGGACGAATTTCGCCATGTCGTCGGGCAGATCCATCGGCTTCGCGCCGGGGGCAGTGGCGACGAGGAACTCGGTGTGCACGTCGCCCAGTTGGGTCGAGCCTTTCGGCGGCAGCACGCCGACGATGATGTGGTGCACGACCGAGCGATTGCCCGGACGGGCTTCAGCCGCGCGGACCCATTTGTCTTCCTTGAAACCGGGATCGACAATGAAGTGCTGGTACTTCACTTCTCCCTTGGCAGGAACGTTGTAAGGCTTGTCGGCGATGAAGAACACCGCGTCGGGTTTGGGAATCTGCCAGCCTTCGGTGAACTGCGGCGGCTTGGGGAGATCCTTGCGGTCCCCTTCGGGAGCCCCAGCCTCCACCCAGCGATAGATCAGGCTCTTCTCTTCGTCGCTGAGGCGGGCGTCGTTGCTGAACTTGCCATGCGCGGGGCTTGCGCTCCACGGCGGCATCCGCTCCTCCTCGACGACCTCGCGCATCATCGCCGCCCAGCCGACCGACTCTTCGTAGTTGGTCAGGGAGAATGGACCAATCTCGCCCGGGCGATGACAGGTCACGCAATGGGCGTTGAGAATCGGAGCGATGTGCTTGGAGTAAGTGACTTCGCTGCTCGGCTTGGCCTTGAGAATGCGACCGATGTGGCAGCCGACGACTTCCGTCTCCGCAGTCTCGACCGGCTTGCCGGCGAGCAGGGCGTCGATGGCTTCGACAAGATACTCACGCTCGACCTTGGGGCGCTGGCGGCCGTAAGTGAACTGGTCATCGATCCGGCCGCGGTAACGAATCGTTCGCTGACCATCCAGCAGGACCACTTCGGGAGTGCGCGAGGCGCCCAAATGGTCGGCCACTTGATTGCCGCCATCCTTGAGCAGCGGCAGATCAACTTTCAGCACTCGGGCATAAGCGCCCATCTCGGCGAGCGAATCCTGCTGGTTGGAAAAGACGCCCACGACCGTGACGCCCTTGTCCTGATACTTGTCGGCAATCTCCTGCAATCGCGAGCCGTACTGGCGTGCGAGCGGGCACTCGGTTCCCAGGAAGGCAAGGGCGATGGCCTTCTGGTCCTTAAAGTCGTCCAGCGACCATTGCTTGCCGCGGAAGTCGGGCAACCGAAAGCTCTTGATCTGCTCGCCGGGCGGCTTCGGCTGAATTTTTTCGGCTGCTGAAACGTGCGATACGAGGCACAGAGCAACAAGTACAATCAAAGAACTGGTGAAGATGTTCTGAAGCATTGCGATCCATCGAGTTCCAGAAAAGACCCAGGAACCAATCCTCATTGCCAGAACAGGCAACTTCGCCGACAAGCAGCTAGCTTCTTATTCGACACTCTCTGCCGGGCAAAGGAAAGCGAAAAGTGTGCTTTTTGGTGAAAAACTCTTAGCGCATACCCACAAGCAGGGCTAGATCAGTGGACCGGATTGCGGATCGAAGCTGATGCCGTGGCACAACTTGGCGAGTTTCGAGAGGACCAGCAGCAGGGTAGCCGGGTCCAAAATCCCTTCCTCGCCGCCGTCTTCAAGGAAGGAATCGCCCAATTCTTCGAAGTGAAAGACGTCGAGCCGCGCGTCGCATTGCGAGAGGCGGTCGAGGACCGCTTTATCGCCCGAAGCGACCAGTTGCCCCTTCCATTCCCGTTTCAGTTCGACGAGTTGTTCCTCGACTTCTTCCCCTTCGATGTAGATCACGTCCATCCCGGCGCTGTCGGCGTGGGCCAGGATGGTGAGCGATTCGAGCATTCCCTCATCGTCGGGCACGACGTCGACGACCTCGATCTTGGAACCGAGTTCCGCCAGCGCTTTCTCGACGTCCGCCGCTCTTGGCCGGTGCTTTTGCTGGAAGAGCACGAAGTAGGTTTCGCGCCATTGGTAGCGGCTGTCAGCGAACAGCGACATGCAAGACGTCCTCGGGCGAAGAAGAGAGACAAGGCGCCGAGCGGGACCAGCCGCAAACCGGCAACGGCAGTCACTGTATCAAACCCCAGCGACCATACCAGCAGCCCAGGGGAAACAAACGCGGGGAGAGAGTTGAATACTGGTTAGTTCGTGTGTAAAAAATGTTGAAGTTGGGATTAGTGTGTGATAAAAATAGTGGTAGTTGTATGGTCGAGACGAGGTGGGTGCTCCGTACCGAGTACCGAGTACCGAGTACCGAGTACCGAGTACCGAGTACCGAGTACCGAGTACCGAGTACCGAGTACCGAGTACCGAGTACTCGGACTGACGTAACCAGATCCAACTACCACCCACTGAAAACTGATCACTGAAAACTGACAACTGTTTACTCGCCGGAGACTTTCGATGGTTGCTGCATTTCCTGAGCGTGTGCCGCGGGGGCGGAATTTGGGGATCTTTTGGGCGGCGACTTTGGAGG
>JAEZAS010000181.1 GCA_023430365.1 Planctomycetota bacterium
TCGGCACGCAGGAGGCGGCCATTCACTGGCGCTGGCAGCCGAACGCCGAAGAGCAGTTCCTCGCCGAGCGGGCAAAGGCCCAGGCGACGAGTAGCGCGGCCAGTTCGTCCGCGGAAGGCTCGGGAGCTGAAGCCGCGGCGATGGAGCCTGCGGCCCAGTCGTGGTCGTTGCAGCCGGGCGATTGGCCGGAGTTTCGCGGCGCGGGCCGCCGGGGCGTGGTCGAAGAGGTGGCGCTCGACGCTGCCGATTGGGCGTCGAATCCGCCGGAGGCCGTTTGGCGCAAGCGGCTCGGCCCCGGCTGGTCGACGATGATCGTGGTCGATGGCCATATCGTCACGCAGGAACAGCGAGGCGAGAACGAAGCGGTCGTTTGTTACGACGCCGCCACCGGCGACGAACTCTGGGCGCATGAGGATCCGGTTCGCTTCGAAGAAGGCTTATCGGGGCCCGGACCACGCTCCACGCCCACGTTCGCTCCGATCGACGATGGGCGGATCTATACGCTCGGTGCAAAAGGGAAACTGAATTGCCTGGAAGCCGCGACCGGCAAACCCATCTGGTCGAAGGACATCGTCGCCGACTCGGGCGCGAGCGTGCCGCAGTGGGGCTATTCGGTCTCGCCGCTGGTGGTCGACAACCGAGTGATCGTGTTTGCCGGTGGTGACAAAGGGAAAAGTGTTCTGGCCTACGACGCGACAGGCGGCGATCTCGTTTGGTCGCAGGCGGCTGGAGCCATGTCGTACAGCTCACCGCAACTTGTCACGCTGCTCGGCAAGCGACAAGTGCTCATCCACGACAACCAGGCCCTCTGGAGCTTCCGTCCCGACGACGGCAAGTTGCTCTGGCAACTCGACTCCACGAGCGAGGTCGCCCAGCCGCAGCTCCAGCCGTGGGTGCTTGGCGACGATCAGCTGGTGACGTTCTCCGAGCCGGGTCTTTCGCTCGTCAAGCTCGCACGCGATGGCGAAACGTGGACGGTCACGCGCGAGTGGGAATCGAAAGCTCTCAAGCCGGCGTTCAACAGCTTTGTCGTGCACGAGGGGCATATCTATGGCCTCGATGACGGCATTCTGGTCTGCGTCGAGCTCGAGAGCGGTAAGCGAGTTTGGAAGAAGGGGCGTTACCGCCACGGGCAAGTGCTCTACGTCGAGCAGCAGGGCGCGCTGCTGATCGTCGGCGAGCAGGGAGAGATCGCGCTCGTCGAGGCGAATCCCCAAGAGCTTCACGAACTCGGCCGGTTCCAGGCCCTGGACGGTAAGACGTGGAATCATCCGGTTGTGAGCGACGATCGCCTGTTCGTCCGCAACGGCGAAGAGATCGCCTGCTACGCCCTGCAAAAACCGGCCGACAATTCCATCGGAAAGTAGCCGGAGGCAAACTGCCTCCGGGCGAATCGCGGTTGGACGTTGCTGTCTAAGAGACAACCTCGGGGATCGTCCGTGATTGCGGGGCTGGCCCGGAGGCAGCTTGCCTCCGGCTGCTTTCTTGCGCGCTGGTGAGCGGGGCGTGCTGCGAGTCTGCCTGCGCTTTTCACAGGCGTGGATTCGGCTGTGGTATGATGCCCCCAAGCAAAAAGATCACCTCTTCTTGGAGTCAGCCGACATGGACCACTCGCCACGCTTTCTGAGGATCGTCGAAGAGGTAAAGCAGAACGTCGAAGAGATCACGCCCGAGGAAGTCGACCGCCGGCGGAAGGCTGGTGAGACTCTGCTGGTGATCGACGTGCGCGAGGATCACGAGTGGGGAAAGGGTCACGTCGCCGGCGCGGTGCACGTGGGCAAGGGCATCATCGAGCGCGATATCGAGAAGACCGTTCCCGACACGGCGACCGAGATCGTGCTGTACTGCGGCGGCGGCTATCGCTCGGCCCTGGCTGCCGATGCGCTCGATCGCATGGGCTACACGAACGTCAAATCGATGGCGGGCGGCTGGAAGAAATGGAAAGAACTCGGCCTGCCGGTGGAGTAGTTGCCGCTTCACTGCCTGTCTTGAGGAACCGTTATCGTTCCGACGATGCGGACTGTGTCGAAAATACCAGTCAACTCCGCGACCTAGAATTGCACTCCGGCCCCCTCAACCCCAGAAGTGCAAACATGGCTCCCCTGCCCTCCTCCGACCAGCCCGTCTCCGTGGTTCAAACCGGTTGCTGCATTGTGGGGGCTGGGCCCGCGGGAGCGATTCTCGGCCTGCTGCTGGCTCGCGCGGGCGTGGAAGTGACGCTGCTCGAATCGCACGCCGATTTCGATCGCGATTTTCGCGGCGACACGATCCATCCCTCGACGCTCGAGTTGCTCGATCAACTCGGCCTCTCCGAACGATTGCACGCGCTGCAGCACGGCAAGTTGCAGACGATGCGGCTGATGACCGCTCACGGCTCCGTCACGCTCGCCGATCTCGGTCGGTTGAAGACTCCCTTCCCCTACATCATGACGTTGCCGCAAGCGCGGCTCCTGGAACTGCTCACCAGCGAAGCCGGCCGCTACGCCAACTTCCGCTTGCTCATGCAAGCCAACGTCCAGCGGCTCGTCGAAGAGGAGGGCGAGATTCGCGGCGTTCGCTACCGCAACACGGAGAATCGCTGGCACGAAGTGCGCGCGCAGGTAACGATCGCCGCCGACGGACGATTTTCCAAGATTCGCAAGCTGGCCGGGATCGAACCGGTGGGTGTCGCTCCTCCGATGGATGTCGTGTGGCTCCGCTTGCCGAAGCGGGCGAGCGACCAGGCCGAGAACGCAGAGATTCACGTCGGCGGCGGACGCTTTGCCGTCATCCTCGACCGCGGCGACGAGTGGCAGATCGGCTACATCATCCTCAAGGGAAGTTTCGCGGCGCTCCGCGAAGCGGGCCTCCCGGCGCTCCGCGCGGGGCTCACGCAGTTGATGCCTTGGCTGGCCGACCGCGTGGAACTGCTCCAGGACTGGAAGCAGATGGCCGTCCTGAATGTCGAATCGAGCCGGGTCCCTACCTGGCACAAGCCCGGCCTATTGCTGATCGGCGACGCGGCCCATGTGATGTCGCCCATCGGTGGCGTGGGCATCAACGTGGCGATTCAAGACGCCGTCGAAACCGCCAACCTGCTCAGCGAGCCTCTCCGACGTGGCCAAGTCACGGAGAACGATCTCGCCCAGGTGCAGCGCCAGCGCGAGTTCGCCGTGAAGGTGGTGCAGCGAGTGCAGCGGATCATGCAGGACCGCATTGCGGCGCCCGGGCTGAAGTCCAGCGGCGATTTCCAACTCCCCTGGCTGCTGCGAATGATCACTTGCACGCCGGGGCTGCGCAACATTCCCGGCCGAATCATGGCCTTCGGCCCCCGACGCGTGCGACTGCGCGAACTCGCGCCGGTCGTAGCGCCGACGCAGGCCTAACTGCGCGCCGCGCATGCCATTCTGCGGACCAAGTCCGCTGAATTCTGGCGAATTCAGCGACGACGGTCGTCTCGCGCTGAGCCCGCGCTTTAGCCCAAGAAATGCTTGCATTTCGCTAGGCGCTACCCTTAGGATGGCCAGGGTCTGGCCGCCTGTTCAGGGGCATTGAGGGCGGCCGCACTCTTTCGAAGAGGCTTGTCATGGAAGTACGCATCTTCGGGCGCGCTCGCGCCCTGCTTCTCGTCACGTTCATCGGTGGAGGCTCTCTGGCGGGGACGAACCTGCCAGCTGCGACTCCGGACAAATCCACGGATACCAAACGTGGTTTGGCAACCGAAGCGGTTCATGAAGCGTTGCAACACGAAGTGTATGGTTTGACCGAAGATCGAACCCGGCTGTTGCGCGAGGCGGCCGAGCGCGATCCACAGCTCGAAGTGGCCCGCTGGCATCTCGGCCAGATCCGCGACGACCAAGGCAAGTGGATCGATCACGAACAACTCTCACGCTCCCCCGGCGTCGCCGAAAAGCTGGCCGAGTACGAACGCATCCGGGAAAAGCATCCCGACACGGTCGAAGGCCAGCTGGCGATCGCCGCCTGGTGCGCCAAGCGAAAGCTCATCCCCCAACAGCGCGCCCACCTGATGCGCGTGATTGATCTGGCGCCCGAGCATGCCGAGGCGCGAGAGAAGCTGGGCTTCGTGCGCCTCGAGGGGGGCTGGGTCAGCAAGGAGGAGTTGGCCGCCGAGCGCGAGACGGCTGCCAAGGCTGAGCGCGATCTGAAAACCTGGCGGCCGGTGGTCCAAGAGATTCTCCGGGACCTGCGACATCGCTCCCAGGACCGCCAGGCGGCTGCCAAGGAACGACTTGAGCAGATTCACGATCCCGCCGCCCTGCCGGCGCTGCTCGAAGTGGCGATGACCGTCGGCGAAGAAGAAGCGGCGCTGTTCCTCGATGCGATGGTGCACTTGCAGGCGCCCGAGGCGGCCCAAACGCTGGCCCGCGTCGCGGCTTTTGCGCCGTCCCAGAAGATTCGCGAAGCGGCAGCCGAACGGTTGCGCGAGCGCAAGTTCGAAGAGTTCGTGCCGCAACTGCTGGGCTCGCTGTTTTCGCCGGTCACCTCGCGAGCCACGGCGGCGCTGCTGCCCAACGGCCGGCTGGCGTTCCGCCATATGTTCGTTCGCGAAGGCATGGACACGCAGCAGGTCCTGGCGCTCGATACGCAGTACGAGCGGCGTGAAATGGTCGGCGGCAGCCAGAGGGAGTCGACCGCCCGCGCCACGCTGCACGCCTTGAATCAAACCGCCCGTCGCGAGCAGGCCGCCGCGATGCAGAACGCGATGACCCAGGTGCTCAACGAGCGGCTGATGTGGGTCCTGAGCCAGGCCACGCAGGAGCAGTTCGCCGATCCCGCCAGCTGGTGGAAGTGGTGGAACGAGCGCAACGAAATTGTCATGGTCGGTTCCAAGAACGTCGCCTTCGTGCAGCAAACACGTACGGTCGAGATCGTCGACTACGTGCCACCGCCCCCTCGTCAGCAAAGCGGCTCGGGTGGCCAGTCAGGCGGCAGTGGCGGAGGTACCGGCGGCGGAACTGCGGAACGATCCAGCGCCGGACGAGGCGGAACCGTTGCGTTTGGCGGAACCGTTGCGTTTGGCGGATTCGGCGATTGCCTGGCGGCGGGAACCTTGGTTTGGACCATCGACGGGCCGACGGCCATCGAAACCGTCCGCATCGGCGACCTGCTCCTCTCGCGGAGCCAGGAAACCGGTGAGTTGACCTACAAGCCGGTCATCAAGACCAACGTGCGTGCGAAGGGCGAACTGGTGAAGATCTCCGTCGATGGCGAGACGATCGAGACCAGCGGCGGACACCTGTTCTGGGTTTCGGGCGACGGCTGGGTGCGGGCCCGCGACCTGCAGGCGGGGATGATCCTGCACGGAGTGAACAGCCCAGCCCGACTGCAATCGGTCGAAAAAGGGCAGACGGCGGAGACCTACAACGTGACGGTCGCCGACTTCAACTCCTACTTTGTCGGCGACGCGAAAATCCTGTCGCACGACAACACGATCCTGCAGCCGACTCGCGCGATCGTGCCCGGCCTGAGGCTCGAGTAGGCCTGCGACGCGTCCAGCATCCGGCTCTTCTTCGATGGCCGGATGTTCGAGACGAGTCTCTCCATAGGGCGCCCGGTCCACGCGACTGGGCGCCGGCTCTCGCGGCCAGATTTCCGCTTCAAGCGTTCATTGCTGCCGCTTAGTGCTCCAGCCGCAGGAGCACTGGTTCCATTTCGCCCGGCGTGATGTGGGCCGTCAGGCCAGAGGTCACTGGGCTGGCGTACTGGCGAGGAACGATATCGAGCGGTTCGTCCCGCTGGCCGCCGTAGGAGGCGTTTCGCAGCCCCGGCGTAGTGCCGCTCGGGATGTCGCGCACGTCTTCGGGGTGCAGAACGGAGATGCGATGCATCCCGGCCAGCGCTCCCGGCCGGCCATCCTGAGTGCGGAGCGAAAAACGCCCGCTGGCATCGGTCATGGCCACGGACGAAGGACCGCCATCGACGGGTTGAAAGGCGACCGCCGCGCCGCTGAGCGGCAGGCTGTCGACAAGCACGAGCCCATGCACGGGGACGAGCGGGTCGGCGGATGCACAGCCAGCGACGAGCAGACCAACGGCAACCAGAAGAACTCGCTTCGCAGCGAAGCACCGCAAGAGCACGGCAGACATCGGCAGGATCTCCCAGGAAGGAATGCGTGGAACGCATCACGGGGGAGAGCCGCGAGGAGAGGCAGGCAAGTGACGCTCATTCTATTCTCTCTTCGGCGAAGCGGAAGGGCTTTTCTCACAATCATTGCCCGCTGAAATCGGCGCGAAGCCGACGAGCCGCGCCTCGGTTTCCCTGCCCCGCGACGAAGCAAGGGCTGAGGGAAATTAGACCGCCGAAAACCGAAGCGCAACGTCTAAGTGGGCCCCCATCACCGATCCCGCAGGCGACCGTATCTCCCGCCGCCCACTTCCCTACCCTTCCCCATCTTTCCGAACCCCGTCCCGCCAGACTCGCCCCCTGCGCCCTTACGCGCACTCACCCCGCCGCCCAATTACCCCCAGAATACGCGCAGAGACAGAGCAGGCGCCGGACGCTGTCTCGTGACTTTCTCTAAAAGATTTTCATTGCAGATAACCATACAGTTATCTATATTTTATACTTAGATACAAATGAATTATCGGCGGTTATTTACTCCGTACTCGGTACCCCGTACTCAGTACTGAGTGCTGAGTACCCGGACTGACTTAACCAGATCCAACTACCACCCACTGAAAACTGATCACTGAAAACTGATCACTGAAAACTGACAACTGTTTACTCGCCGGAGACTTTCGATGGTTGCTGCATTTCCTGAGCGTGTGCCGCGGGGGCGGAATTTGGGGATCTTTTGGGCGGCGACTTTGGAGG
>JAEZAS010000188.1 GCA_023430365.1 Planctomycetota bacterium
CCCGGCTGGGCCCGAGGGTGGCGCCGACCGTTCCGAACTTATCGATTAGGAGCCCACTGCGTGGCGATCCAGAAGCTGGTTGAAGGGGTGCATCACTTTCAAAGCCGCGTCTTTCAGGCCCAGAAAGTGCTGTTTGAGCGGCTGGCCGAAGGGCAAAACCCGGAGACGCTGTTCATCACCTGCTCCGACTCGCGGATCGACCCCAACCTGATCACCCACACCGAACCGGGGGACTTGTTCGTCGCCCGCAACGCCGGCAACCTCGTTCCCGCCTACGGCACGACGACCGGCGGCGAACTTGCGACGGTTGAGTTTGCCTTAACCGGGCTGGGCGTGAAGCACATCGTCATCTGCGGTCACACCCACTGCGGCGCCGTGAAGGGACTGCTCAAGCCGGAGCTGCTGATGGAGATGCCGTCGATGGCGGATTGGCTCCGGCACGCGGAGTCGGCCCGGCGGATTGTGAAAGCCATGTACCCGCATCTCTCCGGCGAGGCGCTCCAGCAAGTGGCCACCGAAGAGAACGTGCTCACGCAGCTCGAAAACTTGCAGACCCATCCCGCGGTCGCTGTGGCCCTGGCCCAAGGCAAGCTGAACCTGCACGGCTGGGTGTACGACATCGAAGAGGGGGAAATCTACGCGTACGATCCGAACCTCTGCCAGTTCAAATCGCTCGGCGCGTTGCGCCCGGCGGGAAGCTCGGGGCCGGAACGAGTGATGGATGTTCGCTCCGGCGACGCCCGATTCAAAGCGCCGGTTGAAGGAGCTGCTTGACGATCCTGCTCCACTGTCAGGCGGTCGGCGCCAGAGGCGAGGACTGTCATTCCAACTCGTACAACTCGCCGATGTCGCTGGAGCTCACGTCGACCCACTTCAGCTCGGTGTCGGCGATCGAAGCGTGAGTGCTCGATTTTCGCAGCTCCGCTTGCCAGGCGCTTTGGCTGCGCGGACTGATGACCAGCGCTGGATCTCCCACGAGCAGCGGCCCCAGGCTTTCGAACGTCGCCAGCCAGTCGGCGGTGGAACTGCCGCTTACGCTCGCCAGGGCGAGCAGGATCTCCTCGGCGAATAGCGGCGACGCGGGGCCTTGCCAGAGCTGAGGCGGGGACCCAGCGATGGCAAACGCGAGCGTTCCGCCGCGCTTGCCGACGTCGGCCAGCGCCGTGGCCGTCATGCTGATCGCCAATTCCAGCCGACCGATTTCGTCCTCCTGCGCCCCTTCGGGCAACCAGGGGTCGAGAACGATGGCCAGATCGTGGCTGCGCTGGCGTTCGAATTGTCGCACCGTCGGCGTGTTCAGCTTGGCGGTCGTGCGCCAGTGAATCCAGCGCTGGCTGTCGCCGGTTTGCCAGGGGCGCAGACCGTAGTAGTCTCCCTCGGCAAAACCACGCTGCGGATGTCGCCGCTCGTCGCCGAGCTGATCGGCTTCGGTGAGTTCGGTCCAGCGATCCGTCAGCCGGCCGATCCGCGGAATCACGATCAATTGGGCCATGTCGGGATACTGAACGTGGCCGCGGACCAGCCCTAGCGGATAGCGTGTGCTGACGACCAGCGGACCAAACCGATATCGGCCGCGTCGATGCACCGTCAGCCGGTAACTGGCCGTTGTCGTCACTCCGGCGAGCGCCTGCTGCACAATCGCCTCGGGAGTGATGACGCTGGGATCTTGAAACAAGCGTTTCCAAGTTCGCGGAGAGCGAAGCGAGAATCGGTCGCGCGGGGAGGAGATTTCGGCGTCGAGGACGACCCGATCGCTGACGCGCAGCAGCCACGACGAAAAACTCGAGCGATGGTTCGTCAGTGTCACCTCAACGGTGAACGGCTGACCGGCGGCGGCGTGCGAGGGGAGTTTGCGACGGACAGTCAGCCCGCGCAGGCTGGCCATGACCATGCGCCAGTTGAGCACGAGCGGAGCGAGCATCATGCCGGCCAGCACCACCAGCAGGTTGACGTTCCGCAGCACGGCTCCGCCGACAATGAACGCCAGCACGGCCAGGTAATACCAGCCTTCGCGACTTAGCCAGGCTCGGCGGCGAAGCGGCAACTGCACGGCTTACTCCGGCACCGGGGTCTGCTCGACGAGGCGACGAATTACTCCCTCGGCCGCTTCCCGTTGTCCCGTGCGGACGAAGCCTCGCAGGAGCACGCGATGGGCCAGCACATGGGGAGCGAGTCGCTTCACGTCGTCGGGCACGACATACTGCCGGCCTTCGATGAGGGCCGCCGCCTGGGCCGCACGATAGAGGCTCAGCGCGCCGCGCGTGCTCACCCCGACTCGCAGCTCGTCGGTTTCGCGCGTCCGATGGACGATGTCGAGCAAGTAGTCGGAAATGGCTTCGTCGAACGCCACGCCGCGAACCGCTTCCTGCAACTGGATGATCTGTTCGGGCTGCACGACGGGATCGAGCTCGGTGACCGGTTCGCCGAGGCGATGGCTGGCGAGCACCTTGCGCTCATCTTCCCGGCCGGGATAGCCCATCGAGATGCGGAGCAGGAAGCGATCGAGCTGGCTCTCGGGCAGGGCGTACGTCCCTTCGAACTCGAAGGGGTTTTGCGTGGCGATCACGAGGAACGGCCGAGGGAGCACCAGCGTTTGCCCATCGACCGACACCTGCCCTTCGCTCATGGCTTCGAGCAGGGCGCTTTGCGTACGGGGCGGGGCGCGGTTGATTTCGTCGGCGAGCACGATGTTGGCGAAGATCGGCCCGCGGTGAAACGTGAACTTGGTTTCCTTGCTGTCGTAGACGCTGCTTCCCAGGATGTCGCTGGGAAGCAGATCGGGGGTGAACTGCAGACGGCAGAACTCGCCCGACACGCTGCGGGCCAAAGCCTTTCCCACCAAAGTCTTACCGACTCCCGGCACGTCCTCCAGCAGCACATGCTCCCCGGCCAGCAGGGCGACCATGCATAGCCGGACGACATCTCGCTTGCCGAGGACGACGCGCTGGACGTTGGACTCGAGCGCCGTGACCAGGCGGCGCCACTCCTCAGGCGCCTCCGCTTGAGCTAACGAGTTGGAAGGCATCGGGTTATGCATCACGGCAGATGGTTCCGGTTTCTTTCGAACGGCCAAGGCTCGCTCGTTGCCGGCGGTCGCCAGCAGTGCCCCAAAACCATCCTACCGAGTGGCAGGCTGACTGTCTTGGGGTAAAAAGCCGCATGCTAGCTAGGAGTTCCGGGGGTTGGTCCGAGCTGGGGGAGGGCGGGGACCGAAAGGGAATCGCTTTTGGGTTTGGATCAATTCGCCGCGCGGTGTTGGGTTGTTGTTCTCCGGAGCGTGTTACGCTCCGGCTATGGGGTGGAGAAAGTGGTAGTGAGCCAGGTGCGGATTTCGGCGGCGAGGGCGTCGTACACCCCGGTGTAGTTGTGGTCGGCGTCGGGCACCACGGTGACCTTTCGGGGCGAGGTTCCAGGCAAGCCGCGCAGCGTGTCGGGCATGCCGGCGAACGACGGTCCGGTTTCGAGTTCCTTACTGCCGTAGACGAACAGGGCGGGGCAGGCGAGCTGCGGCACGTAGTTGACGATGTTGTACCGCTCGGCTGGCCCGTACTTCTCCACATAGCCTGCCGCCGTGATGAGCAGGGGAAAGGGAAAGCGGGCCTCGAACAGCTCGTTCGGTTTGCCGGCGCGGATCAGGTCTTCGGCCGTGGCGAGCGATTCAAAGTAAACGCTGCTCTCGAGCGAGCTCATGAACGCTCGATGTGAAAGCCTGGGGGGCGAAATGCCCACGACGCCCACCACCGTTTCGTACTGCTCGAGCGACTGGGCATAGATCGACTTGATCGCTCCCAGGCTATGGCCGACCAGCAGCACGCGTTTGAGTCCCCGCTGCTGCAGAAACTTCAGCCACGCGGCGAGGTCCAGACGCGAGTCGTCGACCGTCTCGTAAGCCGCTCCCAGACGCCGCCGGCCCATGGCCATCGAGGCCATGAAGACCGTGTCGTGCCCGCGCGTGTTGACGTTGAGCACCGAGAGTCCCAGGCCGAGCAAGGTCGGCCGGACCCCTTCGAGCGTGCTGGAAGTGTAGAAGTTGGCCCCTACGCCGTGCAGGCACAGGGCAGCATCCAGCGGAAGTTGG
>JAEZAS010000201.1 GCA_023430365.1 Planctomycetota bacterium
ACCGGGCCGAGCCCGCGACCGCTAAAGCGGACGATATACAGGCTCGATACTTCGTCGGCGGGATCAAATTCGAAGAGCGGACTATCGGAGCGCAACGCCGCCAGCGTGGCGAAGTCCTGTTCGAGGCGTTTGCGGCGGGAAACGGTATCCATCGTTCGGTTCCGGATCGTTTAGCTTCTAAGGCTCGGTGCGGGGGGCGGTTCGTACCGGCTGATCGTCTGTGGTAGTGGTGGGATTATTGTCGCTTGGCTCGTCAGGTTCCGATGCACGAACTCGATCTCGCGGGTAGGTCGGCCCCTCGTCGTCCAGCGGTTCGCCTCGGCGCCAGAAGAAGGCGAGCCCGAGAAACACCAGCGCGAGGATACCCACGCCCCCTCCGACGACATACGCCACCGGAAACACCCCCGCTTCTTCTGTTTCCGCCGCGTCACCTTTCTTTTTCAGCGGCTTGGATTTGTCGACCGCGGCCAGCTGGTCCTTGAGCTCGTTGTTTTGCGAGCGCGCCTCGGCGAGACGTTCGTTGGCTACTGCCAGTTTGCTTTCTAAAGCTTCAAACTTCGCCTTCAGGTCGGTGTGGGCTCGATCGATATCGCGGAGCAGCGCCATGTTCTGCCGGCGTTCGGCTTGCAATTCCTCTTCCAAGGCGCGAGTGCGGACAAATTCCTCTTCCATCCGCTTGGCGAAACCCTCTTCGGTCCCACGCAGCTCGCGCAAAACACGATCCAGGAATTCGGTCTGGACGGCGACCCCGCGCTCCTGCTCGCTCGTGGCTCCCTTGGCTGCTCCGCCTGCATAGGCGAACTCTCCTGTCGGTGGCGTGAGCATCCGCCAGGCGATGAGCGAAATCAGGCAAAACTGGGCCGCCAAAGTGCCCCACACCGCCAGGCCCTGCCACGCGGGGGGCTGCGGCTGGGAAACATGAATGATCGGAGCACCGGAACCATGAGGCAGGTTGGGCATGGAAGGCCCCCTTAGCGAAAGTTGATCGACGAACTGTCGTAGTTCATCCTCGCGAAATCGCGATGCTGTCACATAGAAGCCGCCCGTGCGTCGGGTCCGCTGCCGCGGGTCCTGGGTCCACTGAAACATGCCCCGGTCTCCCCGACAGGGATCGACCACATAGGCCACGTCGAGCGACTTGTTGAAAAAATGGTCGCAGATGAACATGTCCATCCCGGACAGGAACACGCCCCAATCGGGATGGGTGTGATACCAGCCGACCATCTGCAATTCTTCGGGAAACTCGTCTCGCTGCCGGGTAATGGCTTCCCAGGTCTCGTGCGTGAACTTGAAGCTTCCCTTGGTGCTCTCGTAGTGCTGAGCCCGCAGGCAATCGGTGATCACGACGAACGGATTGCCGTTGGCGTCTTCATACTGGCCGCCGAGAAGAACGCCGCCTAGTTCCACGGAGGTGTCCGACGCGGCGTGCGATTCGATCTCGCGCATCACATCGAGATCGACAAACACCGGCAACTCGCCGTCGATCGGCTCCCCGTACTCGGCGACGGCGTAATGCAAGTCCGCATCCGGCCGCCGCGCGGTGCGCGGGGGGACGTGCTGCAAATCGCCAAATTCGATGTCGCCTTCCACGAGACCCCTGCTCGGTCAGCTTATCCACACGCTTCAGATCGCATATCGGCTGCGATCTCCTGCCAGCAGCACGGCGCGCTGCTCGTCGCCGGCTACAAACCGCACGATGTCGTACGCCGGCACGCCGAGTTCCGACAGCTTTCGGCCTCCCCAGCCGTTGGAATTGGTGATTTCGTGCTCCAGCCGCGGCCGGGCAAACTCGCCGCAACGCGGGCAACGAGCTTCGTCGTGCGATACGTCGGTTCGCGACCGCATTACCTCGCGGCTGTGCCCGCACACGCAGTCCAGGGCAATCACCAGATCGCGATCGAGCGACAATCGCCAATCGCTGACGTTCCCCAGAAGCGGCTGGGCCGCGGCAAACAGGTCGCTGACGGTGTGATCGACCGAAAGACCGAGTTCGGCAGCCACGCCGTACGTTTCGTGGCTGAGGCAGTCTTCCCGGAACGGAAGCTGTGACTTGTAGAACTGGTTCGACAGTCCGTTGAAGATCATCGCCATGCCGGGTTCGACCGGCATGCCATGAATCAACTTGAGGGCTTCCTGCGTTTGCAGCGCGGCAATGAAGGACGCGATCGTAGGCGCCGTGGGAACCTTCCCGGCTTGCAGGTCGTCTCGCTTAAGCTGCGGGCAACTGTAGCGAATGTTGATCAGCCGATAATCGTTCTCGGTCATGCTGCATTCGTAGCAGGGGCCCTGACCGGGGACGTAAACCTTGGCGACGCCGTTGATCTCTTGAATGCCGCCATCGACCCACGGCTTGCCGACTTTCCAGCAACAGCGGTTGACCCACAGACGGGCCTCGCGGTTGTCGAGACAGCCGATGACGACGTCGATATCGCGAAACACGCCTAGCCCCAGGTCGGTCATCACGTTGCCGTGAATGGCCTGGATTTTGACGTCGGGATTCATCTCCCGCACCGCTTCGGCGGCCGCGACGGCCTTGGGTTTGCCGCGATCGCTGCGGCGAAAGAGGACCGAGCGGGCGAGATTGGAGTCCTCAATCCGATCGAGGTCGATCACGATGATCTCCCCGATGCCGACGAGCGCCAGGTTCTTCAGCACTTCGTTGCCAAGCGCTCCAGCTCCCACCACCAGCACGCGCGCAGCGGCCAGCTTCGCCTGGTCCCACCAGGCGATCAGCCGCAAGCGGCCATAGCGATCCTCATCGTCAATCAGCAGCGGTTCAGCCATGTACTCCTCCGTCCCAGGCTCCTGCCTGGGACGAACTTTATTCCCTATCCACTATCCACACACAAGAAGCCGCAGTCCTTGATTTCTCCGTGACGCCAGTGAAAGAACCCGAATTCCTGCTGGCGGGGATCGACCACCAGGGCGACCTGCCACGGTTGGCTGAAAAAATGTTGCTGGATGAAACGGTCGTAGTGCGACAGAAACACTCCCATGCCCGGATGCGTGTGCTGCCAGCCGACGATCTGTTCTCCCTGGAATCGTTCCTCCACTTGCCGCCTGGCCGACGCCCAGCTCTCGTGCGTGAAAGTAAGCGACGCCGCCTGGCCGCGAGCCGCGTTCGCCGGATGGAAATGGCGGACGATCACCAGCGGCGGCGAGCCTTCGACCGGTCCACCGAGCAGGAATCCGCCCCGCTCATGGGCCAGGTCCCGTCCCGAGAAGCTGAGGATTTCGTCCAGCACGTTCTCGGCGATGACGGGCGCTACCGCGTCGCGATAGAGCGTGCCGACTTGCCGGGGGTTTTGCAGCGATGCGAGCGTCACAAGCGGTTTCCAACAGCAGCCCGTCAGCTGATGAACAGGATGTCCCCTTCGCCGGTGGCGATCCGGTCGGTTTCGGGCGAGACGCACTCGGCCTCGATCACGGCGCTATCCAGGAAGATCACCCCCGGGTCGCTCGCAACTGGTGGGATGGCCGCGGAACTGGAACGACCAGGCGTTGGCACGGGAGGGGCCGGAGCGGGAGTCGCCGTCCGACGGTGGCTCGCCGCTGCGCTGGCCTGGCGCACAGCCGCGTGCGTTGGCGCGAGGGGCGACTGGGGGGAATGCCAGTCGAGTCGCGGACCCGGCGAGCGATGCGACGAATCGCTGCGGGCCGCGCGATTGTGATTCGAAGGTCGGGCGGCGCCTGTCAGCGACGCCGCCACGCGGTCCCGGAGGGGCCGATGATCGAGCGGCATCTGCCGGGCGACATAGTCGTTCACCCAGGCGGCCGCCTCGCGGTTGTACGGGCTGGCGATGTCGTAATTCTGGTAACGGATCATGTCCCAGAGCATGCAGCACAGCTCGTCGAGCGTCACGCCCGGCGTCCAGTGCGTGCCGTACCCGCCGAGGCAGACAAATCCGCCCGCCGAGATATTTGGATGAAAGATGGGAGTCTTCCAACTCAGCTCCGGCATCACGCGGGGATAGTTCGCTCCGAGACGCATGTGAATCTCGTGAACATCCTGCGGCACGACCGGTTGATCGACCGCAAACCGGGCGAGCCCCTTGCCGAAAAATCGCAGCCGGTAGAAGTCTGCCGGGTCGCCGGTGGCTTCGAAGGAGAAAATGGTGCTGTCAGCCTGCAATTGCTCCAGGGCCTTGCGATCGCTGTGCAAGCGGCGGATTCGCGGACTAGGTTGCATGGTCGACTCCATTGACTCTGGCCGTGACGCGCGTGCGTCAGGCGTTTCGCCCGCCGTCGGCTGAGCGACGGCAGGTTCAACCGGCGACAATTTCGGGATAGACGATCAGGTGGTGGTTGTCCTGCACGCCGGCGTCCGGGAGCGTCTGCTCCTCACGCAGGCGCCGGCCGCCCTCTTTGTGGTCGAGGCTGTAGCTCATCGGCTGGCCGTCGGGGCCCATGACCGGCAGGTTCATTTTGGTGATGATGTTGGGGAGGATGCGTTTGACGGTCACCGTATCGGCAATGACCGCTTCGACGCTCTTGGCCCCGGTCTGATCGAGGAACGTGACCCGCGTTCCCTTGCGCTCGTCCACAACGGGCGAAACCGACATAGCGATGGCTCCTTGCACACTCTGGCTGGCCAGCGACAAACGAGTGGTCGCGGCGATAAGGGCTCTTTTCTGGGTATTCGCCAGCCAGGACTCGATCTTACGCGTTGGCGGAGCGAATTCCTAGAATCTTTTGGTCGA
>JAEZAS010000220.1 GCA_023430365.1 Planctomycetota bacterium
GAGCGCGTGTAGAGAAAGACAAAAAGCGAGCCCAGCCCAAGGCTGCCGATCAGGAACACGTTGCCCGCGACACGTTCGCTCAGTTCCGTGCCCGACAGCCAACTCGTGATCCGTAAAAGGCCAACCAGAGCCAGCGCCAGCAGCACCCCCTGTCCAAATACGGACACCATCATCCACCCTTTGGGTAACCGAAACATCGCACAACCTCGCTTTGCCTGAAGGATTGGGTTCATCCACACTCCTTTCAGAGCGCAAAAGCCGCCGCGATGTTTCACCGGAAAGCGGTCTTGCAGCGACCACGACAACCGTCCGTCGAAACGTGTAAGGAGAGAGACAATAATCTGGCCCTGTCGTGCATCTGGTTGCGGGAGGGTCTTGCGCGATGTCCACACGAGCCATTCTCGTTACGATTGCCTGCGCGGCGCTACATCTGGTTGCTGCGGGGCTCACCAGTGTTTCGGAATCGGCCGCCACAGAGCCTGGCCGGTTTTCGTTTCGCGATGCGACGGAGTCAGCCGGACTGGCGCCCTCCGTGGCCGGCATCCAGGGGCACGCGGCCGGTTGGGGAGACGTCGACGGTGATGGCTGGAACGATCTTGTGATCGGCACCTTTCACAAGGACGGTGGGAAGCCCAATCTCCTGCTACGCAACCAAGCGGGGAAGTTCACGCTCGATGAACAACCTGCGCCTCAGATCTCGACACGTTCCACCGGCACGCTTCTGGCCGATCTCGACAATGATGGTGACCTCGACCTGTACGTCGCCAGCATGCCCCAGCCCAAGAACCGGTTGCTCGGCTGCACGCTCTTTCGCAACGATGGCGGTCGGTTCATAAACATCAGCGAGGGAAACGGCGCCTGCCCGGCTGCATTTGGCGGCCGCAGCGCTACGGTGCTCGACTACGACGGAGATGGCTTGCTCGATCTGCTTGTGGGTGAGGACCCACTGAAAGGCTACAACGGATCGCCGACTCGCAGCACGCGGTTGTTTCGTAACCAGGGGCAACTGCAATTTGAAGACGTCTCGCAGCAGGCGGGCATTCCCGCCGGCACACCCGGTCTCGGCGTAGCCGCAGCCGATGTGAATGGCGACACCTGGCCCGACATTTTCATTGCCGCCAACAGCGAGAGCGTCTTGCTCCTCAACGAGCGTGGCCGCTTTCGGGAGGCGGAGTTTTCGGACGATCTGTTCGCCTGGCCCGGCGCGGCGGGGGACAACATGGTCTGTGGCGTCGCGTTTGGAGATATCAACCGCGATGGACTGCCGGATCTGGTCCTGGGGCCGCATTTTGAAAAACCGTGGGCGACGCCCGTCAGCCCTCGACTCTTCCTGAACCAGATGAGCAACCGAAAGGCGAGATTCGTCGAGATCACCGAGTCCGCGGGGCTGATTCCCCTGCCGATGAAGTGCCCTCATATCGAGATTCAGGACTTCGACAACGATGGCTGGCCCGATCTTTCGACCACGATCGTCAAATTCTCACGCGGCGCAGTGCATCCGGTGATGTTTCGCAATTCAGGCTCGGCAGGGGAATCGGCATTCCAGGTCGAAGGGCTCGACGCAAACGACTTTCCCACGGAGGAGGATCGGAAGGTAACTCGTACGGGCGCGATGTTCGACAAGATGAATGCCGAGAGGAAGATTACCTACACGGCGCCTGGCCCAACATGCGACTACGACCAAGACGGCCGGCTCGATATGTTCCTACCCAGTTGGTGGCCCGAGTCCTCTTCGCTGCTGCTGCGCAACGAGACCAGGAGCGGCAACTGGCTCCAGGTGCGACTCGTCGGTGACGACGGAATCAACCGCCAGGGCATTGGGGCCCGCATCGAGCTTTACGAAAACGGCAGAGCAGGAGACCGCAAAGCGCTGCTCGGTTGTCGCGAGATTGCCTCCGGCTTCGGTTATGCCTCGTGCCAGCCGGCGATTGCTCACTTCGGACTAGGCGATCGCAAGACGGTGGATATCGAAGTGATCTGGCCCCACGGCAAAGGTCGAATGGTCAAGTCCGGCGTCGAGGCCAATCAGCGGATCACGCTCACGGCGGCCGACGCTTCGAAGCAGCAGAAGCAGAAGCCCGCGGCAGATCGGACTAAGACAGCGAGAAAGTCAGCACAGCCGAGCGTCGAGTTTCCTCCGCAGTTGCCAGGCGGAGAAAAAGTCGTCACCGATGAATCGCCTGAGTTTCTCAAAGTTCCAGAGACGCTTCTCGCAGGGGTCAAGATCGCCAAAACGCCGCCGCGGGTGGATTTCGCTTATTTTCCCGGACAAGACTACGAAGGCAAACCCTGGTCAAACTGGGGCGATAGCCTCGCTGCAGGGGGAATGTACTACGCGTCGATTGGCGATCATCTCGCACCGGCCGGTAATGCGTTTGTCTACAGCTACAATCCGCGGACAAAGTCGTTCCGCCTGCTGGCGGACGTGAAGAAAACCCTCAACCTGCCGGAGGGACATTATGTGCCGGGCAAGATCCACAGCCGGCTCGATCTCGGCAGCGACGGCTGGCTGTACTACTCGACGCATCGAGGCTCCACGAAGGTCACGACGGATGAATTTCACTACCAAGGGGACTGGATCCTGCGGACTCACCCCGAAAGCGGTAAGACCGAGGTGGTCGCTCATGGTCCGGTGCCCAAGCACTGCATCCCCAACAGCGTGCTCGATCCCGAACGTCTGATCTTTTACGGAGGCACAGCGCCCGGCGTAGGCAAGGATGGCGAAGGGATTCAGTTCTTTGCTCTCGACGCCCAGAAGGGCAAGGTCCTCTATGCTGGCCCTGACGGACCAGCACGATACATGATCTTCGCGAAGTCCACCGGCGCGGTCTATTTCACGCCTGGGAAGTCAGACCGTCCGCTGATGCGGTTTCATCCCGAGAAAGATAAGAAGCCGATCGCGATCCAAGGCGAGATCGGCATTCGAGCGGCGACCGAAGAAACGCCGCAGGGAATTGTCTACTCCGTTTCCCAGGGCGGCAGTAACGAACCGGCGACCATTTACGCCTTTCATACGAAGACGGAACAGATCGAAGCCTTAGGCCCCGCAGCAGTCGGTAGCCAGCAATACATCGCTTCGATCGACGCCGATCCCACGGGTCGCTTCCTCTACTATGTGCCTGGCGCTCATGGGAGCAGCGATCGGGACAACACAGCCGTCGTGCGATACGACACCCAGACGCGCCAACGAAAGGTGATCGCCTTCCTCCACCCGTTTTATCAGGACCGATACGGCTGCGCCCTCAAGGGAACGTACAGTACTGCCGTCGATCCCGATGGAGACAAGCTGTACATCACTTGGAACGCCAATCGAGGTAGCAAAGCTTGGGACACTTGCGCCCTGACCGTAATACACATCCCCGAAAACGAGCGGCGATAAGCGTTTGCGAGTCCGTTTAACCGTCACTTCAGCGCCGGTTCGAGCTCGTTCTCGCCACGATTCGTTGAAAAAAGCTGGCGATCCAGGGTGCAAGTCCCTAGAATGAATGCACCCGCCCCCGCCCCAATTGCGGGTTTTCCCCGACGCCGTTCGTTAGCTAGCTCACCTATAGAATCGGGCTTATGGTTCGTT
>JAEZAS010000281.1 GCA_023430365.1 Planctomycetota bacterium
GGCGCGGGGCGGCCCGAGGGGGGGGCGGGGGCCTACGGCGCCCCCCCAGGTGGCCCCGGTGCGATGGATGGTCAACCTGATCGGGGCCACGCTGCGCTTAGGCCCCGGCACCCCTTTTATGTCTTGGCGCCTTGCTGGGCAATTCTGCTTAGCAGTGCGTCGACTTCGGCTCCTTGCGGCACGCGGAGGTTGAACAGCGTTTCGAGCGTCTCGCGCAGCTCGCTTCCATTGGTGAGCGTTCGCTTCTCCGTCTCGCCGCCGAGGTGGTGGATCGCCAGGTCGCGGTTGCGGAGGGCGTAGCGCTTGCCGGGCACGGGGCGAGCGGCGAGCAGCGTGCTGACGAAGAGCGATTCGGGATGCGTGGCGACGTACCAGTTGCCGACTTCGTAGTCGCTGTGCTGCTGCTCTTGCAGGTCGAAGCGATAGAGGGGCTGCCAGTGATGGCGAACGAGCGATTGCAGGCCGAAGTCGCTTCCCTGCCGGATCAGCCGATACGGTTCGTGCGGCGTCGCTTGTTCGAGTTCCGCTTCCAGGCGAATCGGGCCGGTGAGCGTCGGTCCGCCGAAGCCGACATCGGCCAGGTAATCGACTCCGTCGATCGTGACCCGCAGGATCATATGCGTGCGCGGCGTCGACACGCCCTCGGGAAGCATCCACATCACGCTGGCGACCAGACCCGTCACGTCAAAACCAAGGTGCAGCAGCGCCGCGCGGAACAGGAGGTTTTGCTCGTAGCAATATCCGCCCCGTCCTTCGTGCACGAGCTTCTGCTCGAGGGCCGGCAGGTCCAATCGCACCGGCAGGCCGAGGAGCGGATTGAGGTTTTCGAAGCCGATCGAATGCGTGTGCCCCTGGTGGAGGCCGCGCAGCGTTTCGAGAGTCGGCTGGCGCGGGCCGGCATAGCCGATCCGGGCCAGATAGGCGTCGAGATCGAGAGCAGTGGTCATGGCGGGAGAATATACTCAAGATCGAAGTTCGAGTCGTGAAGAAAGAGCCAACTTCGTGCGTCAGTATGTCCAACATCCTTCAACAGCTTCGGAAAGCCTGCGAACATAGTTGGTTGGTTCGCATGGAACGACGCTTTGAGTCCTCGTGGATACAGGGTTATGTTGTCGACATTGGGCCTAAGTGGTTCTTATTCAATCTCGTGACGGATCGCATCCACTTTGATGGATTCGAATGCTTTCGCTTGGAGGATATACAGCGGGTACGGCCTGCTCCTTACGCAAAATTTGTTGAGACGGCGCTCCAGAAACGGAACGAGGAGCGCCCACCCAGGCCAGCTGTCAATCTCGAGGATATAGACAGGCTTTTGTTGACGGCTGGTCGTGCCTTTCCTCTCGTCGCCGTGCACCTGGAAGAAGTGAAGCGCGGTGCGTGCTGGATCGGCAAGGTGCAAAGCATTAAGCGGCCCAATCTGTTGTTGTTAGAGATCAATCCCGATGCTACTTGGGACGAGGAGCCGCGAGAGCATTCCATTGACGACATTACCCGCGTCAATTTTGGCGGCGAATACGAGAACGCACTTTATCTGGTGGGTGGCGAACCAGGCTGACACTCTGCTGTAACGCTCATGAACTGGCTCGTCTACCACATCGGCAGTGGGCACTCGTTCTTCACGGGACTTGGGCTCCTGGTGTTTGCCGTGGGGATCAGCTACTGGCAGCGGCCGATCGCCCGTCGGCTGGCGGGGGTGGCGTTGCTGCTGGGGATCGCGTGCATCGCGTTTGCTTCGGCGGCGATTGGGTATGCGTACTACGCTCTGCTCGCCGGTGCGCTCGTGGCCTGGCTTGGCTCCGGATATTGGCCGCAGGCCAAACACTATCTGGCGGGGGCGGTCGTGATTGCGTGTCTGGGGGCGGCGCTGCTGGAGTTGCCGTATCACTTCACCCCTCGCGTTCAGCCGGCTGCGGGAAAGTCGCTGGCCGTGATTGGCGATTCGGTCACGGCCGGCGTCGACGACGGTTCGCCCACCTGGCCGGCGCTGCTCGCCGAGGCGCACGGCCTCGCGGTGCACGACGTTTCGCATGTCGGCGACACCGCTGAATCGGCGCTGAAGCGGGTGCGGAAGGAGGGATTCGATGCGCCGCTGGTGGTGATCGAGATCGGCGGCAACGACCTGCTCGGTTCGACGACGGCGGCTCAGTTCGAGCAGGATCTCGACGCCTTGCTGACCGAGTTGCAGGCGCCCGGTCGTCAGCTGGTGATGTTCGAACTGCCGCTGCCTCCCTTCTATCACGAGTACGGACGGGCCCAGCGACAGATCGCCCGCAAGCACGACGTGAAGCTGATTCCCAAGCGATTGTTTTTGAACATCATCGCCCCCAAAGAGGCTACGCTGGATACGATTCACCTGTCGGCGGGCGGCCAGCGACAAATGGCCGAGTGTGTGTGGGACGTAAGTGGGACCGGCGTATGAATGACCCAACGGGCGAAGGAAACCGAGAACGGATGAACGACCTGAACCAGCCGACGTCCGATTGGCGTCACAAGCTGATCGCCGTGATCGGCTTGATCCTCTCGACGCTGTACCTGCTCAACTTGTCGGGAGGCTTCATCGAGTTGCCCGACAACCTGCCGCTGATCGGCAACATCGACGAGGTGCTGGTGAGCGGCGTATTCTTCGCCTGCCTCAGCCAACTGGGCATCAACCTGTTGCCCTACTACCGGGCCTTTCAAGGCCGGCGGACGGTCTCGCCGGGTTCCGAGGCCAGTTCTGCTGCACGTTTGCCACCTCAATGATGGATGGCACGCCCTGCAGCGCAGCGAAAGGGCGTGGGGTGTTCGAGTGCGGCCCAGCCACCTTTTGTTAGCAATGTGAAATAAAATTCCCTTGTCTCATCGCACGGGAAAAATCCCCTTGATTCCGGCTGCTGGCATCTCCTATGATGTCGGGCGAGGCGGACACTCGTCACTTGCTGCGCCCATTCGGGCGTCCTCTCCAACTCAGCGGGCCGACTTATGCTGCCTCAACTCATTTCGGCGAGTTCCCTGCGCTCTCAAGCGCGCTTCACCATCCGTGAGCTGCTGCTGGCGATGACCGCCGCCGGCGCTCTGCTCGGCCTGGCTCTGCAAAGCGGCTCCTGGTTTGGGCCGACGCCGTTCTTCACCCGGTTCAATCCGTTTCAGGCTGCCCGCCTGGCGATGGAGGACGAAGGGGTCGAGGTCGGAGCCATTCCTGGCGACCGCGGCGCCGAACATGGCGGTCGGGTGGCGCGGCAGATTTTCGCGTTCAGTCTCGATGCCGGAGAACTTCCTCCCGAGCAAGCCATGGAAGCGTTCCGCAAGCGGGTCGAGCAAGACTTGAAGGCCTGCGGAGCCACGATCACCGGCCGCAGGTACATCGGCCGGCCCGACAGCAACGACCTGCAGCGCTTCTGCTACTTGTACGAAGACAACTGGCGCAAGGGGGAACTCATCGCCTACCTGATCCCCGGCGAGCCGGGCGAATTCAAAGTGACGGGGACAGTGCACGAGTTTTGAGCGGAGCGCCGGGGCGCCTGTAGAAGCTTCGCCGAGGGGTGGCACGCCCTGCAGCGCAGCGAAAGGGCGTGGAGCGTTCGAGTGCGGCCCAGCCACGCCCTTCGCGTTGCTCCAGGGCGTGCCACCCATGGGTTTCCCAGCTTGCAGCGTGGCCCCCGATTCGGTTGACCATCCAGCAAGCCGGGGCCACGTCGCTGCGCTCCTTAGGCCCCGCCACCCGGTCCGCAGCTGGCTAACTCGTTGCGAAGGGCATTGACGGCCTCTTCAAGTACCCTCTCGGCAGCCACCACAATCACCAGCAGATTATCGTTGTTGCCGCAGTGGCTACATGCCAGCTGGGCGAGCGCGGGGATTGACTGAACCTCGGTGTGCCACGCGGTCATCGGACAGCCATCCCCCACCGCGCGCTGCCGCCCCAGGGCGACGGCCGCCTGGTCGATTTCGTCGTGCAGCTCCTGGGAGCGATGCCCCGCCACGTCGATCCAATCGTTGTTCAATTCGGCCACGGCTCGGGCGACCTCGGCCAGTCGCTCGTCCGTCAAAACATCCCCCAGCCAAACGAGGCAATCGAACTCCTCCCTGCCCCACGGCAAGTCCGCAAAGCATCCAGGCTGGTAACGGACCGCGTAAAGATCTGGTCCGAGTGCGGTTTTGCCGATCGATCTGACCATCTGGTTTGTCCTCCGCAGGGTTCTAGGGTGGCACGCCCTGCAGCGCAGCGAAAGGGCGTGGAGCGATCGGCAGCTCAGCCACGCCCTTCGCGTTGCACCAGGGCGTGCCACCCTATTCCGTGCCCCCCGTCATCGGTTCGCCGCCCTCTTGCCCCGCCACCCTGCCGTTTGCCCGAACCTTTCGCCCCTGGGGCGCGTCCCGTTGCCTGAACCACCTCTCCGGGGCGATAATCCAATGTCTGCCGTCCGCCGCGCACCTGCTGCCGAGTCTCGGTCGGCGACCGCCGTCAGCCCGACTCCTTCGGCCCTAAGTCCCACAGCCCCTAGCCTCTCCGCCGAACGCATGAGCCTGCAAATCTATATCTCCGGCAAGTACTACGACAAAGAAAACGCCAAGATCAGCGTCTACGACCACGGCCTGCTCTATGGCGACGGCGTGTTCGAAGGGATGCGGAGCTACGGCGGCAAGGTCTTTCGCCTGAAGCAGCACCTCGACCGCCTCTGGGACTCGGCGAAGGCGATCTGGCTGAAGGTCCCGATGACCCAGGAGGACCTGGCCAAGGCAGTGAACGATACGCTGGCCAAGAACAACATCCAGGACGGCTACATCCGCCTGGTGGTCACCCGCGGCAGCGGCCCGCTGGGGCTCGACCCGAACAAGTGCTCGAACCCGGAAGTGATCATCATCACCGATCACATCCAACTCTATCCCAAGGAGTTCTACGAGAACGGCCTGAAGATTATCACGGCCAGCTCGATCCGCAACCATCCAGCCGCCCTCAGTCCGCGGATCAAGTCGCTGAACTACCTGAACAACATCATGGCCAAGATCGAGGGCATGCAGGCTGGCTGCGTCGAAGCCCTGATGCTCAACCAGAAGGGAGAGATTGCCGAATGCACCGGCGATAACATCTTCCTGATCAAGCGCGGCAAGCTCCTCACGCCGCCGATCGACGCCGGCATCCTCGAAGGGATCACCCGCGACGCGGTGATCGAGATCGCCCAGAAGGCGAATATCGAGGTTCAGCAAATCCCCCTCACTCGCCACGACGTCTTCATCGCCGACGAAGTTTTCCTCACCGGCAGCGCCGCCGAAATCATCCCCGTCGTCGAAGTCGACAGCCGCGTGATCGGCAACGGCAAACCCGGCCCGATCACCAAGGACCTGACGAAGCGGTTCCACCAGCTGACGCGGGAATGAGAGAAGAGACAAGGGAAAAGGAACAAGAGATAAGGGAAGGAGAGCCTACCACGACGCGATGTTGAAGCTTCCTTCTCTTATCCCTTGTCTCTGATCCCTTTTCCCTTTCACTCATGCCCGATCTCATTGCCCAAGGCGCTCAGGCTCAGCATCGGTGGCGGCGGAAATTGCCGGTCGGGGCGACGCTCACGATCGGCCGGGCCGCGGGGCCGTGGTCGACCCCCTGGGACGATCGGATCTCGCGGCGGCACATCGAAATCTGCTGGCAGGATGGCCGATTGCAGGTGTGCACGATCGGTGAGGCGCGCAATCCGGTTTTCTTTCGCGGCCGGCAGCAGGACGCGTTCGAAGTTCGGCCCGGCGACCATTTCGTGATCGGTGAAACGACGTTCACGCTGACCGACGAGCGGGCTCGGGCTTCGCTCGATCTTCCTCTGCCGGTCGATCAGCGGACGTTCTCGCTCGACGAACTGCGGCATCAGCCTTATCGCCGCGCGGGCGAACGGATCGAAGTGCTCAGCCGACTGCCCGACATCATTTCGGGCTCGGCGAGCGATAGCGAGATGTTTGTCCGTCTCGTGAACCTGCTCCTGAGCGGCATCGGCCGGGCGACGGCGGCGGCGATTGTCTCGGTTCCCTCCGCCAGCGAGGACGCTCCGGTCGAGGTGCTGCACTGGGACCGCCGCCTGCTCGCGCGCGGCGATTTTCGCCCGAGCGAGCGCCTCATCCGCCAGGCGGTGAAAGCGGGCGAAAGCGTCGCCTTTGTCTGGGGCAGCAACCAGCCGAGAAGCGAGAGCGATTTCACGCTCAGCGAGGGAGTCGACTGGGCCTTCTGCACGCCCGTGTCGGGCAACGTCTGCCGCGGCTGGGCCATTTATGTGACCGGCACGTTCAGCGGCGACGATTTTGGAGCGGAGCAGCAGGTCGGCGCCGACGCCTTGCGTGACGATGTGAAGTTCACCGAGCTCACCGCGGCCACGCTCTGCAGCCTGCGCGAGTCGCATGTCCTCGCTCGCCGGCAGGCTGGGCTGAGCCAGTTCTTTTCGCCGCTGGTGCTCGAAGCGCTTGCCGGTCAGGACGCCGACCAGGCGCTGCAGCCGCGCGAGGCGGAAGTGACTGTCCTGTTCTGCGACTTGCGGGGCTTTTCGCGGCAGTCGGAACGCTCGGCGGCCAACCTGCTCGACCTGCTCGAGCGCGTGAGCCAGGCGCTGGGGGTGATGACGCACCACATCCTCCAGCAAGGGGGCGTCGTGGGCGACTTTCACGGCGATTCGGCCATGGGCTTTTGGGGCTGGCCGCTGCAACAGCCGGACGCGGTCGAACGAGCCTGCCGGGCGGCGCTCGGCATTCGGGCGGAGTTCGCCGGCACCGGCAGCGGAGCGACCGGCAGCACCAGCCCGCTGGCCGATTTCCGCGTCGGCATCGGCATCGCCAGCGGCAAGGCCGTGGCGGGCAAGATTGGCACGGTTGATCAGGTCAAGGTGACGGTGTTCGGCCCGGTGGTGAATCTCGCCTCGCGACTGGAAGGGTTGACCAAGATCCTGAAGGCGCCGATCTTGATCGACGACGCGACAGCCGCCGCCGCCCGCAAGCATCTCACGCGTGACGAAGCCCGCGTTCGACGCGTCGCCAAAGTCCGCCCCGCCGGATTCGAAGGCGCGGTCGAAGTAAGCGAGCTGTTGCCTTCGGTGGCGGATGCTCCTGCCCTGACCGACGAAAGCCTCGCCGCCTACGAAGCGGCCCTCGACGCGCTGACGGCCCGCGATTGGTCGCGAGCACTGCAACTGCTCCACAAGGTGCCGCCGGACGATCTCGTGAAGGACTTCCTCACCGTCTTCATCGCCCAACACAACCGCACGCCCCCCGAGGGCTGGGACGGGGTGATTCATGTGGAGAGTAAATAAGGTCAAAGCGGAAGGCGGAAAGCGGAAAGCGGTGCTCAGAAGTCCGCTTTCCGCCCTCCGCTTTCCGCTTTCGCACCGCCCGCGTTGACAGCCCTGCCAGCGCCGTCGACACTGGTTTTCCCCATGGCACACGAAGTCTCTTCCGACGATTCCGGCGTTCGCCGGTTGTACACGCCCGCGATGCTCGCGGAGTTGCTGGGTGTCGACGTGTCGCACGTCCGCAATTGGCAGCGACGTGGCTGGATCGCGCCGGTCGAAGAGTCGCATCGTCTCGCGCGATTTGACTTCAGCCAGGTCGCCATCGCCCGCCAGTTGGCCCAACTGCAGGCGGCCGGCGTCACGCCGCGGCGTCTCGAACGTCGCCTGGCCGAACTCCGCCGCCGCGCTCCCCTCATCACCCAGCCGCTCGCCGAATTAACCTGGCAGGTCGACGGCGGGCAGGTGCTCATTCGCCATGAGCTCGGCTGGATCGAACCGGGCGGCCAATTGCGGATGGACTTCGACTCGCTGGAAACGAGTATCGAAGACGACGATCGTCCGGTCACGCTCGTCTCCCCCGCCGCCCTGCTCTCCCGCGGAACGCCTGCCGAAACCGCGGCTCCCGAGCAACTGGCCGGCTGGGCTGCGGAACTGGAGGAAACCGGGGAGCTGAGCTCTGCCGCGGAGATGTATCGCGCAGCGCTGGCAGCCGGCGGACCGCGGGCCGAGCTCTGCTTTCACCTGGCCGAGGTGCTCTATCGACTCGGCGATTTGAGCGCGGCTCGCGAGCGCTACTTCATGGCGCTCGAACTGGAAGAGGATTATCTGGAGGCGCGCGTCAATCTCGGCTGCGTGCTGGCCGAGCAGGGACAGCACGAACTGGCGATTGCCGCCTTTCAGGGTGCGCTCGATTGCGAAGAAGCGTACCCCGATGTGCACTTCCACCTGGCGCGCATTCTCGATGACCAACAGCGCGCTGACGAAGCGCTGGCCCACTGGCAGCGCTTCCTGGAACTAGCCCCCGAAAGCCCCTGGGCGGACGAAGCCCACGAACGCGTCGGCGAGTAGCCCCACGCGCGACCGCTGGCGAGCGTGACGCGTAAGCGTCACGGTGAAACCACCCCACGGGGTTGAGGGGTGCCGGGTGCCACTGCTGGCTCGTCCAGCAGTGGGCAGCGTGGACCCGGATCGCCCTGCTGGTCAAGCCAGCAGTGGCGCCCGATTGCCCCAGGTCGACTACTGACGCCTGGGCTCTGACCTTGCCCGCCTTAGGGCTGTTCTTTGGCGACCTTCGCTTCCCGGACGGCGCGCGAAGCGTTGTCGAGGAAGTTTTCGATCTGGTTCAGGCCGCGGAGCAGCATCGCATGGCCGTCGACGATGATCGAGTCGACCTGCGAATCGTCCATCGCCCGCGCCAGGGCCGACAACTTGGCGGCCTGCTCGCGAATGCGGTCGAGGATCACCCCCATCCGCTGGCTGGTGTACGGCTCCTTACGCGGAACCCGTTCGATGGTCTGACCTGGCTTTTTAGCAGCCTTCTTTTTGCCCATATGAGAATCTCCTTAGCGGAAATGTAGCACCTGACTGTGAAGTTGTAAACCATTTGCCACCAAGTAGTCACACCGGGCGGCCTGCCGTTTTCAGAGTAACTCGTGACGACTTATTGACAACTGGTGAATATTTGTATACTATGGACTGCGTCGTTCCCGCTCACTTTCGACGGAGTTCCGCCATGATTTCTTTCGCCCAAGGGACCCCTCCCCTTCCCGAGGATCGCCCCGAAAAGCAGGCCGCAGCGCCTCCGCTGCGGGGCCGCAAGCCGCGACGACGAAACGGGTTGCGCAGCGAGTCTCCCGCCCCGGCCGGCGCTCGCCGCGGGCTGCTGGTCGACGACCTCAATGTGGGTTGCGACCCCGCTAACGTCCGCCGCTGCCCCGGCTGCGGCGGCATGGTCTATCTCTGGCCCTGCCTGGCTTGCAGCAGCCAGAAGGCCGCCTGAGCTCCGCGGGCCTCCCTCGATAGGGCGAGGCGTTTTTTCGCCTGACAGTCGGTTCCCACCTCGAAAACAGGAGTGTCCAGATGGCGGTCGAATCCTTTGTTCCCCTGCTCACCAGCCTCGTCGGGATCGGCGTGAGCATCTTGCTGGCGGGCATCCCGTGGGCGTACGGAGTTCACGGACGGTTGACGCAGATCGAAACGAGTCTCAAGGAACTGCTCGGCGAACGGGCCCGCTGGAGCGATCTCGAACGCCGGCTGACGCGGATCGAAGCCCGCGAAACGGCGCTCGCGACGCGGCCGCCGGTGTGAGTTGTCGTTATCAGTCCGCGCAGCAGTTTGCAGGAGAAGCGTCATGCTCGTTCGCGATCGCATCCAAGGTTTCTGTCGAGTTCCCGCCAAGCGGCTCGTGCCCCATCCGCGCAACTGGCGACTTCATCCGCCAGCCCAGCGCGGCGCGCTCGCAGCCGTGCTGCGCGACATCGGCTACGCCGGCGCTCTCGTCGCCCGCGAGCTTCCCGACGGCCAGTTGCAATTGATCGACGGCCATCTCCGCGCCGAGACCACACCGGAGCAACAAGTGCCCGTGCTCATTGTCGATCTCTCCGACGACGAAGCCCTCCGCTTGCTCGCTCTCTTCGATCCCATCACCGGGATGGCGGAGGCGAACGCGGACGCGCTCCGCGCGCTCGCAGAACAACTCCAACTCGTCACCCCCGTCCTGCAAGAGACGCTCCGCGAAGCGGCGGCCAAGAAACGGCCGAGCGAGTTTCGCCCGCGCACGGACGAGGACCAGGCGGCGGCCGTCTACCAGGTCGTCGTCGAGTGCGACGACGAAACCGATCAGCGTCGCCTCTACGAACGCCTCACCGCCGAAGGCCTCCGCTGCCGCCTCCTCTGCATGTAAGGCTGCCACGACCTCCCCGACCGGCGCTCGCTTCCGTCAAATCAGAAATCACAAATCATAAATCCGAAATCGCCAATCCCATGCAAACCGTTTCCACCACCGTCGCCTGCCCGCTGCACGACAGCTTTCGCGTGCAGCAGGTCGCCGGGCTGTTTGATCTGCCGCTGGCGGAGCGGCTGAGCGAGACGTTTGTCGCGGAGTTGCCCAGCTCAGACGACGCCTGGACGATCGGCGCCATCGTTGGGCCATCGGGGAGCGGCAAATCGACGCTCGCTCGCGCCGCCTTCGGCCCAGCCGTTTATTCGCCGGGGGAGTGGCCCACGGACCGGGCGATTGTCGATTGTCTGGGCGACGATTCGATCCAGCGGATCACCCGCGTCCTGACCGCCGTGGGGCTCGGCAGTCCGCCGGCCTGGGTAAAGCCCTATCACGTGCTTAGCGGCGGCGAGCGGTTTCGCTGCGATCTCGCGCGGGCATTGCTCACCGTTCCCTCTCCGGGCGCAACTGCTGGCTCTGCCCAGCAGAGCGAACCGGGTACCGACGCTCCACCGCTGGACAAGCCAGCAGTGGGACCCAAGGAACGGTTGGTCGTGTTCGACGAGTTCACGAGCGTCGTCGATCGGACGGTGGCCCGGTTCGCTTCGGCGGCGATTGCCCGCGCGCTCCGCAGCGACGGCTCGACGCGTTTTGTCGCCGTGACGTGCCACTATGACGTGCTCGAGTGGCTTCAGCCTGACTGGGTGCTCGATCTGGCGAGCGGCAAGCTCACTTGGGGGTGTCTTCGGCGACCGGAACTGCGAATCGTCGTCCGCCGCTGCCCGCAGCGAACCTGGCGGATGTTTGCCCGACATCATTATCTGAGCGGCGCCTTGTCGCGCGGGGCGACCTGCTACCTCGCCCTCTGGGAGGGCAGGCCGGTGGCTTTCTGCGCGGTGGTGGCGATGCTCGGCCGGTCGCGCTACAAGCGGATCACGCGAATCGTAACGCTCCCCGATTTTCAAGGGCTTGGCATCGGCACGCGGCTCGTCGAACGCGTGTGCGAGCACTACCAGGAACGAGGCATTCGCGTCGGCATCACGGCCACGCATCCCGCCATCCTGGGCTACTGCCGCAAGTCGCCGCGCTGGCGGTTTGTGCGGATGCGGAAGACGGGGCATCTGACGCGGCAGCGCGTCGGCGAGCGGCAGATCCGCTCGTCGGCGGGGCGCAGCGTCGTGTCGTTCGAGTATGTCGGCAGCCACGGCTAAGGAAGGCGTTACGATGACCGCTTCGGCGACGAGCAAAGAATTAAGCGGATTGGCGGGGTACTTCGCGGAGAGCGCCGCCGACGCAAAGGCTGCACCTGGCGAGGCGGCTGGCGGCCCGGAACGCTGTCAGCCGAGGCGCTATTCCCCTCACCTTCCCTGGCCGAAGCAGCGGTTGTTTTTGGAGCTCGGCTGCCAGGAAGCCTTCTACGGCGGCGCGGCGGGAGGCGGCAAGAGCGACGCCCTGCTGATGGCTGCGTTGCAGTATGTGCATGTGCCGGGCTACGCGGCGATCATTCTTCGCAAGGACACGCGCCGGCTGGAGCTGGCGGGCGGGTTGATTCCGCGGTCGCACGAGTGGCTGGCGGGGAGCGGGGCCAGGTGGAACGGCAACCGGCGGACGTGGACCTTTCCGACAACGGAAAGGCCGGCGACGCTCAGCTTCGGCTATCTCCTCTCGCCGCTCGACAAGTTTCGCTACGGCAGCAGCGAGTATCAGTACATCGCCTTCGATGAGCTGACCGAGTTCGCCGAGGAGGACTACTTGTTTCTCTTCAGTCGCTTGCGGAAGACGGTCGATCTCGACGTGCCGCTGCGCGTCCGCTCGGCGAGCAATCCGGGCAATGTCGGCCACCTGTGGGTCAAGCGGCGCTTCATCGGCGACGATCAGGCAGAGGCAGCCTCGGCGGTTGCTGCCGACGTGCTCTGGCGCGAAGGGCGGGCGTATGTTCCCGCGCGGATTGGCGACAATCCGGCCCTCAACGAAGCCGAGTACCGCGACAGCCTCATTCACCTGCCGCCGCTGTTGCGAGAGCGCTTGATGAACGGCGATTGGAGCGTGCGCGAGGAGGGGCTGATCCGGCCCGAGTGGCTGCGCTACTACACGGTCGATGGCGATCAATTGCTGCTGCACGGCAGCCATGGCCGGCCGACGCAAGTGCTCGACGCAGCGAGCGGCCAGCGTTTCGCGACGATCGACCCCGCGGGCACGAGCGCCGATCGGGCGCGCGAGCGTCGGGGCCGGGCCGCGAGTTTCAGCGTCGTGCAAGTCTGGCAGCAGGTTGGCGACGCGGGTTTTCCTCTGCTCGTGCTACGCGAGCAGTGGCGCGAGCGTGTGGGCTTCGACGGCCTCTGCCGGCTGATCGAGCGGGCCCATGTCGAGTGGGCGCCGCAGGCGGTCTGGATCGAGAACGAAAAGCTCGGCCAGGCCGCGGTCGACGTGCTCGGCCGGCGACTGCCGCTGCAGTGCATTGCCACCCAAGGCCGCGACAAGGTGGCCCGCGCGGCGATGCTGATCAATCGGCTGGAGCGCGGCGAGGTCTTTCTGCCAAAACACGCGCCGTGGCTGGCCCCGCTCGAGGCCGAATGGTTGGCCTGGTCGGGCGATCCCGAAGAGCCCGCCGATCAAATCGACGCCGCCGCGTACGCCGCGATCGTCACGGCCCATTCCCGGCTAGGCCCCGCAGCCATGCTTCCCGTGTTCAATCGCTAGAAGAGCGGATTGCGTACATTCCGTAGCTGAATTCGCCAGAGTTCAGGCAGACCAGGCGCCTATCCAGCCTCGGCCATGAAGGCAATCGAGCCGCAGTGGCGAAATCGGCTCGCGTGCCGACATTCGTCTAATTGAAAACCGGTTTGTCTGAATTCTGGCGAATTCAGCCACGTTGGACGATGGAGGCCGTCTGTTCTTCGCTTACACGAAGTCTTGGGCGAGCGGTTTGATCGTCAGTTCGGGTACGTGGGCGCGGGGCGGCAGCAGCGCCACGGCGAGGACCATATCGGCGACGTCCTTGGGCAGGAGCATCTTGGCCTTCCGCTCTTCGCTCACCGGTTGGGGGCGGTGCTCGAGGATCGGCGTGTTCACTTCGCCGGGATAGATGTTCGTGATTCGCACGCCGTCGGGGGCCACTTCCCCGCCGACGCCGATGCCGAGCGCACGCACGGCGAATTTCGAGGCGTTGTAGGCCACGCCCCCCAGCGGAGCGGCGCGCAGGCCCGACGTCGACGAAATGTTGACGATCAGCCCATCGCGTCGTTCGCGCATCGCCGGGAGCACGGCATACATGCAGTTGTAAACGCCCGTGGAGTTGACCTGCATGACGTGGTCCCACTGCTCGGGAGTCATGGCGGCCATCGTGCGGGTCTTGATGTTCAGGCCGGCCGCGTTGACCAGGATGTCAATTTGCCCAAGTTGCTCCTTCGCCCAGGCGAAGAAGCGGTTGACGCTTTCGCGGTCGGCTACGTCGCAAACGTGGTAGCTGATTTTTGGCTCGCCCGACCACGACTCAGCCGCTTGGCGCAGCACGTCTTCGCGTCGGCCGGAGATGGCGACCCGGCATCCCTCGCTGGCCAGCGCTTGGGCGATTCCCCAGCCGATGCCCGTTCCGCCGCCGGTGATCACCGCCGTTTTGCCTGCCAGCCTGCCTGCCATCGTTCGACTCCGCTCAGTGGAAACTCATCGTTTGGGTGTGGAAGGGAAATAGCGTAGCAAATTTTCACCCCGCCGCATTCGTGGCCGGAGCGTAACACGCTCCGGAGAATGGCGAGTTGAGCGAGAACTGTGGTAGCACGCCCCAACTGCTCTTCTCCGGCGAGTGTTACTCGCCGGCTATAGGGGCGACTGCGCTTGCGGCTGGCTGCATTGCGACGAATAATGCAGATGCCCCATTCGGGCGATTGTCGCTCCTTGCGCAGCTGCATCGCGTTCGGGATGCACCGGATCGAATTGTAAAGTAAAGCCTCGTCATGGTTTTGACCGCCCAGAAGCATCATGCGGTCGATTCGGTCATCCGGGTCGTCACGCCCGAAAATATCGCCTTCGAGTATCGCATCGCCGGCCCCTTCCGCCGTTTGCCGGCCATGTTGCTCGACTTCGCGATCAAGATCGTGGCGATGATCGTCCTGTCGATCGTCTTCAGCCTGACGTTCGGCTGGGTCAGCTCGGGGCTGGCGATGGCCCTGCTCGTGGTCAGCTGGTTCGTCATCGACTGGTTCTATGGCGGCGTGTTCGAAACGCTCATGAACGGCCAGACCCCCGGCAAGCGGGCGCTCGGCCTCCGCGTGCTTACCGAGGACGGCCAGCCGATCAATGGTTTGCAGGCTGTGCTGCGCAACATCCTCCGCACCGCCGACCTGTTCCTGGGCGGCGTGGGTGTGGCGGTGATGATGAGCAACGACAAGTACCAGCGGCTGGGCGACATCGTCTGCGGGACAATCGTTGTCGTCGAACAGCGACAGTGGCTGCTCGGCGTGGCCCGGCTGGACGATCCGCGAGCGATCCAACTCGCCGGCTACCTGCCCCCCAACTTCGTCGTTCCGCGGAGCATGGCCAAGGCCATTTCGACGTATGTCGAGCGGCGGAAGTACTTCTCCGTTCCCCGCCGCCGCGAGGTCGCCCGGCACCTTGCCGAACCACTGCTCGAACGTTTTGGCCTCCCCGCCGACACAAGCTACGACCTGTTGCTCTGCGCCTTGTACTACCGCACGTTCATCGCCGACCGCAAGGAAGACGAGCGTCGCCTCGCTGAAGCCAACGCGGCTGCCCTCGCCCAGCAGCGAGCATTCGTCGGCGGCTATCCCCAGACACCGTTTGCCAACCCCTACGCTGGCGGCCCTCCCCCGCTGCCGCAGGAACAAATGATCGGCGTGCCCAGCAGCCGATCCTGAATGCCATGCCATCGCACACACAAACACCGTAGCTGAATTCGTCAGAATTCAGACAAACCCGCTGGCCACTCACGCGGCGTCTGAAATCTGGCGACTTCAGCTACGGTGAAACAAAGGCAAGTTCATGAAAGTCGTCGAACTCCTCGAACGCCGCCGCCGCAATTGGACGGAGCTCGAGCAATACTGCGACCAGCTGCATCCCAGCAAGGGAAAGCCGAACGCCAACCGGGCGGCCGACATGTCGCGTTTCGCCGCGCTCTACCGCGCCGCCTGCGCCGATTTGGCACTCGCCGACGCCTACCAACTGCCGCAAAACACCGTTCAATACCTCCATCGCCTCGTTGGCCGGGCCCACAACCAACTCTATCGCAGTCGCCGCTTTCAGTTTCGCAAGTGGCTGCCGATGCTGCTTGAGGAAGTGCCGCAGCGCATCTTTCGCGACCGCTGCGTGCAGCTGATGTTTCTCGTTTTCTGGGGCATGTTCATCCTGGCGGCCTGGCTGGCCTACTCGAAGACCGCCTACCCCGAGTTCGCCACGCAGGTGCTCGGCGAGGAAGGGATCAACGGCCTGGAGGAAATGTACAAGAATCCGATCGACGGCAGTGGCCGCAGCGGCGACGACAACATGTTCATGGCCGCGTTCTACATCCAGCACAACACGAGCATTGGCCTCCAATGCTTTGCCTGGGGGCTGCTCGTCGTGCCTGGATTGCTCGTGACCATGTTCAACGCCGTGATGCTCGGCTCCGCCTTCGGCTACATGGCCCGGCCGGATGTTGAAGCGGGGCAAAACTTCTTTCACTTCGTCACCGCCCACGGACCATTTGAGCTGACCGCGATCGTCCTCTGCGCCGGCGCGGGGCTCCGGCTGGGGCTTTCGTGGATGTTCACCAAGGGGCTCACGCGCACGTCGTCGCTCCGCAAAGCGGGGACCGAGGCGATGCCGGTCATCGGCGCCGCGATGGTGATGTTCTTCATGGCGGCGCTGATCGAAGGATTTCTGTCGCCGTCGGCCGCACCGTACTGGGTGAAGGTGACGGTCGCCGTGCTGTCGAGCGCGTTCCTGGCGTTCTACTTTGTCATTCTCGGCTTCCCTCGGAGATCGTAAGCGTGCAACTCGACAACACGCGGATCGCCGTCCGAGAGCGCAATCTGCTGGAAACCTTCGACCTGGCTCTGCACGTCGTGCGCGAGTTCTGGCGTCCCTGGCTGGCCTGCAGCCTGCTCGCGATCCTTCCGCTCGCCGTGCTCAACTATGCCCTCATCGGCTGGATGGCCAATCCGGAGCTCAGTGAGGACGAGATTTCGTTCCGCTACTACTGGACGATGGCGGTGCTGATCTATCTCGAAGCCCCGCTCGCCTCCACGTTTGTGGTCGGCTTTCTCGGTCCCGCCGTGTTTCTCGAACGGCCGTCGATTCGCCAGGTGCTGCGCGAGGTGCTGCAGTTCGCTCCGCAGTTGACCCTGTGCCAACTGTTTCTCCGCGGCATTTTGCCGGTCTGGCTGCTGTTGCTGACGCTCGATCACTACGAAGTGAACATTTTTGTGGAGGTGCTGGTCATTCCGGGCATCGCCCTCTACGCCACGGTGATCCGCGCCCTCCGGCCGAACATCACCGAGATCATCCTGCTTGAGAAGAACCCGCTCCGAGCCCGCGGGACCGGCGCGATCACGATCGGCAAGCGTAGCGCCCACCTGCACGACCCGAGCGGCAGCGATTTGATCGGCCGCTGGATCGGTTCTGCCGCGCTGGCGATGCTGCTGGTCGGCATCATCTACGTGACGATGACCGTCGCCGTGGGCGTGCTATTCAGCGCGTGGTCCGGCGGGTGGTACGAAACACACCTGATCTACCCGGCGTCGCTGTGGATTGTGGCGGCGTTTATGTCGGTGGTGCGATTCCTGAATTACCTCGACCTTCGCATCCGCCACGAAGGCTGGGAAGTAGAATTGCTGATGCGCGCCGAAGGCATCCGCCTGGCGGGCAAGTGAACATAGTGAACATCGATCCTAACCCGTAGCTGAATTAGCCAGAATTCAGACGCCTCGCGAGTGGACGTATTGGTTTGTCTGAATTCTGGCGAATTCAGCTACGAGAGATTGACCCAAACTTTGGTTTCCATGATCCGACTCACGACCCACATCCCGCTCCTCGCCCTGCTCGGCTGGCTGTTGGCCGCTTGCGTAGCGCAGGGAGCCGACCTGCCGACCGAGAAGGCGGTGGAGTCGGGGCGTGAGGCGCTCAGCGGCAAGACCCGCTATCCCTGGTACGACCGCGAGAAGGACGATGTCCGCCGGATCGAGGTCTCGCCACCCAAGGGAGAGGAACTCGAGAATCGCAACTCCCGCTGGTCGGCCAATCGCAAGCCGAAGACGGCGACTACGAACAACCAAAGCGCCAGTTTCCTGGCGCCCGTGCTGCAAGGCATCGGGCTGACGCTTCTCGTGGCCCTGCTGGTGACCATCGCCGTGCTGATCGCCCGTGCGGCCCTCAACCAGGAGGCCAACGGCGAGGCGGGAGGGCACGTCGTCGAGACGTCGCACGATGTCGACCGGGTCGAGAACCTTCCCTTCCAACTCAAAAAGCCGACCGGCGACTTCCTCTCCGAGGCCCAGAGGCTGTACGAAGCGGGGCAATACTCGGAGGCCATCATCTACCTGTTCAGTTACCAGCTCGTCCAACTCGACAAGCATCATGTCATCCGCCTTTCCAAGGGAAAGACGAATCGGCAGTACCTCCGCGAGCTGCGGCATCGCCCCGTCTTGCGGGGGATGTTGGAGACGACGATGATCGCCTTCGAGGATGTGTTTTTCGGTCACCACCCGCTCGATCGTGAGCGTTTTGAGGCCTGCTGGCAGTCGCTCGACGCCTTTGGCCAGGAAATTCAGCGAGTCGAGCAAGCCGCCGCATGAGCCAGGCCATCAGCACTTCCCGAACCGCAGCTCCGGCGGGGTCGACGACGACCTCGCCCGTGTGGCGGTACGTCGCGATCGCCGGTGGAGTGCTGCTGCTCCTGGGGATCTACCTGCTGATCACTCGGGCTCGCCAGGAAACGCTGCCGGAGGTCTACGGCAAGCGTCGGGGCGTCAACGCCACCGAAAGCGTAAACGGCACCAGCGTGCTCGCCGGCATGTTCAACCAGGCGGGGCACAAGGTGCGCACGATCACCCGGCTGTCGCCGAAGGCCGAGAACTTTGAGACCATCGTCTGGTTCCCGAACGATTTCAAACCGCCGACCAAGGAGCAGCGCGAGTGGTTCGATGGTTGGCTCTCACGCGGTTCGGGACGGACTTTGATCTACGTCGGTCGCGACTACGATGCGGCGACCGAGTACTGGAACGACGTGCAGGCCAACGCTCCTCCCGATCAGGTCGAGGAGCTGCAGCGGCGCGCGGCGACCGCCCGCTCGGAATATGCCAAAGAGCGGGCCGCCATGCCCGAAAAGGAAATGGCGGAGTGGTTCACCGTCCGCCGTGGTGAAGGACGGCACGAAGCCAAGTCGTTGACCGGCCCTTGGGCCGAAGGAGTCGATACGAGCCAGGTCGAGATCCCGGTCTCCGGCACCCTGGAGCCGCCGAAGGAAGGGGACGCGGCCGCAGGCAGTTCGACCGAAATGGTCTCGCAGGTCGAGACGCTGCTAGCCAGCGATCGGGACACGCTCGCAACGCGTATTACCGGTTACGAGTATGGCGACGGCCAGATCATCGTCGTCACCAATGGCTCATTCGTGCTCAACTATCCACTCGTCAATCACGAGCATCGCAAGCTGGCCGCCTGTCTGGTCAGCGAGGCGGGGCCCGGCGATGTGGCGTTCCTCGAAAGCGGCGAAGATGGGCCGGACATCCTCGACAAGGAACCCGACAGCTCGATCCCCTCGGGCTTGGAGCTGATCAAGATCTGGCCGCTGAACGTGATTCTGCTGCATCTGACGATGCTCGGCATCGTCTATTGCATCGCCCGCTGGCCGATCTTCGGTCGGCCGAAGCAGCTGGAATCGGACGGCACAGCCGATTTCGGCAAGCACATCACCGCCCTCGGCGAACTCCTGCAAAAGACCAAAGACTCAGCCTACGCCCACGCCCGCCTGCAACATTACCGCACCCAAGGCAAACGGGAGTCGGGCAAGTCGCACCGATAAGATCCATCAACCACTCAATCAAACCATGACGCTCGTTGAGCGATTCCCCGTAGCTGAATTCTGGCGAATTCAGCTACCAGAAGTGAAATCGCAATCATCCTGAACCAACTCGTCCGTCAGCGATCGGCCGACCGGCCCGGCGCCCAACTCGATATTCGAAACTGATGAGCACTACTCCTTCGTCCGATCCAACGCCTTCCATTGAGTTTTCCTGCACCAGCTGCGGCCGGGCCTTGAAGGTCCCCGCGACGGCGGCCGGTCGTCGGGCGACCTGTCCGCAGTGCAGCGCCGTCGTGCAAATCCCCCTGTCCAACATGGGCAACGGCTCGGGTAACTCACCGGCCGCTCCTGCCGCGGGCGGTTTCGCACCCGCTGGCCCAGCGCCGGAGTTCCCCAATCAGAATGCCTACCCCGCCGGTGGCGGCGCGGCTCCTGCCTCTGCATCTCCAGCTTGGGGACAGCAGCAGCCAGCGACGCCACAACCGCCCAGCTGGGGCGCGCCGGCTCCCGCGGCGAACCAGACTCCTTTTGGTTCCGCTCAACCGGTCCCGGCCGCAGCCAACTGGTCGCAGCCTTCGACCCCGGCCCATCCTCAGCCGGCGGCGCACGCTCCCTCGCCGGAGAGCATGCACCTGCAGCCGCACGCCAAGGCCGCGGCCGATACGCCGACCAAACGCCTCTTCGATCGCATCACGAGCGAAATCGCCAAGCTGTACGTCCGCCAAGACGTACTCGTCCTCGGCAGCCTGGTCGCCCTCTTGTCGAGTGGCCACGTTCTCATCGAGTGCGTCCCGGGGCTCGGCAAGACGCTGTTCGTC
>JAEZAS010000284.1 GCA_023430365.1 Planctomycetota bacterium
TTCCATGTGCGGACAGTCCCGCAGTTGGATCACGCCATAGCTCTTCGGCCCCAGCAGCATTGGGCGCTCAACTCGCCACGCCGTCGGCACACGGAGTGATGCCGACTACTTTGCTCGCATAGTTGCCGCAGCTGCAGGACTTCCGGCGGTTGTGTTCCGCCGGCTATTAGCCACTACTACTGCAGGCGGCCGCGGGCGGTGATCGGCCAGACGGCCTCCACATGCTCGCCGCGGCAAACGTAGAACCGATCGTGCAGCAGCGTCGTCAGATCGCCATAGCCCGGAATCAACTCCAACCGATCGCCGATCTGCAAATCCTGCGCACTGGGGGCCAGCTTCAGCCAGCCATGCTCGGCGGAGAGGCGCTGCACCTGGATATCGTCGCGCCCGATGACGAGCGGAACGTGAATCTCCATGTTCATCGTCTTGCGCCCCGCGTCGATGATCGCCCGATCGGGCGCCGGTCGGCTGACGACGGTTGTCAGGATGGTTAGCGCGTATTGAAAACGCGTCACCTGACATTTCTCGCGGTAGTAGGCGTCCATGAAGATCGCCCCGCCCGCCTGCACCTCGGTCACTCCCGGCTGAGCAACGGCGAGCTCGAACGAACCGGTTCCGCCGCACGAGACAATCGGGCACGGCAGCCCGCTGCGGAGCAATTGTTCCTTGGTTTCGACCAGCCGGCCGAGAGCTTCCTGCACGCGAGTCCGTTTTTCGCACGGGTCCTCGACCATTTGCAGGTGACCTTCGTAGCCCATCACGCCGACCAGCTCGAGCCCCGGCAGCTCCGCCACCTGACGGGCGACGCGCAAGGCTTCATCGCCGGGCAATAGGCCGACGCGTTCCAATCCGATATCGATTTCGAGCATCGTCCGCACGCGCAGCCCGGCGGCCGCCATGGCGTGGCTGATCGGCTCGGCCTGACTGACATGGTCGAGACAGATGATCGGGTCGGCGATCTTCCGCAGCTCCACGAGCCGGGCAATCTTCTGCCGGCCGACCAGGATATTGGCAATCAGCAGATCGCGAATGCCCGCCGCGGCAAACACCTCCGCCTCGCCGAGCTTGGCGCAGGTCAGGCCAATCGCCCCCGCCTCAACGATCAGCCGGGCGATATCGGGACACTTGTGGCACTTGGCGTGCGGCCGCCAATCGACGCCATATTGCCGGCAGAGCGCGACCGCCGCGGCGATGTTGGCCTGCAGCGTATCGAGATCCAGGCAAAGGGCTGGTGTATCGAGATCGACCTTGGAGGCGGGCAGAGTGGTGACGGTCATAGGCGTGCGGTGGACCCGTTGTCAGAAGCGATTGACCACGGCTTCGCCGAGAGGAAAACGAAGTCGATGACGGCAAAGGCGGCGGCCCCCAGGGCCAGGCCGGTGATATCTGCTATCCAGTCTAGCAATTCGGCGGAGCGGTTGGGAACCAAAAGCTGCGTGAGCTCGTCCGCCACCCCATACAGCGCCCCCACGCCGATCACCACCAGATACAAACGCCCGCTTCTCCGCCGAAAAGCCCGCACGGCGACGAGCAGCAGAAACGCGAGCCCCGCATAGGCGGCCGCGTGCTGCAGCTTGTCGTTGACGTTCACGTGCGTCTTGGGCGGCATCGGCATGTGCGTGCCGAGGAACATCAGCAGCCACCACCCGAGGGCCAGCACGACGGCGGCAATCAACAACGGGCGCTGGCGGGGGGTGGGCATGGGGAAGGAAGAATTCAGAGTTCAGAAAGCGGAAGGCGGGTGGATGGGTTTCTGCCTCTTGTGGGTGGCTGGGCTCTCGGCTGGCCGCAATCACCTTGTCCGAATATCGCTGGACGAGCATGATGACGTCTGTCCGGCCCGCTGGCGATGGCCAGTGTAGCGAAAGCCCACCGCGCCGGGTTACGGCTGAAAGAATCACGCTCACAGCAGAAGTTGCACCTCCATTGCAGGCGGGCGTCGCTGCGAAAACGGTGTACTGTCTACTGTTAACTGTCTACTGACAACTAAGAACTCCGCATGTCCACCCTCATCACCGGCGGAGCCGGTTTCATCGGCAGCCATTTGACGCAGCAGTTGCTTGCCGCCACGGACGAGCGCGTCGTGCTGCTCGACAACTTCAACGGCTATTACGACCCAGCCCTGAAGCGAGCCAATGCCGCCAGCCTCACTGCGTCGCCGCGCGTGACGCTCGTCGAGGGAGATCTCCGCTCCGAGTCGCTCGTCGCCGATCTGCTGAAAACTCACCAGGTCCGCCGCATCGTCCACCTGGCCGCCTCGCCCGGCGTTCCTTATGGCCAGGTCCATCCGCTCGAAACGACCGACAACAACGTGCAGGGCACGACCGTCGTGCTCGAAGCCGCACGGCGGCATGGCGTGGATCGGTTCCTTTTCGCGGCGTCGTCGACGGTCTATGGCCTCGGGGCGGGCATTCCGTTTGTCGAAGACGCCCCGCTCGGCACCCCGGCGAGCGTTTACGGCGCCACGAAGCGGGCCGGGGAACTGCTCGGCCTGACCTACCATCAGCAGTTCGCCCTGCCGTTCGTTTCGCTGCGACTCTTCAACGTCTACGGTCCGCGCCTTCGGCCGGAACTCGCCCTCGCCGCCTTCACGCGAAACATCCTGCAAGGCAAGCCGCTGACGCTTTTTGGCGATGGTTCGTTCGAGCGCGACTTCACGCACGTCAGCGACATCTGCGCGGGAATCATCGCCGCCCTGACCGCGGACAACATCGCCGGACAGTGCATCAACCTCGGCAATCACCGGCCGATCGCGATTCGCCACTTGATCGAGCTCATTGCCCAATCGGCCGGCTTGCCGGCGCACATCGATTACAAACCGATTCGCCCCGAGGACCTGCCGCGCACCTGCGCCGACACGAGCAAAGCTCAGCGACTGCTCGGCTACGAGCCGCGCGTCCGCATCGAGCAAGGGGTGGAAGAATACGTCGCCTGGATGCGCGGCTGGCTGGCCGGCGGCGTCTGGTAGTCCCGCCTGCGACGCGAGCGACTACAATATTCCCCTAAGTAGCAGGCACACTCCGTGTGCCGTGTCTTGTGCATTCCGGACGGCACACGGAGTGTGCCTGCTACATTTCCCACCTCCTAACGCTCGGAGCCGATCCATGCGGTATTCATCTCTCTGCCTCGCGCTGCTGAGCCTCGTCACGCTATCCGGCTTTGCTGTTGCCGAAGAGAACAAGGACAAGCCGGCCGGCAAAGCCACCTCACTGTTCGATGGCAAGACGCTCGACGGCTGGAAGAGCATCAACTTCGGCGGCGAAGGAGAGGTGGAGGTCAAGGGCGGGCAGATCATCCTGGGCATGGGCGAGCCGCTCACCGGCATCGTCTACCCGAAGGGTGACAAGCTGCCGAAGGACAACTACGAGATTTCGCTCGAGGCGATGAAGCTGCAAGGAGACGACTTCTTCTGCGGCCTGACGTTCCCGGTGCGCGACTCGCACTGCACGTTCATCGTCGGCGGCTGGGCGGGCGGCGTGGTGGGCATTTCGAGCATCGACAATCTCGACGCCTCGGAAAACGAAACCACCACCTACCAAACGTTCGACAAGGACAAGTGGTTCAAGATCCGCGTCCGCGTCGAAGGGGATGCCTTGAAGGCCTGGATCGACGACAAGCAGTTCGTCGACGTGAACATCAAGGGACGCAAGGTCGACACGCGCATCGAGGTCGACGTCAGCAAGCCCCTCGGCATCTCCGCCTTCCGCACCAAGTCGGCCCTGCGGAAGATCGAGGTGCGGGAACTGGGGAAGAAGTAGGCGGGGAGCAAGTAAACAGTCGACCGTTTACAGTAGACAGTCTCGTTCCCACGCGCTGCGTGGGAACGCAAACACCGACGCTCTGCGTCGTAGGTTCGTCGAGCGACAAAGCTGAGATCGCAGGACGCGGAGCGTCCAATCGTGCGTTACGACGCAGAGCGTCGTAACGAGAGCCTCTACCCACTAGCGAGCATCCACTTCCCTCTACTGTTTACTGTGAACTGTCTACTGTGAACTCCTCCCTCCCCCACGACCACTACATGCAAAAAGCCCTCCGGCAGGCCGAGCAGGCGCTGGCCGTGGAGGAGGTTCCGGTGGGCGCGGTGATCGTGCTCGGGGATCGGATCATTGCGGCGGCTCACAACCAGCGGGAGACGCTGCACGATCCCACCGCCCACGCCGAGATGATCGCCATCACCCAGGCCGCCGAAGCGATCGGCGACTGGCGTCTGGAAGGCTGCACGCTCTACGTGACGCTCGAGCCCTGCATCATGTGCAGCGGGGCGATCCTGCAGGCCCGCATTCCCGTGGTCGTCTACGGAGCGACCGACCCCAAAGCAGGCGCGGTCAGTTCCCTCTACAGCCTGCTGAGCGATACCCGGCTGAACCACCGCTGCCAGATCGTCCCCGGCGTCCTCGCCGACCGCTGCGGCGGCATCCTCACGGCATTTTTTCAGGCCCAACGCCGGTTGGGGAAGAAATGAATTTGGGATTTATGACTTCGGATGGCTGATTTGGCGGAAACGATCTTTCGCCAGTGGCAATCGAAATCAAAAATCATAAATCCACAATCCTAAATCCCCTTACTTCTCCGCCAGCGCCGCTTCCACCACGCGGCGCATCTGCTTCTCCCAGCCGCCGACGTAGCCGACCCACATGCCGCGGATCTTGCCGTCCCGGCCGAGGACGAGGGTGGTCGGATAGCCGAATCCGTCGGCGCCGATCTTCGTGGCCTCGACCAGGTGCCGCCGCGTCACCGCGTCGTTGTCAGTGTAGGCGGGAAAATTGGCTTTGTATCGTTTCAGAAAGTCCTCGGTCTCGGCCGCCAGCGATGCGTCTTCCGAAGGCGAGGCGGGCACGGAGACGGAGAGAAAGCGGAAATCGTCGTTCGTCTCGAAGTGCTTCACCATGTCGACGAGGTGCGGAAACTCGACCTCGCAGTAGCCGCACCACGGCCCCCACAGATTCATCAGGGTCACCTTCCCCTCGATGTCGGCAGCCGACACGGGCTCGGCGCCGGGTGTCAGGGGCTGCAGGCGAACGACGTCGAGCTTCGTCCCCACGGCAGGATGCTTGGCCCCGATGTAGTCCTCGTACGAGCCGCCCGGCAAGCCTTCATGGCAGCCGGCGACCAGGGCCAGCCAAAAGGCCGCCAGCAGGATGCCCGCTCCCATCGAGAACATCCGGATTCCACTCAGCCGCTTGGACGTCTGCCGCATGCCAATTTCCTGTGAGGACCACTCGAACCACTTCCTTCAGTGTAGACCACCCGCCACCCCAGGCCAGCCGGCCGTGTGCGATCGGGAAGGCTCAAGAGCCCAGCGTCGGGGGTGGCACGCCCTGGAACGATGTGATGGGCGTGGTGCGTCGGTGCGAGAGACGGAACCACGCCCTTCGCGTTGCTCAGGGCATGCCACCCCTCCATTCCAATGCTGCTACCCGCTCTTAGGCTTCGTCCAACAGCTTCGCCAGGACACCAACCATCGTCGTCCAGCCCGCTTCGGTCCGTTGGGCGTAGTCGGTCCAGACCTTGCGATGCGTGAGCTTGAGTTCGCAACCAGCGTCGAGCGGGACAATCTCGATCGTCACATCGGTCTCGTCGACCGAAAAGCCGGCGATCCCCCAGGTGAAGACCAACCGCCGCGGCCGGTCGATCTCCAGGTATTTCCCGACATGGTCGAGCTCCTTCCCCTGCCGCCGCACGAGGAACGAGAACCGACCGCCGACCTGGGGGTCGACCGTGAGGCTCACAATCTCCTCCTCCCGCAGCTTGGGGCCGAACATCCACTGGCCGATCATCTCGGGGTCGAGCCAGGCGTCGAAAACCCGCTCCGCCGGGGCGGCAAAACGGCGTCGGACGGTTACCGTTGCGGTTGAATCCATGGTTTTTTGGCTATCGGGTCACGAAACAGCCGGGCAAACCGACGGGTCAAGACCTTCGCGGGATTGCGCCTCGGCCGCCAAACCACCAGATTAAGGGATGGCGGCAAGCTCGGGAATCTCGGCAAAACTTCCCCCCTCGGCTGTTCCCCCTTCCGCTCTCTGGCCGAAAAAGATAGGATACGAGGCTTCCGATTTTTCGGCAGAGTCCCTGTGCGCTTCAGCAGCCCCCTGCTGTCGGCCGCCGGGCTGCTTTTACTGCTTCATGCGACTGTAGATAGTTCGGGTGGCTCCCATGCCCAAGATGAAGACCCATAAGGGTACGAAGAAGCGTTTCCGTCTTTCGGCCAGCGGCCAGGCGAAGCACCGCCAGGCTGGCACGAGCCACCTGGCGACCGGTCTGTCGAAGAAGCGCCGCCGCAATCTGCGTGGCACCCGCGTGCTCGACAAGGCGATGCTGAAGCAAATCCACCGCGCCCTCCGGGCGTCGGACAAGCGCGCCACGATGTAACGCCTCGTCCGAGCTCGCTCGGACGATAGCGAGCATCCGCGACTCGTCCGGATGCCAGCCGCGCGTGGGACGCTGTTGCACCAACCCTCCTTCACGGAGGGTTTTGCGTTCCGATTTCCTATCGGGAAGTCCTGGTGGCTTCGAGAGATACACACATCTGCTTGCTGGCAAACAACACCTGGGGAATTTTGACCAGGGGCCTGACAGGCGATAGACGAAGGTTTGAATTGCCATGCGTACCGTAAAAGGTCATGCTCGCACCAAAGCGCGTAAGCGCATTCTGAAGCGCGCCAAGGGTTATTGGGGCGGCCGGCGGAAACTGCTCCGCACCGTGAAGGAGACGCTGCTCCGCGCCGGCAAGTTCGCGTTCCGCGATCGCCGCGTCAAGAAGCGTAAGTTCCGCCAGCTCTGGATCATCCGTCTTAGCGCCGCCTGCCGCGAACGGGGCCTCCGCTACAGCCAGTTCATCGCCGGCCTGAAGGCTGCCAAGATCGAGCTCGATCGCAAGAGCCTCTCGGAAATCGCCATCGCCGATCCCGCCGCCTTCGACGCGGTTACGGCCCAGGTGAAGTCGGCCCTGAAGCTGTAAGCGAACCCGCTTTCGCTTTTCAGCTCTCTTATGTTCTTGTTCCCACGCTTCTGGCGTGGGAACACACGCTCGGGCGCTCTGCGTCCTGTGCCGTTTCCAAGCTAAGGGGTCGGGATCATTTTTCGGCCAACCCGCACTGCCCAGGGGCTAAAGG
>JAEZAS010000356.1 GCA_023430365.1 Planctomycetota bacterium
TGAGAAAATCGCGGCGCGAAGCGCCCGGGTTGTTCTGCGAGATCGCTGGCGAACCGACCGAACCGGGCAGGATGATTTCTTTCATGCTGGGACTTTCCTGGAGAGGTGCAAGCCGCCGCGGACTTCAAGCAGGTGCGGCAGCAGTAAGCGCAAAGACGCTTGGGGGCCCTTTCGGACGCCCCTTGTAGGCTAAATTCCCACCGCGGCCAATGCAATCTGAGGGAACCGCCCGAACCGGCAATCCGCCCAGCAGCGATCCGCAGATTACGCCGATTGGCGCCAAGTTGAACGGGTTTTTCTTGTCCCTTAGCGTTTGAAGCTCCTTCGTCCGTTCCAATCCCCGCCGCGCAGACTTACGACGACGGGGTGTTCAAAATTTCTGAGGTTTTTCACCACTCACCCCGGTCCCAGGGGGACCCGAACTTGGTGAAAAACCCCCGGAAATTTTGAACACCCGCTCGCCGTAACTCACACCCAACAGGCGTCTCTAACTCAACTGGGGCGTTCACCGTAATGGAAGAAAATCCATCCATAAAGCTGTTTTGGAATGTGGGAGTTTGTGGATAAGTTGTGATTAATTGTATCTGTGTTGGGGTCGCACGTCAACCAAATCCCTCCCAATCCGTGTCCCCTCCGTGTTCCATCCGTGGCTAATCATACGCCGCCCCCAAACAATACTGTCGGGCTAATTCGGCCCACGACCTAAGTGGCCAGCGCCCGACCGCCGCTATGATGGCAAAGGTGACAGACCACCTGTGGAGCTTTGAGGAGCTTCACAACACGGTTCTTTATCATGGGTGAGGCTTCCAGCATGCCAGTTGGACTATTCGTCATGATCGGGCTGTCGGTAGTCGCCTATCGTCGCTGCCGAGCGGCCAATCGGCGCGCTCTTATCTGGGTGCCAATGGTTTGGGTAGCAGGATTCCTGCTTACGACCGTTGTAGCGGAAGTGGCTATTGAAATTGCCCATCGCAGTTCCCCGCAGGGAATAACCGAGAGAGAGGCCATGGATGTCGCGTACTGGCCGGGCGCCTTGGGCATGGTGTCTGGCGCCGGCGCTGTCGCATGGCTGGCTGGAAGAAACTCTAGAAAACCGCAGGGAGAAACGCACCCAGACAGCTCGTGACCGAACGTGTCACTCATAATCGCCCGCTACCGCCGCTATGATGACGAAGGCGACGGACCACCTTGGGAGTTTTGAGGAGCTTTACAACACGGTTCTTTATTACGGGTAGGGCGATGTCGTTCAAGTTCGACGAGTCGTGGCTGGAGCAGCAAACCAGCGTGGAAGAGCAAGGCGATGACTTCGGGCTAATTCAAGATCAATGGGACGCATTGCGCAGTCAAATGATTGCTGGCGATGAACTTTGGACCTATGGAAGAGGGAGTGGCCTTTCCTGCGAAGGCGGCCTAGCCCTTCGGCGAAATGGGCACGTAATCGCCAAGATCATTACGATGCAAAGCTAGGGCAGTGACCAAACGTGTCACTCAAAATAGCCCACTACCCGCGGACCCGATTTGCTTGACTCGGCCTGTCTCAACCCCGTATCGTGGGCAGCATAGGGGCTGACACAGCGGGGTTCTTTCACGATGCGCTTACGCGCCCGCTATCTTGCGCCGCTGCTCTGCGGCCTGGCGATTGTTCCCCTGGGGCTGTGGTACCGCTCCCACCAGCAATTCACCGCGCGCCAGCAGCGCTGGGAGCAGCGGGAGGAGATCGCGCGTGCTGCCGACGTGCTCCATGAAGTGGTCGAGTTGCCGGCCGGTGTGATCACGCTCGGCCAGTTCCGCGACCTTGTCGTGGAGCAGACGGCGCTGGGTTTCGAACTCTCGGCACACTCGGTCGGTGGCGAATTGCAGCAGGCCGTCGCCGCCGCGCGGAGCGATCTGCAGGTGGAGTTTCCCGGCGGACGGCTGCCGCTGCAGACCGCCCTGAGCATCGTGGCGTACCAGCTGCATCTCGACTACGACTTCCCCGACGAGTCCAGCCTGGTGCTGACTTCCTCAAGTTCCGGCGACTCCACGGACGTGCAGGTCGAAACCTTTCCGTTCCCCCAGCCGGAGTTGGCTTCCCGCGACATCAACGAGGCGGACTGGGCCGCACTCATCCGCGGGGCGTTGGGGGACGACGATTGGTACACCGCGGGCGGCCAGGGGTACATCGAGGCCGTGCCCGGCGCCCTGGTCGTCGCTCACACGCCGCGCGAGCTGCGCAAGGTCCGCCGTCGGATGACGGAACTGTCGAAGCTCCGCAACCCACCGGAGGATCTGACGGCTGTGCCTCTCTGGCCCAACGCAGAGGGCCGGATGAACCGGCGGATCGAGGAGGCGCTCGACGAGCCGACGCAGATCCACTGGGTCGAGTGGCCCCTCGACGAGGCGCTCGCCGAGTTGGGGCGAAAGCATCAAATTCCGATCCTGCTCCGCGTCCACAAACTGAACGAGGTTGCGATACCTCGCAATGTCCCGGTGACGAAGACGCTCCGTGACGTATCGCTACGGTCCGCGCTGCGCCTCTTGCTTCGCGAACTGGAGCTCACCTACCTGGTCCAGGACGGGGCCCTGGTGATCACCACGCCCGAAGACGTCAGCGCGGGCGGTCTACAGTTGGTCGCTTATCCGATCCACGATCTGCTCGGTCCGGAGGATCGAGCGGCACACTTGCAGCTCCTGACCAACTTGCTCACCTCCTGCATCAGTCCCCATTCCTGGAACGACGTCGGAGGCCCAGCCGTGCTGCATGGCTCGCTCGACGGCTGGCTGCTGATCAACCAGGACTATGGAACCCATCGGCGGATTGAATTTGTGCTCCATCAGCTTCGCCAGGCGATGACCTGCGACGAGGCCGGTCTGGTGTTTTCCCTGCAGCCGGACAACGAGCGGGAGCGGCGCATCCGGCGGATTCTGGAGCGCGACCTGCAACTCGACTACGACGCGATGCCGCTTCGGGACGCCGTGCAGCTCCTCTCCGATCAGTTGCAGATCCCGATGGTCATCAACGCCAAGCGCCTCGAAGAAGCGGCGATCAGCACCGACACGCCCATTCGCCTGCGTTTGCCCAAGCGCCCGGCGAAGCAGCAACTCAGTACGATCCTGGCGGAACTGGAGCTGACGTGGATCGTCGATGACGAGGTGCTCCAGATCACCACTCCCGACGACGCCTGTGGGCCGGAGCGGCTGACGACCCGATTGTACGATTTGCGGCTGTTGACCGATCCCGACTTTGGCGCGCTTCCGGGCAATCACTTGATAGAGGCGATCATGAACCTGATCGAGCCGCAGTCGTGGGACGAAGCGGGCGGACCTGGTTCGCTGGCCGTCTTCCGCGATCTGCTGGTGGTGACTCAAGCCGACGCCCGGCATGCCCCGGTGGAACGCTTCCTCCGCGCGGTCGAGCAGCATTGTGCGCCGCAGGACGACCGCTCCGACCCTCCGCAGGTTGTGGATCCCTTGGCTGACCCGCGCGACAGCGTCATCCAGCAGAAGCTCCTCCAGCCGATCGATTTCCAAGTTTCCAAGACGCCGCTCGGGAATGCGCTCGTACAGTTGGCCGCGCTGCAGGACCTGCCCCTCGTGGTGCGGCACAAACGCCTGGAAGAGGCTGCGGCTAGTTTGGACGTCGAGATCGACTTCGCCGCGGAGCAGACGACCGTTGCGAGCATCCTCGATCGGTTGCTCGAGCCGTTCGATGCGGCGTACCTGGTCCAGGAGGGGACGCTCGTTGTCACGGGCGAGCCGCAGGTGGCAGAACCTCGATTGCGGTTCTATCGCATTCCTACGGTCCGGCAGCGTGAGGGTTCCACGCAGCAGAAAATCCCCTTCGCTGACTTGAGAGCCCCGGCCGTCTCCTGGGGGCAGGACACGGGAACGTGCCTGCGCCTCAATGAAACCTGGGCGGCCTACACGGCAGGCGAGCCGCTGCAGCGGCGGATCGAAGCGACGCTCGTGGCCAGTGCCGCCTGGAAGCGCTGGCAGACGGAACGTAAGGCGCTCGATGACGAGCGGATAGCGACCAGCGACTGGTCGCTGGTTCGGCCAGGGCAACGCATCCTGGCGGCCCAGAGCTACGTCGATCCGACCGAAATCGAAGAGGATCACCCCTTCGCGGAGGATTTTCGATGAGCGATTTTCCGCACGCGGTCGATTCCGCATCGACAACGCAGGACGCAGGCGCGGGACAGGTTCCCCAGCGTCGCCGGTCGTGGCGGCGCCTGGGTTTGCAGTTCAGCCTCCGGTCGTTGCTGGTGGCCACGACGCTTGTTGCGGCTGGCTGCTGGTGGTGGCTGCAGCCCGAGACGCGCGACGAGCCGCTGGGAGGAGGACACCTTGTGCTGCGTCGGCAGGTGCGCACCGTGCTGCTCAAAAAGCCTCCGGAGATGCAACTCACCGGCAAGGATAGTTTGGCGACGGTCATGAACGATGGGGCCTGGCAGGTTCACGATCTGCACGGCGACCGGTACATCGCGGGAAACATGGCGCACGACCAGCAGCACGGCTGGTGGACGACCTATCACGCGAGCGGCTACAAGGCGACCGAAGGCAGAGCGGAACGCGGCGCTCGTCGCGGCGTGTGGAAAACGTGGTTCCCCGACGGAACACGCGCGGGCGAGACGACGTATGTTCCGGATGCCGAGCGAACGATCATCCGAGATGGTTGGTCGATCGACCTCCGCCGGCTGGCGCGGCGGCACGGGCCAGTTCGAATCTGGCATCCCAATGGGCAGGTCAAGCTCGAAGGACAGTATGTCGACGACGTCCGCCAGGGAACGTGGCGATTCTACGACGAGCAGGGGCGCCTGCTTGCCGAGGGGCGTTACGAGCGCGACCGACGCGAGGGACCGTGGCGCGAGCTGGATTCCGAAAGCGGGCACGTCCGAACGGTGACCTATGTCGGCGGAAGGACTCAGGCCGAGCACGCGGCGCTGCTCACCGCCTTGGAGACTGAACTGAAGTCGGGGGATCGACGGCGGCAGCTCAGCGCGGCGAAGAAGCTGGAACAGCTGGGATCGGCCGGCGTTCCCCTCCTCACGGAGGCGCTACGAGAGGGGGACGAGATGACGCAGTGGCTCGCGCTGCGGACGCTCGTTCGCCTCGACGCCGTCCCCGCCGAATCCTTGCCGCAGATTCAGCCGCTGGTCGAGAGCGCGAAACCGGCGCTCTCGCTGCGAGCGATGCTCGCGCTGGTGCTTCATTCCAGTGCACAAGGCACGTTGGACGATGCGCTGCTTGAGCGGCTGCTGCGACAGGTGAGCGAGTGTTCGCAGCCGCGGTTGCGCCAGGAAGTGCTCGAACGACTGGCGCAGATTAAAATCGATCGCCGGCCGGAGGTTTTCGATCAACTGCTGGCGCTGGTCGCCGCCGAGTTGCAGTTGCCACCGCTGACCGATCCTTTCTATGTCGGCCCCGCCGAGGTTGACGAGACCGATTTCAGCTGGAAGCTCGATGCGCTCGATGTCGACCCGCTGCTGAGGTTTGGGGACGAATTGCCCGACCTGCTCCAGCGGGGCATGGCTTCGCCCGATCCACTCGTGCGGGGGACGGTGCTGCGCGTGGCGGAGGAGCTCGTCGAGCGCAAGGAGCCGGAGAGTGGGCCGGAGTGGCCGATCGTCCGCTGGCCGGTTCCGCCCGAGTTGCAGGTGATCGTGGAGCAAGGGATGGCCGACTCGAGCGAACTCGTTCGCTGGCAGGCGGAAAAGGTAGGGGTAACGCAGCGGGAGGGATTCGGCTGTGGTTTCAGCGGTGGTATGGTTCCCGCCGGAAGTGGTGGCGGGGGAATCTTTTGAGGCCTGCTCCCGAAAACAGGGAATTGCCGCGAAACCAGCCACCGGGAGGCGGGTTTAATGGGGTCTGCGGCCCCGCTGCGCGCCGCGTCTGACCGTTTCACCCCATTTGGGAGGTTCTCACCATGATTCGCGCTCTTGCTCTCGCCTCGGTTTTCGCCGCTACGCTCGTCATCGCTCCTGCCGTGCAGGCCGCCGACGATCCGACCGGCACCTGGAAGTGGTCGACGACGTTCAACAACCAGACTCGCGAAACCACCCTCAAGCTGAAGCTGGAAGACGGCAAGCTGACCGGCGCCATCGTCGGCCGGAACGATCGGGAGACCCCGATCGAAGACGGCAAGTATGAAGACGGCAAGGTTTCGTTCAGCATTACCCGCTCGCGCGGCGAGCAGAAGTTCACCAGCAAGTACAGCGGCGCCGTGAGCGGCGACACGATCAAGGGCACCATCGAGATGCCGGGCCGCGACGGTCAGACCCGCAGCCGCGAATGGGAAGCGAAGAAGGCTCAGTAACGCTGGGCGCGCTGCTCGGCGAGCGAGATTGTGGTATGCGAGCGTGATGGGGCGTCTTCTTGCGGGGCGGCCCGGAGGCGGTTCGCCTCCGGCTGCTTTCCAAAGAAGAAGCCACCTCAGCCGGCGGATCACATCCGCCGGAAAACCCCGCGAGGACATTACCACGCTGCTGCGACCCGCAGGCGAAGCACATTCGCGACCGGAACGATGGGCCGGGGACCGGAAAGGTCTCCGGCCTTTTTTATGCGCAGAGCAGAGGAGCCTCTTGGCACATTGCTCTACATGTCGTATTGTATTGACAAGCTATTGAAAATATGGTATAAACTGGCTTCGCATCCCTCGCGGCCATCTGGCCGCAGTGGGGCGTTCGCTGCTGCGCTGATCTCTCGCGCGGCGAATGGTTTGGCTCCTCGACGATGAAGAGCGTTCTTTGAAAATCAGGTGGTGTGACCCCCTAGTAAACGGGCGCGCACGAGGGGTTGTGAACTTTCGTGGACGATTTGCGCCAACTGCTTGCGGCGCCGGCAGATGAAGCGAAAACAGCGGTTGCGCTAGCTGTTGTGAAAGTGGTTGTCGCGCCCCTAGTAACGTGTTGATAAACCTCCCGGCATCGGGACGCAACGACGCCGCCCGCCGGAGTCTTTCCAGCGGGCGGTGGGCGGTCGGGTTCGGCGGGGCATTTGCCGAACCTGAGCCGTTGGCGTTGGGTTAGCCGGTAGGATGCCAGTTCGTCGGGTGCTTACTTGACGAACAGGGCAGCCGAGTCGGCTTCGCCCAGGTCGAGGTTGTCGATATCGATCTCGTCGGTCGGGCCGGCGTTGTCGGTCGGGGCAGGGGTCTCGCCTTCGGCGGCCGGCAGTTCTTCGGTGGCTTCGGGGGCGGCGTCCGGAGCCCCTGCGGCAGG
>JAEZAS010000359.1 GCA_023430365.1 Planctomycetota bacterium
CAAGCAGGGGCGGATGCGATAGGCCAGCGAGAGGTTCAGCTCGGGCACCACGCAGAACTCGTCACGCCCGTATTCGCCGAGGTTCGTGTCGGCGGTGAGCAGGCCCCCCTGTTCGGTCACAGGAGGCTGGCCCGGAACCGTTACGGTGTTGAAGCCGTTGACGATTGCCGTCTGACGCATGTTGCCGATGCCGATCTTGCCCATCACATTCCAGGTCCAACCGCAGCACTCCCGTTCCCAGAGCAAGCCGAGGCTGCCGCCGTGGAACTCGTTGCGGGTATCGAACTCATCCTGAATGCGGAACGTCGTCCCTTCGACGATGCCGCCGTCGTCTTCGAGCGCCAGCGTGTTGCTGACGATGCGGAAGTCGTCGTTGATCCGGCTGAACTGATAACCACCGATCGCGTCAATGCGTCCGTTGCAGGTCTTCATGAGCAGCATCCGCACATAAGCGTCGCCGCCGAGCACTTCGTTGGTCGCTTGCACGTACAGGCTGCCCGAGCGGAGGCCCGGAAAGGCCACCAGCAGCGCGTCCTGGCGATCGTTGTCGATGTCGTAGAACGGGCGAGCGATGACCGGCTGCGAATTGGAGTTCACCGAGTAGTCGCCGCTGTCCTTGCCGAGGAACCAGAACCGGCCGCCGATGCCCGTCACCTCGCAGTGGTCGATCCACGTGCCGAAGTCGACTCGCATGCCCGGGGTCATTTGGCTGGTTTCGTTGCCAGCCTTGTAGAGGATCTCAGCGTCCGGAAGAATGCCGTCCGGTTCGCCGGTGACGAGCGTCGGATAGCCTTTGCCCCGCCGCCAGCCGAACGTGAAATCGACGTCCAGCCACCAGAGTCGCGGTGCGCACACGTCGCAGCCCATGCAGTCGTCGCCGCACACGGCGCCGCCGAACATCGGGCCGCAGGCCGGGCCGCACATATCGCCACAGCGACCGCCGAGGCGTCCGCCGCCGAACAATCCACCAAACGGACCGCAGACCGGTCCGCATCCGCCAGGCCCGCAGGCTGGACCGCAGTAGTCGCCACCGTAGGGGCCCATGGGGCCTTCGACGTAGTCGCCTTCGTAGACCACTTCGCCCGGCATGCCTTCGTGCACCATCGTGGCAGCGCCGCTTTGCATCGGCTGAGCCTGCACGCGTGGCGCCTGAGGGGCTGGCGCCGGCGCGGGACGCGAGGGCATCGCGGGACTGGCTGCCGCAGGGGGTTGATCGCTGGGCGACGGGAGAGAGTTGGATGGTCGCTGGACCAGTCGCGACGGATTCTGCCAGGCAGCCATGCGGGCCTGAAACGCGGACGGCTGTTGGCCATACGCAGTCGAGGCGACCAGGCTAGCCGCGGCACAAACGAGCCAGAGGCTTGCGAAGCGTTTCATAGGGGGGATCCACTCGCACCGGGTTTTGGCCCGATTTCCGGCGGGCGCAAAAACGAACTTTCGACAGTAGCGATAGTTTCGGTACGAACGATCGTTCCGGTTGAGGAAACCTGGCAGGATGGATCGGTTTTTCCGGTTGGATGGACCCTGCAGACGCTAGCAAACCTCTGCCGTCAACGAAAAAGCCCGCAGCCAGTTGGCTGCGGGCTTCCTTGAGATAAGTGTGCCGCCAATGGAACTTAGAGCGCTTCCAGCGGGTTCGGCAGGGCTCGCTCAAAGCTCAGGATCGAGCGCAGCCGGCGGCCGAGGCCGGTGCTTTCCACGTTCAGCAAGCCATCGCTGCCTGCGCCGCCATCCAGGAAGGCGATCGACGACGAAACACCGATCAGCCGCAGATCATCGGCGCCGCTTCCCAGCATCACCGTCAGCGTGCCGGGCACATTGAAGCCGAAGAGGTTCACCTCGTCGGCCCCGTCCCCGGTGTTGATCGTGGCGCTAGCGAGCACGCCCGACGACTGGATGTCGACGAGATCGGCTCCGCCGCCGGTATTGATATTCAACAGACCCATCACCGTGATGTCGCCGACGAAGCTCAGGTCGACATCCTCCAGCAGATCCTCGAGCGTGTCGCTCAGGTCGAATTCGTCGAGATCGATGCTGCCGATCATGCCGAGCACGTCTCCCAGATCGATGCCGCCTGGAAGCGAGATGCCGCCGAGCTCCGGCAGGCGTTCGAGCAAGCCATCGAGATTGCCCAGCAGCGAGCCGATCGGCAAGCGGGCCAGGAAGCTGTCGAGCAGCGGTTCGAGCGTTTCGGCGGTGTTGACGATGTGCGACGGCACCCAGAAGCCGAAGCCTTCGCCTTCGCTATCGATGGCGATCGCGTCGACGCCGTTGCCGCCGTTGATCGTCAGCATGCCGAAGATCGTGCTCGAGGCGAGAACTTCATTGCCAAACTCACCTGCGCTGCCGCCGAGCATCAGCATGGCCGAACCGATGGCAGAGTCTACGAAGTCGACGTAGTCGTTGTCCGTGGGACCAGCCAGGACTCCTTCGCCGCCCAGATTGCCGATGAGGTTGAGCACACCGCTGCGATAAACATACAACTCGTCGTCGCCGCCATAGGTGTTGACGAGCAGCGAGCCGATGATCGAGCGATCGATAAAGATGAAATCGTTCTGTGCGGCGCCGCCGAATTGAATGCCGCCGTCGATGAAGACTTGGCCCGGGATGTTGACGTGGATGTCCGCCGTGTCGCTGCCGTCGCCGAGGCGAAGGGTCACCGAGGTGAGCAGCGGGAGAGGACGCTCGGGTTCGCCGAGTTGGAGGAAGTCGTCGCCACCACCGAGGTCGGCATAGACCCCGAAAGCGGCGGGATAGTTCGTGGTCGATTCCACTCCCCCGATGATCTGCGTGACCGCGAACTGTCCGTTTGCGGTCTGCGTGACCGTCACATCGTCAACGGCCCCAGTCCCTTGGATGAAGAGGAGGCCGCCGGCATTGAACACCGTGGCGAGCATGGAGCGACTTTCCAGTCCCTCGACTGCCAATCGCCGCATCCGCTGCGGAACTTGCAATTTTCTCATGGGGCTAAAACTCCGAAGTACAAAGCTGTGAGTCACAAAGGCAAATTCAGCGGATTCCCGCCAATCGTTATAAATGTCATTCTCCTTCTGGCCGGTGTCAACTAGATGCCCCCGGCAACTTGGCATAAAATGCCCAGCTTATTGGATAGGCGTAGCCCCCGATTGGAGTGGGGTGAATGGCTAGTTTGTAGATGGCAGTTTGGCCACGTGGGCCGTTCCCGTAGCCGCTTTCAGTCCGGTCGCAGGCTTCGCGGCTGTCCGGCGAACCAGCGCAAGCGCGAGCCATTGGTTCAGACGGGGGGACCAGTTCGCCGACTTCACCTGGCCGACCTCCTTGTCGTCGAGGGTCAGTTTCGCCCCCGCGACCGGACGGTCTGCCGATTCGACCGTCAGGCCAACGAGCAGCCAATTGACGTGCCCCAAGGCGTCCAGGCGGG
>JAEZAS010000364.1 GCA_023430365.1 Planctomycetota bacterium
GGCGAAGATCAGCCGGCTGGCAGCGCGGCGGCGGCGTCGGCCACCTTTTGCAGTTGCTCGTCGGTCTGCGACTTCGGAGCCGATTTCTGATAGAGAGCTTGCAGTTCCTTGGCCGCCGCGATGAGCGGGGCCGTGGCGTCGCCGGTGGCTGACGCGTTTCCTTCGAGCGTCTCGAGCAGCATTTGCAATTCGCCCGGAGCCGCTTTGGGATTCTGCCTGGCCGAGACCACGAAGGCCTCCGCTCGCGATTTCGCCACCGCAATCATCTCGTCCTGCTTGGCGGGAGGAGCGCTAAACGATCCACCCGAACAGCCAGCCGAGAGCAACGCAACCGAGCACAAGAGACACACTCGCAGGAACGAACTCATAAACTCCCTTTGGAAATTGGCTTGTCGATTTCACCCGTCCGGCCAGCATTCGAATGCGAACCAAGCGTTAGTCGAGGTTCGTCGAATTGCCGTCTGAAATGGCCAGGAAGTTGACGTAGGTGGTGGCGTTGACCGTCGAGCTGACGAAGCGAACGCTGCCGTCGCAAATCGCCATCTGCACGCCGGCAGGATGGTAGCTGCGAGCACCGACGCCCGCTTCGCCCGCCGCATCCGGATCGCTGCGGCGGTTGACGTTGGCGTTGGTGGTGTCGTTGATCGAATAGTGAGAGCAGTCGTAGCGCGTCTTGCAGTTCGGCGTCAGCACGGCGAAGCCGGTCGGAGCCCCTGACGGGCCCGAGCAGTTGTTGTTGCCGCCGCTGAACAGCGGGCCGGTGCACCAGCCCCACGCGCCGCGGTCGTCTCCGCCCGAATCGATGGCGACGATCTCACTGGCCATGGCGCTGTTCGACGTGCCGTCGGTGATGTCGGCGAAGCGAGCGCCGAACTGGCGCACGACGCTAAAGGGACCCTTGAACGCCGAGTTGTCGGCGTCGCTCGTGTTGAGCATCCGCCGACCGCCGGCATTCGCGGCATAGTTCCCCTTGGCGAATCCGTCGAAGTCCTGGTTCAACCGCGTTTGGATGATCGGGTGCGACGGGCACATCGTCGCCTTGAGCTGCGTGCGCGTCACCATGTTGTTGGCGGTCGTTGCGCCGCCGGTGCGGGCGGTGAGCGTGAAGTCGTACTTCGAGTGCAGGTTCCCCTGCTCGATGAACGGGAGCATCATCACCACCCAGGTGGCGCCCCAGTTGGCGTTGCGGCCATCCTGCGGAGCGGCCCCGGTGCCGTGATAAATCGCGCCCGGCGGGAACGACCCGTGGGTGTCGGAGTAGTTGTGCATACCGATGGCGATCTGCTTCAGGTTGTTGCCGCAGCTCATGCGGCGGGCTGCTTCACGAGCAGCCTGGACGGCCGGCAACAGCAGCGCGACAAGCACGCCGATGATGGCGATCACGACGAGCAGTTCCACCAGCGTGAAACCGCTTCGCCTGGTTCTGGAAAAAAGATTCATAAATGCCTCGACTGGGTCCTCGGGAGAGAGATGAAAAGATAAAACCGGGAAGGCGGCGAAATAGTCTAGTTGAGGGGGAACTACTAGGGTAGTCAGGATATCGACTTAGAGCCTAACTCCAGTCTAAAGGATCGGTGGTGGAGCAAGCAAAAGTCGTTAATGGGCAAAGGATGTTTCGGCGACGGATTCGAAAAGTATTGCTTACTCCTGCCGCCGCGCTCCTCGTGAGGGCCAAAGGGTTGCTAGCCGTCTGGAGCCGCTGAGCCCGGTGCTGGTCGATCGTCCCGGATCGTCCCAAGTGGTTTCCACACCAGAGATTGCTGCACCAGCCAGAGAGTTCCCAATCGTCGGGCGCGGCGGCCTGGGCCTGGCCGGCCGTAAGGTTGCCTCGCGCCTTGGGTATTCCCAGGCAGCAGAAGTCAGTCGCATCAATTTTTGTTTACATGTAAGGGTGTTGCTATGAGTCAAATCAAAAAGGTTTTATATACGGCCAAGACGCACACACCGGTGGCCGCGACGGCGGTTCGCAGAGTTCGGACGGTCGCCTCGACGTGAAGCTTGCGTCTCCCGGAGCAGCAGGGACGGGGACCAATCCGGAGCAACTTTTCGCGGCCGGTTGGTCCGCCTGCTTTCTCGGCGCCATAGGTGTCGCCGCGGCGGAAAGAAAAGTTCGGCTCCCAGCCGAGCGGGCCATCGATGCGGAAGTTGATCTCGGAACAGCCGAGGGCGGCTATCTGCTGCGCGCTCGCTTGAATATCTGATCAAAGACCTTGTGTTGCTGGGCGCTTCGCTCTGGTTATTGGGAGAGGCGTCGGTGGCTTTGGTCGCCGGGAAGTCGCATCGGGGATGAAACGGCTTGGAAGTCTCGCTCGGCGGGGAGGGTGCCCCGATGAAGATCTTTGTTGCGGGTGGAGGATGCGGCGCTGGCGACGGTCTCCGCCGCCCAGCGTGGGGCGCCGGGCGTCTATCAGCTGGTCGACGATCGGCCGCTGGCCGTTCGCGACTGGCTCCCAGCATTCGCCGGTGGGCTGGGCGCTCCGGAGCCGCCGCGGGTTTCAATCGAGGAAGCTTTGCAGGCGGCGGGAGCGACTGCGGTCTATTACGGCACGCAACTGCGCGGGGCCTCAAACGCCAAGGCCAGACGGGAACTTGATTTTCACTCCCGACCGCTGGAATGGCTGGCGGGGGCTTCGATTCCCGCTTTGGGAGTCGGGGCAGAAAGATAGCGCCGCCGAACTCGTGGCGGGCGCATGAAAAACGCCGCAAGTGGTTGCGGCGTTTAGAGTTGTCCCCCTAGGATTTGAACCTAGACTAACTGATTCAGAGTCAGTCGTGCTACCATTACACCAGGGGACAATCGAGCTAACTACGTTACGGCCCACAGGCTTGCGGGTCAAGCCCGGGGTGGGGGACGGCGGCTGGGGCGTGCCGGGTTAGGCGACGGGCGGATTCGTGGGCCGCTCTTGGTCAGGAGGGCCGTTTTCTGATTTGGGTTCACCGTTGAGCTCTGGGGTTCGGTGAATCGGGCGGTGACGCTGGGGGGGAGCGTCGCCCGTTGTGCAGTCCTCAACTTCTGTTTGGCTCCGGGTGGTGTCTTTAGGGTCCTTGCGCGGGGCGGCCCGGAGGCAGGTTTTCCTCCGGCTGCTTTCTGGTTGCCTGGTGATCTTGGGGTGTTGTTTTGTAGTTGTTGACTAATAGTGAAAAGTTTGTTAGGATGGTGGGGCGTGAACTTCGTGGCTGGTTGGGCTGCGTGGGGCGGTTGCTGCTGCGCGGTGCGGGAGATCGGGCGATGCTGGAGGGTGGGCGAGAGATCGTCTTTAGGGAGCGGATGAGATCGTGCGCGCGCTCTAGTAAAAGGTGTTGTGAAACCGGCGGGCTGGGCTTGGGAGAGGGCTTCGTGAGGGTGGAATTATGTGTTGTGAAACGCGCGGCGGCGCAAGGTTGCTCGCCGCGGCGCTGCGGGGCGCAACCTGCGGTGTGAAACAGGTTTCGATGCAGGTGCGGTCGCGATTGGTGGTGGGTTGTGAGGGCGCGCAAGGGGTTGTGAAACTCGTGGTCGGAGGAAGACGTTGTTGTGAAGCGGCTGCCTCTGCAGGGGGGTAGTAAAAATGCTTGTAACGCGTCGGCGGCGGGGCTAACTTCCTGGGTGTTGTGACGTGGGGTTCGGTTGACATCGGAAAGGCGGGAAGGGATGAGGCGGTTGCGACAAATGGCGGCTGGGTTGGCTGGGGTGGTTGCCGCGCTGCTGGTGATCGGCGGTGGAGCAGTGCGCCTGGCGGCCGAGGACGGGGCGATGACTCGGAAGCCGAACCTGATTTTCATCCTGGCCGACGACTTGGGGTACGGCGACCTCGGCTGTTACGGACAGCAGCGGATCAAGACGCCGGAGATCGACCGGCTGGCCCGCGAGGGGATGCGATTCACCGACTTCTATGCGGGGTCGACCGTTTGTGCTCCGTCGCGGTGCGTGCTGATGACTGGCCTGCACACCGGGCACTGCTTGATTCGCGGCAATGCCCGCGAGCCGCTTCGGCCGGAGGACGTCACGCTCGCCGAGGTGCTGAAGACGGCGGGTTATTCGACCGGGCTGACCGGCAAGTGGGGGCTCGGCGAGGAAGGAACCACCGGGGTGCCGACGCGGCAGGGGTTCGACTACTTCTTCGGCTACCTGAACCAGCACCACGCTCACAACTATTACCCCGCCTATTTGTTCCGGGGCGAGGAGCGGGTGCGGCTTCGGAACGAGGTGCCGGGGGCGGGCGATTTTGGCAACGGCGTGGCCACGAAGAAAGTCGACTACAGCCACGATCTGGTGGCGGACGAGGCGCTGAAGTTTATCGACGATAATCGCGATCGGCCGTTCTTCCTCTATGTGGCCCTGACAACTCCGCACGCCAATAACGAAGCGGGCAAGGCGGGAATGGAAGTGCCCGATCTGGGCCAGTACGCCAACACCGATTGGCCCGAGCCGCAAAAAGGGCATGCCGCCATGATCAGCCGTATGGACCGCGATGTCGGCCGGCTGTTGGCGAAGCTCAAGGAGCTGAAGCTCGACGACAACACGCTCGTGATGTTCTCGTCGGACAACGGTCCGCACAAAGAGGGCGGCAACGATCCGGAGTTCAACGACTCCAACGGTCCGCTGAAGGGGATCAAGCGTTCGTTGACCGAGGGAGGCATTCGTGTGCCGCTGATCGCCCGTTGGCCGGGCAAGATTCCAGCCGGTACGACGAGCGACTTCGTCGGCGGCTTTCAGGACCTGATGCCGACGCTCGCGGAGCTGGCTGGAGCTGCGAAGGCGGTGCCGAGCGAGATCGACGGCCTCTCCTTCGCGCCGACACTCCTCGGTCAGCCGGAGAAGCAGAAGCAGCACGACTACCTGTACTGGGCCTTTTACGAACAGGGAGGCGCCCAGGCGGTGCGCTTTGGCCCTTGGAAAGCCGTGCAGCAGCCGTATCACACGCCCGTTCGCTTGTACGACCTCAGTCAGGACCTCGGCGAGGAACACAACGTGGCCGCGCAGCACGAAGACCTCGTGCGAAAAGCGCAAAGCCTGATGCAAGCCGCCTACGAGCCGAGCGACATCTGGAACTTTCCCAAACCGGGCGAACCAACCGGCAAGAAGGGAAAGCAGAAGGCCAAAGCAAATGCCTCAGCGAACCCAACCAAAACCTAACCGTCTTGTCCCTTATCCATTATCCCTTATCCCTTATCCCTTGTCTCCTGACTCCTGCACTCTAATCTCTAACCTCTGCCCCAGGACGCCCCCATGCAAACCTACAAACACTCCGGCGTCGCTCCTGTTGGTTCTCTCATCAAGTGCCTCCTCGCTGGGCTGGCGGCGGCGGCGATCGGGGCTTTCGTCTATGCGTGGGCGACGCAGTGGATTCCGATTATCTATCTCAACCTTCTGGGGACGCTCGCCTTCGGATGGTTGGTGGGATGGATCGTCGGCGTGCTCGCCAATTTAGGCCGGGTGCGGAACTCGCTGGTCGTGGGCGCCATCGCTGCTTTCTGTATGACCGTCGGGCTATGGGCGTACTGGGGAGCGTCGATTTGGGCGATGGGCGGGACTGAACTGGGAGTGAGCGCCTGGTCGCCCCTGGTGCTGCTGGCGTTTGCCCAGCACCTGTACGAGAACGGGTCTTGGGGGTTCAAGAACGGCGCTCCGGTGACGGGGCCATTTCTGGCGGGAATCTGGCTGCTCGAGGCGGGCACGCTGTACTACATGAGCGTGAAGCAGGCCCTCGGCCAGGTTCGCATTCCGTACTGCGAGCAGTGCGGCGAGTGGACCGAAGTGGAACTGGCCGTCGCCGCGTTCGATGCGACCGGTCAGGAGCCGGTCTGGCAGCGGGTGATCACCGACGACCTGCCGGCGCTGGGAGAAGTGCCGCTGCTCGTCGAAGACAAGTCGAACTACGTGCGCCTCGACTTCGCCAAGTGCCCCAAGTGTGAACACAGCAACTTCATGACGCTGCAGGCTGTGTCGATTACGGTCAACAACAAGGGGGAAACCAAGACGAAGGAAAAGACCCTCATTTCGCACGGCGTGCTGACGGCGGAGCAATCGGAAATCATCCGCCACCTGGCCGCGATGGCGGTGGAGGAAACGACGACCCTGGAACCCGAAACGCCCGATGAGGCGGCGGTTGCCGAAGAGGACGAAAACGGGAGCGCAACCGCTTAGTGGCCGCGGTGTGCGCCCGGAGGGAATGCCTTCGTCGGCCTACGGAGGAGAACTACCGCTACTGGTTCGGCAGCACCTGAGCCTCGGGGGGATTGCGGGGAGCCAAGGGAGGCGGCGGAGGCCCGTCTCGTTCTTCGTCGACCGAGGCTGGTGCGCTGCCGCCGGTCTGATTGCGGGCCGTGCGCTGATGTTCTCGCACCTCGATGAGCAGGTCGTAGATCTCGCCGCCCTT
>JAEZAS010000421.1 GCA_023430365.1 Planctomycetota bacterium
CCGAGCGATGCCCTGCCGCCGATCGTTGGGCCGGAGCGGACCGCCGAGGACTATTCCCCACCGCCGCTCGTCGATCTGGGAAAGAAATACAAGATCAAGACCGTATATCTGGTGCCGAACGACCGCGAGCCGGCCAGGCAATACCAGGAGAAGGTCGAGGTGCTGCTTGCGTTCGTGCGCGACGTGTATGTCCGCGACATGCGGGCGAAGGGTTATACGACCGACGGTCCCGATTTTGAGTTTGAAGACGGCCGGCTGAAGATTCACCTGCTCAAGACCGACAAGCCGGCGAGCCATTACAACTTCGAGCCGAACTATTCAAATCAGCCGAAGGTGTTCGATCGCATCATGCCGGAGGTGGAAGCGGCCCACGGACCGCTGAGCGAGAATTTCTACTTCGTGCTGGCCGAGACCTACGCCTTCGGTCCGTATCCGTACGAATGGCCGGGCAATTTCGCGCTCGGCGGCTATCGCTCGGCCCGGGGCGGAGCAGGGACGTTCTCATCGTGGATTCTGCAGGATGAGTTGTGCGCGACGACGATCGCGGAGCAGATGAAGCTCCTCGCCGACGCCACGCCGATCGAAGGCCGGACGGCGCATGGTCACGGTCGACCGAATTCGCCGCGGTTCGAATTCATCGAAGACGGCTTCGGGGCCGTGGTGCACGAACTGGCGCATGCGTTTGCCTTGCCGCACGATGTGCGTCGGGGACAGAGCGACATCATGGGGCACGGCTTCCGCCGGTTTCGCGTGAACTACCTGGGAGCGTATCACCGTCAGCCGCCGATGTGCTTTTCGGTCGACAATGCAAGGTTTCTGGCCTCGTCGCGGTTTCTGTGCGACGACGTCGATACAACCGACGGTCAGCCGCCGGTGGCCACGATCTCTGCGCCCGTGAAAGTGAGCAAGGATGCGAAGACGATTCGCATCAAGGTGAAGGCCACCGACGACAAGGCGCTGTCGGCGGTCTTGTTCTACACCTCCCAAGGAGACACGGTCCGCGGCGGGCGGGCCGTGGACGGAACCGAGCAGGAATTCGAATACGAAGTGCAAGTGAGCGAACTGCAGCCGGGCGAGCTGCGACTGCAAACGCACCTGATCGATCGGGGCGGGAACGCGGTGACGGGGGTGAATCGGATTGAGGTGGAGTGAAGGAATCTCAGATTTCGGATTTCAGATTTCAGATTTGAGAGGTCAGGATATTTCTGCTCTCTGAACTCTGATCTCTGAACTCTTATTTTTGCGGTTATGCGCTGAAATTCTCTGCGGTCGGAGGCGTGTGGACAGTTACATGCCTGACCAGGAGACGCGACGATGGCCGCCGAGCAGTTGCAGCGCGCTTATGACGAGTTGACTGAAGAGGGGACACGGCTGGCGGGGTCGCTGACGCAGTTGCCCCAGCGAGCCAGCGTGTATCACCACCTGTATCGGGCGTCGGGAGGCAACCATGTGTTTCCGCTGATTGCGGCACATGGGGCGATGTGGGCGGGAGGTTACTTTCGGTTCGGGATGCGGCTTGGCCGAGTGCTGGCGTGGCAGCATGCATTCGATCGGCGGCGGCGAGAGCGGTTGCTTGCGGACCTGACGACGTTTGCCGACGCCTTTCGCGAAGTGAACCGGCTGGTGTGTGTCGACACCTATCGGAACTTTTATTTCACCCGGCGTTTTGGGGAGCATCCGGCGGCGGCGGAGTTAGTTCGGCCCAGCATCCTGGAGGAGTTGAACCGCCTGCATGCCGCGCAGGAGGCGGGACGGACGTACAACGAGGACGAGAAGCTCGCTCTATTTCGCGCGCACTTTCTGAACGAGCAGGAGACGGTGGTTGGGCCTCGGATCTCGGCGGCGGTGGCGGCGCTGGATTGGCCGGTGCTCAAGGCCATCGCCCTGCGGCCGATCATCCGGTTCGCATACTTCCCGCGCGGGACGGCGCTTTGCTTTCGCGACTTTGCTCAGAAGGAAGAGCGGATCCGCCACGGCGAGCGGGCGTTCGGGTTCGGTTCGCAGGTGGGTTGGCGGGAGGTCGAGGAGGCATTGCGGCGGTATCAGGTGTTTCCGGAAACGGCGATTGATGAGCCGCTGCGGTATATGGCGACCCTGCGGCAGCAGGTGTTGGCGGCGGTGTAGTTCGATAGTCGGCATCACTCCGTGTACCGACGGCTCTGCGAGATGAGATCGGCAGGCCGTTGGGTGAGGTCGGAGAGCGGTAAACGGGTGCGGCGGATAGAGGCCGGGTTTGTCTGAATTCTGGCGAATTCAGCTACAAGGGAGCTCAGATGCGGGGGCGGTGGAGGCCGGAAGATTGCGGCACATGACGCCATGGATTACGATTCGAAGGTTCGATCTCCAGCCTCGTCCGTAGCCCACCGCAAGGTACTCGCCATGCGCCGTTTTGCCCTCACCTGCCTGATCGCCAGTCTGCTTAGTTCGTCGCTGGGGGCTCAGGAGTGGACTCGCTTTCGCGGCCCCAATGGCAGCGGCGTCAGCGAGGCGAAGAACGTACCGGGCAAATGGACCGACGCCGACTACAATTGGACGACGAAGCTGCCCGGCGTGGGTCATTCGTCGCCGGTGGTGTGGGGGGACAGGATCTTTCTGCTGAGCGCCGATCCCGAGTCGGCCACGCGGTACGTGCTGTGCGTCTCGGTGGAAGATGGCAAGGTCGTTTGGCAGCGCGAGTATCCGGGCGAGCCGCATCACTTGCACGTGCGCAGCAGCTACGCCTCGTGCACGCCAGCCGTGGATGAAAAGCAGATCTACGTCGCCTGGTCGGACCCCGATCACACGTTGCTGCGGGCCTTCGACCATGAGGGAAACGAAACCTGGACGGTCGACCTGGGTCCCTGGGTGAGCCAGCACGGTTTCGGCACTTCGCCGGTGGTTTACAAGGACATGGTGATCATTGGCTGTTCGCAGGAACCGACGAAGCGGGCCGACATGCTCCAGCCGAAGGAAAGCTTTGTCGTAGCCGTCGACAAGACCAATGGCAAGATCCGCTGGCGAACCAATCGAGTGGTCGACACCACCTCTTACTCAGTCCCCTGCGTGCGCAAGAACGAGAAAGGGAAGGACGAGCTGGTCTTCCTGTCGACGGCGGAAGGATTTTTCGCTCTCGATCCACAGACGGGGCGAGAGAATTGGTCGCTGAAGGCGTTCAAGATGCGGACCGTCAGTTCGCCGATTCTCGTCGGCGACTTGATATTCGGCACCACCGGTTCCGGCGGGGGCGGCAACACCGTCGTGGCGATGCACCCGGGCGAGGATCCGGAAATTGTCTATGAGATCAAGAAGGAAGCGCCGTACGTTCCGACGCCCGTTTCGGCGGGAGACGACCGACTGATTCTTTGGTCCGACAAGGGCATTGTGACTTGTATCGAAGCAGCGTCGGGAAATCGAGTATGGCAAAAGCGGGTCGGAGGCGTGGGTTACTCGTCGTCGCCGATCCGCGTCGATGACAAAGTGTATTGTGTCGACGAAGCGGGAATGGTTGTGGTCATTGCGGCCAGCGATACGTTCGAGGAACTGGGGCGGATGAATCTTGAGGGTGAATGCCGGTCAACGCCCGCCGTCGCCGACGGACGGATGTATCTGCGAACCGTGTCGCACCTCTATTCCATCGGCGGGAAACAGTAGCAGCCAGTCGGCGGCCCGGAACCTCGTCGCCGACGATTTTGTTGACGCATGCCATGGCCGAACCTCGCTGGCAGTTCTGGATTGATGTCGGCGGGACGTTCACCGACTGCGTCGCCCGCCGCCCTGATGGGCAAACTCTTCGCCGCAAGGTGCTCAGCTCAGCCACCGTGAAAAGCACGGTAGCCGCTGGCTCAACGCGAGAGACAATCATCGCCTCCGCGGGCCTGGGAGCCGCTGGCGGCGACTTCTGGCGAGGCTATCGCCTGCGCTTGCTCGACTCGCAGGGGAAAGTCGAAGCCGAGACGCTTGTCGCTGCAAGCCGGGATGATGGAGCGGCCCACTTACATCTCAGTGACGCATTGCCAGGTGTGCCACGACCCGGACAGAGCTTCGAATTGGTCTCGCCCGAGAACGCTCCGCTGCTGGCGATTCGACTCTACTTAGGCTTACGGTTGGACGAGCCGATTCCGCCCTGCGATGTGCGTCTTGGAACCACGCGTGGCACCAACGCCCTGCTGACTCGCCGAGGGGCTCGCGTGGGATTAGTGACGACGCGCGGCCTGGGAGACGTGCTGAAGATCGGCTACCAGGATCGGCCTCGGCTGTTCGATCTCGTCATTCGCAAGCCACAGCCGCTCTATGCGGAGACACTCGAAGTCGACGAACGCATTGCGGCCGACGGAAGCATCGTGGAGCCGCTCGATGAACGGGCTGTTCGATCGCAGCTCGCTGCGTTGAAAGAGCAGGGGATCGAGTCGCTCGCGATTTGCCTGATAAACGCCTACGTCCGACCAGTGCACGAACTGGCGCTGGAGCGGCTGGCGCGCGAGGTGGGTTTCGATGAGATCAGTGTCTCACATCGAGTCTCGCCGCTGATGAAGCTGGTGCCGCGGGGGGACACGACGGTTGTCGACGCCTATTTGAATCCCGTACTAGGGCGCTATATCGAGCAGCTCAGGGCCGCTTTGCCCGGCAGCGATTTGCGATTGATGACTTCGGCCGGCGGATTGCTTCGGCCGGAGGGCTTCACGGGCAAGGACAGCATCCTGTCGGGCCCAGCGGGAGGGGTGATTGGCTTCTCTCGCGCCGCCGAAGCCGCCGGCTACCAGCGAGCTATTGGTTTCGACATGGGCGGGACGAGCACCGATGTCTCGCGCTACGACGGCAGGTACGAGTATGAGTTCGAAACGGCCAAAGCCGGTGTGCGGATCGTGAATCCGACGCTCGCGATCGAAACGGTCGCCGCGGGAGGTGGTTCGATCTGTCGTTTCGACGGCGTGAAGCTCGTGGTCGGCCCGGAGAGCGCGGGCGCCGACCCGGGCCCGGCCTGCTACGGCCGCGGCGGACCGTTGACGGTGACCGACTGCAACCTGCTCCTTGGGCGCCTGCCGGAAGAACGGTTTCCCTTCACGCTCGATCGCCCGGCAGTGCTGGAGCGAATGGAAGCGATCGCCGCTGCGATCGAGCAAAGCGGGTCTGCTCGGCCCACCGTATTCGAACTAGCCGAAGGTTTTCTCCGAATCGCCAACACGCACATGGCCGCTGCCGTTCGTTCGATCTCGATTGCGCGGGGCTACGATGTGCGCGACTATGTGCTCGTCCCCTTCGGGGCAGCCGGACCGCAACACGCCTGTGCGGTAGCCGATGAACTGGGAATTCGTACGGTTCTTATCCCAAGAGGGGCGGGCGTACTCAGTGCGGAAGGCATTGGCCAAGCGGAAATCAGCCGGATCGAAACGGCCGCTGTTTATCAGCCCTATGAGACGTTTCGACAGAACGAGATGCAGTCCACATTTGCCGATCTCGAGCAACAAGCCCGAGCAGCGCTGAAAGACGAGGGTGTTGAGCCCGATCGCATCCGCACGGTGCGGTCCTTGGAACTTCGCTATCAAGGCGTCGATGCGACCCTGCT
>JAEZAS010000437.1 GCA_023430365.1 Planctomycetota bacterium
TCTCCGTCCCAGGCTCCCGCCTGGGACGAAACGAACCCGAGGCTCCGCCTCGCCGCCCCGCGCGAAGCCCCCGCTTCACAACAGCTAGCCGAAAGCGCTGAGACGCGCCATCGTGCCATCCCCCCGCGCCGTTTCACAACACTTGCGCGCGGCGCCCGCAGCTCGCCCAAGCGGCTCTTCGCTCGCCAACAACAACTCAAAAATACAGCACATCGTTCAAGCCACCGTTTCGCAACAAACCCCGGCAAGCATGCGACTTACGCCAATCGACCACGCGGCGAGCACAACACTTCGCACCGTCAGCTAAGACGAGCCATTTCGCTCCACCACCCCGTTGTCAAAGAACCGTTTTCACAACACTTAGGTCGGCGCATTTCACCAGCGAGCGGAGTCGCCACGCTGCCGAGAAATACAACACCTGCGCACGCCCCATCAGCCCCGGAGCAAGAGCAGCTCCCAGCCAACCGACCAACCAGCGTCGTCCAACCCCAAGCGCGCACCGCGAAGCTCCGACGCCAGCCGAGCCGACGACGTTCCCCAGCGGGTGCCCACACACTAACACATCCGCTTATATTCGTCAACACTTTATCAACAATTCACGCCAGTCACCGAGAGGCATCCCCGCGGATGATGTCCCGCACTCTCTCCAAGACGCGCTCCGCCTGGACATTGAGCGGAGTGGTGGAATCGACGCGAACGTGGGGAATCGTCTCGGGCCAAGGGGCTCGCGCACGTGCCTGCTGGTCATAGACCTCGGCGTGGGCCTCCGAAGCGTCGCGACCTTCAACCTGCCGGCGGGAGATTCGCTCGAGCGCCACGTCGGGCGGACATTCACATTCCACCGCCAGAAAAACCGCCTGCTGGTCTCGCGCAAGATCATGAGCGGCATGTAACGGCTCGGTGTTCTGGAAAGTCGCATCGAGCACCACGGATAGACCGTCGCGCTGCAGGTCGCTCGCTCGCCGCAGCATCTCCTCATAGACTCGCAACCGCTGCTCCGGCGAATACTTGCCGGCGCCGACCTCGTCCGCCGCTCCCGATCCGCCGAAAAACTCCTGGCGAACGACGTCCGAGCTGATCGGCCGGGCCGACAGTTCTTCAGCCAGGCGACGGGCCAGGGTCGTCTTGCCGGTCCCCGATAGCCCCCCGACGACCAGCACCAGCGGATGCTGATGCGGAGCGGCGTAGCGATCGGCAAACTCCAGGTGCGCGAGCGCCTCGTGCGTGGCCTTTTCCTTCTCGCTCCCCTCCAATTGCAAGGCCCGCAAGGCAGCCACCTTCCCCCGCACACACGCCCGATACGCCTTATAGAAGTCGAGCAGCACGGCTGGCGGACGATCCCCGCTCAATTGGCCAAACCGATGCACCAGGCGCGGCCCAATCCATTCCGCCCCCAGAAAATCGCAGTCAGCCACCAGGAACGCGATTTCGTCGGCCAGATCGAGTTGCCGAAACTCCTCGCGGAACTCGATGCAATCGAAAATCGCGATCGGCTCGGTCAGGCAAACGTGCTCCGCCCGCAGATCACCGTGCCCCTCAACGATCCGCCCCGCCTGCACGCGAGCGTCGAACAACTCCGGCCGCAGCCGCAAGATCTGCAATTGAAAGGCGTGCACGCGTTCGACCAGCGCCGCCTGCCCGGCGGGCAACGAGTTCCGCAGCGATTCGCGGTTTTCGCCCACATGGGCCAGGCAGCGCTGCCGATAGGCCTCCTCCGTGAACGGCGCGCGGGGAGCCGAGGCGTAGAAACGGGCCAGCAAGGCCGCCAGTTGATCGATGTGATACGGTCGCAACTCGCCGTGATGATAAAGCGAGTCCAACATGCGCTCGGCGGGTAGACGCCGCATCTGCACGAGCCACTCCACGACCTCGCCGCGATCGTCCGGGTCCTCGCCGAGTGTGAATTGACCCGCAGGCCCCCGTCGCACAGGTATCACATCCAGATAGACATGCTCCGCCAGGCGGCGATTGAGACGCAGCTCCTCCCGACACGCGTGCTCGCGCTGCTCGAGCGTCGAAAAGTCGAGGAACGGAAAGCGGACCCCTTTCTTCAGCTTGTAGACGAGGTCGCCGGCCAAGAACACGTGCGAGATATGCGTCTCCACATGCTCCACGGCTTGCGGACGATGCGGATAGGCCTGGGGCGTGCGCAGCCACGCCAGCAGTTCGGTCGATGCATTCGCAGGGTGGATAGCCATGTCGTCCTCCAGCACCAGCTTGCGACAGGAAATTGAAGAGGGGAACCCCAGAGCCTCCGTGTCAAGAAAGCCGTGGGCGCTGCCGCTTCCGACAGCGCCCCATCCACGGCAACGAGTGTTGGCTGACTCAACGCTTGAGACCGGGCATCAGCCACTCGACGAACCAACCAATCTCCGGCTCGCCGCGCTGCATGAAGTTCTTCTGGTAGGCTCGCAGCGTATCGGCGGGCCGACCTTGCAGCTCATACAGCAGGCCGAGGTCCTCGTATCCGAACAGGACTGGGATGCCCGTTTCGGTAGCGGCGTCCATGTGCTCCTCAGCTTCCCGCAGCAATCCGCGGCGAAGCAGCAGGTCACCGAGGGCATGGTGGGCCTTGCCGACGAAGTTGTCGGCACGCAACGCCCGCACCAGGTCGCCGACCAGGGGTCCCAGATGGGCAGCCTGCGGGTCGGGCATCAGTTCCTCGTTCATCAGCACCTGATCCGCCTGCTTGATTGCGTCCCGCAGTTCCATGATCGCGGCCAGTTCGAGCATCGCCCTTCGGTCGTTCGCTTCCCAAGGCATGTTGGTCGCTACGAACTGAGGCCCCAGGTCCGGTTCGACAACATCGAGCGCGGCGATCTGCTCCAGATGCAGCACTCCCATATAGTAGGCAACCAGGCCGTTTTCAGGGGCCAGATCGCGAGCCCGGAACAGCAGAGTCTTGGCGCCGTCGTAGTTCTTCAGTTGCATTTCGGCCACGGCCATGGCCAGCGGCTTGTAGACCTGCGTGTGCGGCGGCAGCGCGACCCGTTCCCACAGGAGGAGCGCTTCGGCCGGATGGTCTTCGCGGTGCAGTTGTAGAACTCGCCAGAGATGGCCCTGCATTTCGGGCGTGACGGTTGGCATCGGCACATCCTCGTTCCACTGCCGTTGAGGCAGGGGCGGCTCGCCCATGGGGTTGGCCCGCAGGGTCGTATCGGCGGGGAGCATCCGCGGCGCGTCCAGGCCTTGCGGCGTCGCTCCATTGAGCTGTCGGACGAGCACGAGAGCTAACATGGTGGCGATTAATGCCACCAGCAGCAGTTTCAGCGCTTCGAAGCGCATGTCGAGTTGACGAGTGGTCATCACAGCACACCTCCAATCATCTTGAGGAGGGCGAGTCGCGAGAGGGTCGAAGAGAAGATCAGGGCTCGCCGACGCTTCTTCTGGAAAGCAAAGCCAGTGCCCTCCGCCCGAAAGCGAAACGGATTGTTCTATCTGCTTGTTGCAACAACCGATCGGTGGATGGCCGGCGGAGCAGAGGAGCGACGGCCGGTGTGCGAACTGAGCGAAACCGCACAGCTGGCCGTTTTTTCTGTGCGCAGGTGCGCACTGGCGAGGCGGAAGTCGGCTCACCCGGTGCGTCTCTGCGTTGTCGGAACTGACCCTGCACGGTACTTTGAACCGCCATGTCACCAGGACCCGAAAAACCGTTAAACGCGGACGCCCCTTTGCCGCAGATGGAGCTGGTCCGCTACCGCGACCTCCAGCGATATGTCGGCTGGACCGCAGCCGATGAACAGCGGTTGGTTGCCGCGGGCCGCTGGGCCCAGCCGCACTTCGCTCGTCTGGTGGACGATTTCTACGCGGAGCTGGCGCGCCATCCGACGGCGGTTGGCGTCATCACCGAGGGGCCGCCGCAAATTGCCCGCCTGAAGGGAACGCTGCTCCAGTGGCTGCAGGAACTGTTCGCCGGCCGTTACGACGAGACGTACGTCGCGAAACAGTGGCGGATCGGTTTGCGGCATGTCGAGATCGGCCTCCCCCAGGTCTACGCCGCGGCGGCCCTTTCGCGGCTGCGAAGCGGCATCGCGCGGGCCATCACCGACGAGTCGGATCTGAGCCCCGTCGAACTCGCCGAAACGCTCCAGTCGGTGCACAAGCTCTTCGATCTGAACCTGGCGATCATGAGCGACGCTTACGAGACAGCCTACGTCGAGCGACAAACCATCGCTGAACGCCGTCGGCTGGACGACGTGTTGCACCGCGAAAAAGAGCTCTCAGCGGGGCTGCTCGCTCACGCCCAGGCCGCGGTGCTGATTCTCGACCGGGCTGGGCGGATCGTGCGCTGCAATCCGTTTGCCGAGAAGCTGCTGGCTCCTTGCGTAACCGCCGGTGCGGAGGAGCAAGATTGGTTCGAGCTGTATCTCACGCCAGCCGACCGGATGCGGATGCGCAAGGCGCTGCTCGACGCGAACGCTCCTTCTGGCGAACAGGTGCGAGCCACGTCGACGATCGACAGCGACGACGGACCACGGCAGCTCCACTGGGCGGGCGCGCCCCTGTATGACGGCGCCGGGCAGGTGTTCGCCGTGCTGATCCTGGGGCACGACATCACCGATCTTTGCGAAGCGCAGCAGCGCGCCCTGCAAGCCGAACGCCTGGCGGCTATCGGCGAAATGGCGACGGGACTTGCGCACGAAAGCCGCAACGCCTTGCAGCGCATTGGCGCCAGCGCCGAGATGCTGGAACTCGAACTCGAAGGGAACGCAGCCGCCCTGCAATATGTCCGGCGGATCGACCAGGCCAAGACGCACCTGAACCAGTTGCTGGAGGAGGTGCGCAATTACGCCGCCCAGATCGTTCTCGATCGCTCTACGCTCCGCATCAGCGAAACCTGGCGCGAAGCGTGGCAACTGTTGCACTTGCAGCGTCAGGGGCGCGATTGCCAGTTGCGCGAGCACATCGAGGCGGACGATCTGCTGGTCGACGTCGATCGCTTTCGGATGGTGCAGGTCTTTCGCAACCTGCTCGACAACGCCCTGGCGGCGGCCAGCGATCCAGCCCGGATCGACATCTGGTGCGAGAATACGACGCTCGATAAATGCCCTGCCGTACGGGTGCGCGTCTGTGACAACGGCCCCGGGCTCTCGGCCGAGCAAAAGCGCCGCATCTTCGAGCCGTTCTATACGACCAAGCCGACCGGGACCGGCCTGGGCACTGCCATCGCCCAGCGCCTGATCACGGCGCACGGCGGCCGATTGGGCGTCGGTCCCGGAGGCGAGTCGGGCGCGGAGATCGTGGTGGAAATTCCGCTGCAAGGCGCCGCAGGAGTGTAGTTCCTCCGCGGCGCGAGCTGCTTCGGGATGCCGGTAGACGGCGTCGCGGCAAGTTATACTTGTCCCGCTTCGCCACCCGAGCTCGATGCGCGTTCCTCTCCTCGTTTCAGCGAGCAATCGCAGCCATGAGCAGTTCCGAATGGACCCCGCCGTCCTCGCCGATCCATCGCCGAGAGTTCAATCAGCGACTCGCAGCCGCTGCTATTGTGGCCGCTGCGGGCAGCGCGGCCAGCCAGTCGGCCTCCGCCGCGGCGGAGTCGGCCCAGCCGTTCGGTCCCGACTTTCCCGCGCTTGATTCGCTCGCGTCCGGCCAGTGGTGGACCAAGAGGGCGAAGGGGCCGAACCCGCCGCCGTCGCTCGATGTGCCGCGCAGCGAGGTGATCGCCTTTGCGCTCTACACGCACGATCGGGGCGTGTTGAAGCTGACCGCCCAGCTCTATCCGCTCAAGCCCGATGAGCCTCGCGAGGTGCGGCTGGAGTTGCAGCAGGACGGCCAATGGCAAGAAGCGGCCCGCGTGCAGCTATCGATGCCCGGCTGGAGCGCGCATTTTCGCGTTGAGAATTGGGACTCAGCGCAGTCCGTCCCGTATCGCGTGCGCCATGGCGAAGAAGCGGCCTTCGAGGGAATCATCCGCCGCGATCCGCTCGATAAGGAGGAGATCGTCGTCGCCAACCTGTCGTGCAACTCGAGTCGCACCACCGGCGAGCGTCCGGAGATCATCGACAATCTCAAGCTGCAAGACCCCGATCTGCTGTTCTTTGCCGGCGATCAAACGTATCGACATACCGAGCACACGGCCGGGTGGATCGAGTTCGGCCTGCAGTTCCGCGAGGTGATCCGCGACCGGCCGACGATCACGATTCCGGACGACCACGATGTCGGCCATCCCAACCTCTGGGGCGAAAACGGCAAGCTGAGCACGCGCAAGGACGGCGCCGACGGCGGCTACATCTACCCGGTCGAGTACGTGAACATGGTGCAGCGGCAGCAGACCTGGCACCTGCCCGATCCGGTCGACCCAGCGCCCGTGGAACGAGGCATCACCGTCTATTTCACCCGAATGCGGCTCGGCGGGATCGATTTTGCGATTCTGGAGGACCGCAAATTCAAGTCGGGCCCGGCGGGAAAAATTCCACAAATGGGACCGCGGCCGGACCACATCAACGATCCAGACTACGATCCGAAGTCGATCGATGTGCCAGGGCTGCAACTGCTCGGCGAGAGGCAGGAGAAGTGGCTGCGGGCGTGGGGAGAGGATTGGACCGGAGCGGAACTCAAGGCCGTCCTCTCGCAGACCGCCTTCTGCGGCGCGGTGCACATGCACGGCAAGCGCAACGACCGCCTGCTCGCCGATCTCGACTGCAATGGCTGGCCGCAGACCCCGCGCCGGCGAGCGCTCGAAGAGATTCGCCGCGTCGGCGCCGTCCACCTCTGCGGCGATCAGCATTTGACGGTCGTGGTGAAGCACGGCATCGACGAGTTTGGCGATGGCCCGTACGCGTTCACCAGCCCGGCGCTCGTGAACACGATCTACGGCCGCTGGTGGCATCCGCTCGACGAAAAGCCGGGCCCCAACCCGGTGGAGAACAGCCCGCTGCCTTGGACGGGGGATTTTCTCGACGGCATGGGGAACAAGTTTTCAATGCTGGCCTATGCCAATCCCCCCAACATCATGGACGAGAAGCAGCGGGCCGACGGCTATGGTCTGGTGCGGTTCCACAAACGCCAGGGGACCGTCACGTTCGAGTGCTGGCCCCGTTTCGCCGACGCCCGGCAAGGCGACGCCGCTCAATTCCCCGGCTGGCCGATCACCGTGAAGCTGGAAGACAACGATGGCCGAAAGCCCGTGGCCTGGCTGCCCGAGCTGTCGTTCCTGGGCGCCGAAACTCCCGTCGTGCAGGTCATCGCCGAAGCCGACGGCGAAGTCGTCTACACCAGGCGCGTCAAAGGCAACCGCTTTCAGCCCGCCGTGTTTGCACCGGGCAAGTACACCGTGAAGATCGGCCGGGACACACCGGACGGCGTCTCGCTCACGGGCCTCACGGCGACCGATCGCGCCTCGGCCGGCCGCCGTGAAGTAAGGCTATGAGCCATTCGCACTTAATGGAATATTTCGCTTGACCCAGGCAGGCGCAAACCTTACTTTCATAGACTCCTGCTTATTGATCCCGCCTGACCGCCGCGTGCGCGCTCCCCGAAGCGCGCCGGCGCCCTCCAATTCGCCCCCCATTAGACCGGAGGACGGCTATGTCTTCCCGCGTGTTGCACGTCCTGCTAGGGACGTTTTGCAGCTTGCTGGCCGCGACCGTTGCGGCCGAAGACGCGACTCCGTTGCCAGCGCGCATCGACGCGCTGATCGAGGCAACCGCCGTCGGCCCCATCGCGCCACCCGCGAGCGACGCCGATTTTCTCCGCCGCGTTTCGATCGATCTGACGGGAACCATTCCGACCGCCGCCGAGGCCCGCGCCTTTCTCGCCGACACCTCGCCCGACAAGCGCAATCAACTGATTGACCGGCTGCTGGAAAGCCCGAGCTTCGCCCGCCACATGGCCCTCACGTTCGACGTGATGCTGATGGAGCGACGCCCCGACAAGGCAGTGAAATCCACGGAGTGGCAAACCTGGCTTCATCAGTCGTTCCTCGCCGGCAAGCCGCTCGACCAACTCTGCCGCGAGCTGATCACCGCCGATGGAGCCGATCCCGCGCTTCGCCCCGCCTCCCGGTTTTTGATCGACCGCGAGTGCGAACCGAACGCCGTCACCCGCGACGCCGGCCGGATGCTGTTTGGCATGGACCTGCAATGCGCTCAGTGCCACGACCATCCGACTGTCGACGACTACCTGCAGGAAGACTACTACGGCCTGTACGCGTTCTTCCTCCGCACCAGCCTGTTCACCGACGCGAAGACCAAAACTACGCTCGTCGCCGAGAAGGCCGAGGGCGAAGCCAACTTCAAATCGGTCTTCACCGACAACTCGGCCGACCGTGTTTCGCCTCGACTGCCTCACGGCCCGTTCGCAGGGGCCGATCCGGTGTTCGCCAAGGGGGAAGAGTATGTCTCGGCTCCGGCCAAGGATGTTCGCGCAGTTCCCAAGCACAGCCGACGGACTCAACTCGCGGCGATGCTCACCAGCAGCCCGCAGTTCCGCCGCAACCTGGCCAACCGGGTTTGGGCTCATCTGTTCGGCCGAGGCATCGTGCACCCTGTCGACGCTCATCATGCCGCCAATCCGCCGACCCATCCGGAAGTCCTGAACCTGCTGGCCGATGAACTGGCCCGCACCGGCTACGATCTGAAGCAACTGCTTCGCCCGATTCTGCAAACGCGCGCCTACCAGCGCAGCTGCGATCCACCGGGCGAGTCGGAAATCGCTGCTCTCGACAGCGGGGCGCTCACCGCGCTTGTCAGTTCGCTCGAAAGCGAGCGGCCGACGGTCGAGCAACGTCTCAAGGAGCGTGAAGCCGAGCTGAAGAAGATCACCAAGGACCTGCAGCAGAGTAGGGGAGAGGCCCAGAAACAGCAGTTGGCCCTGGTCCCGCTCCAAGCCGAGGCGAAATCGGCCCAGGAGGCGTTGGACAAAGCTCAAACCGCGCTTGCTGGTCCCCAGCAGACACTCGCCACCAAAGAGCCGCAGGCCGTCGCCCTCGCGGAGGCCGCCACGAAGGCCCAGGAAGCGGCAAAATTGCTCGGCGACGACAAACTGGTCGTCGAAGCCGCCTCGGCTCTCGCCAGCCGGGCCCAAACGCTCCAAAGCGAGGTCGAAGCAGCCCGCAAATCGGTCGACGAACTGAAGAAGCAACTCGAAGCAGCCGCAGCCCGGCAAAAAACGGCCAGCGAGGCTCTCGCCGCTGCTCAGCAGTCAGCCGTCAGCGCCGAGAAGCTCACCGAACTCGAGCGAACCATGCTCGAACGTCACGAGCAGACCCAAACCGACCGCTACGCCTTGGCCACGATCGATTCGCGCATTGCCCAAGCCAAGGCGATTCTCGCCTGGCAGGAAGCGGCGAAAAGCGAATCGCCGACCGCTGCACAGGCTTGGACGACGGTAGTCGACGGCTGGACCAATAACGTGCAACTGGCTCGCCTTCGCCAATTGAGCTGCGAGCAGTTCGCCCTGAGCCTGCTCCAGGCCTCGGGCATCGCCGAGCAGCGCACGAAGGGCGTCCGCGAAGCGCTTGAAAAAACGCCGCCACCGGAGCTGAAGGACGCGGCGGAAGCCGACAAGCCGCGGATTGTGGCCCGGCTCGTCGAAGAACAATCGTACGACAAGCTGCGCGGCAACGTGAATTCCTTCACGTCGCTCTACGCCACGCAGTTTGCCGAGGAATTTCAGGCGACCGTGAACCAGGCGTTGTTCTTCGAGAACGGCTCAGCCGTGCAATCGCTCATCGGACCCTCCGGCGGCAATCTCGCCGATCGGCTGGTGAAGATTGAAGCGCCGCAGGAACTCGCCGAAGAGCTCTACCTGAGCACGCTCACACGTTTTCCCACCGACGAAGAGCGCCACGATGTGGCTGAGCACTTGAAGGACCGCTCCGACCGGGCGGTCGCCCTTGGCGAGATTGTGTGGGCGCTGCTTTCGAGCAACGAGTTCCGTTTCAACCACTAAATCCAACACGAAAATCGGGTCACTCGGGACCGCCGACCGAACCGCAAAGGAGTCGACCATGCGTTGCCAATACGACTGTGGATCGAGCGAGCATCGCCTTTCGCGGCGCACGCTATTGGGCGGCGGAATGCTTGGTGGACTTTCGCTGGGCCTCGGCGGACTCGTGACGCGCACCGGCGTCGCCGAGCAGGTGAAGTCGAAGCAGCAGCGGATTCTCAACATCTTCCTGCATGGCGGCGTCAGCCAGCTCGAAACCTGGGACCCCAAACCGAACACCGACACCGGCGGCCCCTTCCGCGCCATTCCAACGACGGTTCCCGGCATGCACGTCTGCGAGTTGCTGCCACACACGGCCCAGCAGATGCACCACCTGGCGATCGTCCGCAGCCTGAACACCAAGAACGGCGACCACGCTCGCGGAACCGTCGAGATGACGACCGGCCGCAAGCAAATGCCGGGCACCACCTATCCGCACCTCGGCGCCGCCGCTGCGAAGGCGCTCACGCCCGAGCAATTTCCGCTGCCGGGGCACATCCTCGTGCGTAGCGCCGGCCCAGGCAACGGACAGGCCGCCTACCTGGGTCCCAAGTACGCAAGCGTCACGCTTTCCGACGGCAAGCCGCCGGAGAACAGCCAACGTCCGCAGAACCTGCCGAGCGAAGTCTCGGCCCGGCGCAACGATTTCCGACGCAAGGTGAACGATCGCTTTGCCGGACGTCGCCGCACGGCCGACACCGACGCCTACACCTTCTCCTACGACCAGGCCGAACAGCTCATGGCCCGGGCCGACGTCTTCGACGTCAGTAAGGAGTCAGCCGCCGACCACGAGCGCTACGGCAAGCACGAGTTCGGCCAGCACTGCCTCCTCGCTCGCCGGTTGCTCGAAGCCGATGTGCCGTTCGTGCAGATCAACCACTCGAACTACGACACCCATTTCGAAAACTTCGACTACCACATCGAGCAGCTTGGCGAGTTCGACAAGCCATTCGCCACGCTCATCGCCGATCTGGCCGAACGCGGCCTACTCGAAAGCACGACCATCTGCGTCATGTCCGAGTTCGGCCGCACGCCGCGGATCAACAAGACCTACGGCCGCGACCACTGGGGCAACGCCTGGAGCGTCGTCCTCGGCGGCGGACGCATCCAGCCGGGAGCGATCATCGGCAAGACGAACGACAACGGCACTCAGGTGACCGATCGCGAGGTCGACCACGGCCACATCTTCCACACGATCCTGCAATCGGCGGGCGTCGATTCGCGATCGGAATTCGACGTCGGCGGCCGGCATTTCCCGATCGCCGATCCGGCCAAAGACGCCATCCGGGAGTTGCTCGTATGAGCGAAGTTGCCCCCGAAAAGACGCACGTCGCAAAGGAACTGAAGCACGACCGGCCGCTCACCGCCTGCCGCTTCGATCCGACGGGCAAATACGCCTTCACCGGCGCCGAAGACAATTTTGTCGTCCGCTGGGACCTCGAAAGCGGCACAGCCACGCGGCTGGAAGGGCACGACAGTTGGGTCCGCGCCTTCGCCTTCTCGCTCTCCGGCGACACGGTCTACACCGGCGGCTACGACGGCCGGATCATGTCGTGGCCGGTCACCGCCGAGAAGCCCGAACCGGTGCTCAAGTTCGACGCCCATCAAGGCTGGGTGCGAGCCCTCGCGGTCAGTCTCGATGGCTCGCGTCTGGCCAGCTGCGGCAACGATAACCTCGTAAAGCTGTGGGACACGGCCGACGGAAAACTAATCAGCGAACTTCGCGGCCACGAGTCGCACGTCTACAACCTGGTGTTCCATCCGTCCGACGGCTCGCTGGTCTCCTGCGACCTGAAAGGGAATGTAAAGCACTGGGACGTGGCCACCGGCAGCGTCACGCGCGATTTCACCTACACGGCGCTGCACGTCTACGACAAGACATTCCGGGCCGATATCGGCGGCGCTCGGGGGATGGCTTTCTCGCGCGATGGAAAGCAACTCGCGCTCAGCGGCATCACCAATTGCACGAACGCCTTCGCCGGCGTCGGCAATCCAGCGGTTCTCGTCCTCGACTGGGAAAGCGGCAAGCTCGCCGTGCAGTACGAGGGGAAAGAGAAGATTAACGGCGTCGCTTGGGGCGTGCGCCAGCATCCGGACGGGTTCTGGATCGGCCTGTCAGGAGGCGGTGGCGGCGGCTGGCTCTATTTCTGGAAGGATACGACCGCCCAAGAGTTCGCGAAGATCAAGCTGCCCGATAGCGGTCGCGACTTCGACCTGCACCCCGACTCCATCCGCGTAGCCGTCGCTCATCCGGATAAGAATCTTCGCATCTGCGAGCTGCGAGCGAAGCCCGCGTAAGAGAGAGGCGAAGTTCGCTTAAGCACGCCGCCCCATGGAACAGCAGCTACCTGTTCCACGGCTGTTTGCAAGCGCGAGGCGTCTTACGCCAGCAGCTCTTCGAGCACCCGACCGCGAGAGATCGGAATCGGCCGGCCCTGCATGTCGTGCATCATCGTATCGGGCTCAAATCCCATGCAGTAGAACAGCGTCGCCAGGTAGTCGCACGGCCGGACGATGTCGCTCACCGGCTCGGCGGCGTGACGGTCGCTCTTGCCGTGCACGATGCCGCCACGAATGCCGCCCCCAGCCAGCGCGATCGAGAAGACGCGTCCCCAGTGATCGCGGCCCGCCTTGGCGTTGAATTTGGGGGTGTGGCCGAATTCGGTGATGAGCGCGACGAGCGTTTCGTCTAGCAGGCCCCGCTCCTCCAGATCGGTGAGCAGCGCCGAGTAGGCCTGGTCGAACGTCGGCATCAGCCAGCCCTTGAGGCTTTCGTTGTGCTTCTCGTGCGTGTCCCAGCCGCCGCCGTTGGGTCGCTTCTTGTCGTCGGAGCTGGGCGTCACTTGCACCAGCGACACTCCCGCTTCGATCAATCGACGGGCCAGGAGGGTGCTTTGTCCAAAAATCGTCTTCCCGTAGCGCTCGCGGGTGGCGTCGGACTCTTTCCCAAGATCAAAGGCTTCGCGCGCCTTGCCCCCCGCGACCAGGTCGATCGCCTGCTGGCGGTACAAGTCAAAATTCGAGCGTTCCGCGGCCCTCTGCAGGCTGTCGGCCTGGGTGTTGAACTGCGTAAGGAGCGAGCGACGATCGTCTAGCCGCAACGGCGTCATTCCTTCACACAGGTCGCAGCCGGGGACGGAGAATTTTTCGTCGTTCGGATTGCATTCCAGCAGCCACGGATCGTACTTGCGACCGAGGAAGCCGGCGTCGGTGCCCGGCCAGGGGTCCTGACCGTTGTTGTTGGCAATTCGCCGGGGTAGAGAGACTGCCGCCGGCAGGCCGTTGCGCATCGGGCGGAGCGTGCTGACGATGCCGCCGACCGCGGGCCAATCGTTCGGTCGCCCGGGCGGAGCGTTCTCGCGATTGAGCGGCGCATGGGGCACGCCGGTGAGCATCTGATAGCCGCTCGTCGAATGAGCGTTGTCCCCGGTGACCATCGAGCGGATTACAGCCAGCCGATCGGTCAGCTCGGCCGTCTTCGGCATCAATTCGCCGACTTGCAGGCCAGGAGTGCGCGTCGAGATGGCGCCGAATTCACCGCGGACTTCGGCTGGAGCGTCCGGCTTGGGATCGAAACCTTCATGCTGCGGAAAACCTCCGGTCACGAACAGGACGATGACCGACTTCGCCGTGGCGGGGTGCGATTGCCGGGCTTGCGCCCGCTGGGCGAGCAACTGCGGCAGGGCCAGGCCGCCGAGCCCGATGCCTCCGATTCGCAGCAGCTCTCGGCGGTTGACGCGATCGCAAAACTTCGACGGTTGGCCTAGCACGCGAAGCATGGTCTCTCCTTATCGAAGCACGGCCCCTCGGCGATGAGTTCACAACATAGAACTGGCTCGGCAACAGTCCGGTGATTATCTTCGTGGAATCCAGCCGACGAATCAACACTCCTTGATTGATAATCGGTAAAAAAGTTGGCTGTCCGCCAGCACAATTCCGCCCCGCGGAACTCGCTTCGACGCCATAATCGCTCACATCCTGAATGAGCTTCCTCGCTCCGCCACCAAGTTGGAGAAGATTCCCATGCCGTTCGACTTGCCGATGGATCGCCGGACCGCCCTCCAAACGCTCACGGCCGCCGCGGCCACGCTATCCGCCTCGCCCGTTCTCTCCGCGGAAGAGGACAAAGGCTGGATCGACGCCCATTCGCATATCTGGACGCCCGACGTCGAGCGCTTTCCGCTTGCCGAAGGGCTCACCAAGAAAGATCTCGCTCCACTCAGCTTCACCGACGACGAACTGATGGCGATCGCTGGGCCCGAGGGAGTGACGCGGGTGGTGCTCATTCAGCACTCGGTTTACCACCTGTTCGACAACTCCTACTGCATCGATGCGGTGCGGCGGCATCCCAAGCGGTTCCGAGTGGTCGGCATGATCGACGACCATCAGCCGAAGGCTGGGGAGCAGATGAAGGAGTTGCTCGAGCAAGGAGTGACCGGCTTCCGCATCACGCCGTTCATTCGCAAGGAGAACCAGGATCGCTGGCTCGAAACGCCCGGCATGAACGAGATGTGGAAGACAGCCGCCACGACCCGGCAGTCGATGTGCTGCCTGATCGGGGCTCAGGAGCTCGCCGGCGTCGATGCGATGTGCGAAAAGTATCCCGACACGCCGGTCGTGATCGACCACTTCGCCCGGATCGGCGTCGATGGCCAGATGCGCGACAGCGACATCGCCAACCTCTGCAAGCTGGCCCGCCGGCCACTGACCAAAGTGAAGGTCTCGGCCTTCTACGCCCTCGGCAAGAAACAGCCGCCTCACCTCGAACTGGCGCCGATGATCAAGCGTCTGTACGAGACGTTTGGCCCCAAACGCCTGATGTGGGCGAGCGACTGCCCGTATCAGCTCGGCGGCGGCAACACCTACCGCGACTCGATCGCGCTAGTGCGCGACAAGCTCGACTTCCTCTCGGACGACGATCGCACCTGGCTGCTGCGTAAGACGGCCGAGGAAACGTTCTTCTACCAGTAGCGTTGCTTTGGGTGTCGCGACGTTTGGTTGTTTTCTGACGCCAAGGCGCAAAGACGCGAAGGCGCTAAGAGGCAAAGAAAAAAGAGAAGGAGCGCAAAGAGCATTCATTCTGAATCCTCTTTGCGCCTTCGCGACTTGGCGTCTTTGCGAGAAAACAACAACCGACGCTCCACGCAGCCGCTAACCGCGTCAAGCAATCCAGGCCCGGAACGCTTCCTCGTCGACGTTCCGGCCGCTGACGACCAGCACGACGTCTCCTTCGCCGTCGAAGCTAACCTTGCCGCTCAGCGAGGCGGCCACGGAGATCGCCCCCGAAGGTTCGACTCGCAATCCGTGCTGGTCATAGAGCCAGCGCATCGCCTGGCGCGTCGCCGCGTCGGGGATCGGGACCGACTGCTGCACGAGCTTTTGCAGGATCGGCCAGTTGTGCTCGCCGACGTCGTAGGAAAGAAGCCCGTCGCAGATGCTCGTCGGCTTTTCGACTCGCACCCGCTTCCCCGCCGCGAGCGATTGGCGAAAGTCGTCCGCTTCGGCCGGCTCCACGCCGATGATCCGGGCCTGGGGATACGCGTCGGCAATCGCCAGGGCCTGCCCAGCCATCAGGCCGCCGCCGCTGACCGGACAGAAGAAGTGGGACAGGCCTCGTCCCTGGCGAGTAAGCTCCTGCGTCGTCTCCAGCCCGCCGACGCCGTTGCCGGCGATCACAAACGGATCGTCATAGGGAGACGCCTGAACCGCCCGCTCCTCCTCGGCAATTTGCCGCGTCAACCGGTCCCGCTCCCCCGTCTCGTGATCGCGGGCAATGTCGTAGGTGCGAATCTCGGCGCCGAACGAGCGAGTCCGTTCGAACTTCACCCGCGGGGCAGTTTCCGGCATCACCACGATGACTCGCTTCTGATACCGCATTCCGGCGAACGCAATTCCCGATGCGAAATTGCCCGATGAATGGGCCGCCACGGGCCGATCGCCGATTCGCTCCAGCGCGTTGGCCATCCAGTTGAGCGCCCCGAGCAGCTTGAACGAGCCCGCTGGCGACCAGCCGTAGTCCTTCAGCCAAACCCGGCGGCTGGCTGGCAGCTTCAGTTCGCGTTCCAGAGCATAGGAGCGAATCAGCGGCGTCGGCGAGACATGCTCGCGAATAACTCGCTCCGCGGCCCGAACATCCTCAATTGTTGCAATCCGAATCGTCATCGAGCGCTCCTCACAGGCGGACCTCAAACCGGTGCGCGACCATCATAAAAGGAATCCAAACGGTTTGGGGACGCGAAATGGGCTATTTTCCTGCATCACAGGCGACTGTCTGCGAAATCAGGCGGACTGGCAAACTGGTGAGCCGGCCGGGATGCCGAAATTGTCCACCAAGAGGGTGCAGTTCGTTTTGCTATTGTCCCCTCGATCGGTTACCATACCGTTTCCCTCCCAGCGCTTTGTCATTCCCCACCTGTACCGCATGCTATGGAGGCCCGCCTGATGGTGCAGTCCCGCGCCCCCCTTCCTACCTGGCTGTGGACGTTGACCGGCTGGCTGCTTTGTGGCCTGTTTGCCGTGGTCGGCGCCGCCGAAACGGAAGAGAAGTTTTCGCCTGAATCGCTGGAGTTCTTCGAGAAGAACGTCCGGCCGGTGCTCGCGGAACATTGCCAGAAGTGCCACGGCGAAGAGACGCAGTGGTCGAACTATCGGCTAGACTCGCGCGCGGCGATGCTCGCCGGGGGAGATTTCGGCGTATCGGTCGTACCCGGCAAGCCGGAAGAGAGCCTGCTGATCAAAGCGGTCCGGCAGGAGGAAGGGGCCGACGTCTCGATGCCTCCGAAGGGCAAACTGACCGATCGTCAGATTGCCGATCTCGAAAAGTGGGTCCGCGACGGCGCCGCCTGGCCGGCGGAGCAGGTGGCCCAGTCCAAGTATCGCTATCCCAAGCACTGGTCGTTTCAAGCGTTCAGCGATCCACCGGTTCCAGCCGTTACCAATGCGGCCGCCGCCGAAACGGCGCTCGACCGTTTCAT
>JAEZAS010000462.1 GCA_023430365.1 Planctomycetota bacterium
CCGCTGCTCAAGGCCGAAGCCCCCGACGACGCCCTGCAATCGGCCTGGATGGAAGCGGTCAGCCTGTATCAACTCGTCGCCAAGCAGCCGGGCGTGATGCCGCAGGCCCTCGCCGCCCTGGAAACCATCCAGCGCGAGTACCCCAAGGCGGCCCAGGCCTCGAAGGCGCAGGCCCTCATCGAGCGGCTGCGCCCCGACCTGGCGACTCCCGAGCAAAAGGCGAAACGGCTCGCGGCGATCCCCGCCGGCGACGCCCGCTATGCCGACGCCCAGTTCGAGCTTTGCCAACTGCACCACCAGCGCTGGACCGAGAACCGCGGCAGCGCGAAGGCCGCCGCCGAAGCCGCGGCGGAAGTCGCCAGCTCAGCCCGCCGGTTCCTGCAAACCACCACACCCGACGGCGATCACGAGCGCCGGCTCCGCGCTTCGCTCCTTGCGCTCGAGACGCTCCTGGCCGACAATTCGTCCGGCGGCAGCGAAATCGAGTTCTTTCTCCGCAGCGCTACCGACGCCTCGGCGGAACTTTCGCCGAAGCACCGCAGCCTGCCCGAGCTGCACTACCGGGCCCTGCAATGGGCGCAGCGGGCGAAGGATCAGGACGCGGTCGCCAAAGAGTCCGAGTGGATCGCGACCAACGCCAGCGGCACCCCGTACGAACTGCCAGCCCTGATGCTCGTCGCCCAGCAGGCCGACAGCCACCTTCGCGCCGACGAAGGCAGCCTCTCTCGCGAGCAATCCGCGGCGATCGAAGCCACCGGCGAGCGGACCTACGGCCGGCTGGTCGAGCTCCTGGGAGATTCCGCCGAGCAGATCAAGACGAGCAAGAACGCCCTGGCGGCCAATTCGCGTCACGCCTGGTATCTCGAACGACGCGAGCAGTGGCCCGCGGCGGCGACGCGGCTCGAAAAACTCGTCGCGGCGTTTCCGAGCGATCGCAAGTACCTCCGCCGCGCGGCGCTCGCCCAGACAAAGGCCAACGAGCCCGCCGCCGCGCTGGAACACTGGCGGAAACTCCTCACGGGGCTCAAGAGCGGCAGCGACGCCTGGCTGGAGGCGAAGTACTATCAAATCGAGTGCCTGCTCGCGACCGATCGCGCCTCGGCGAGGCAAGTCTGGAACCAATTCCGCCTGCTCTACCCCAGCGTGGACTCCCAAACCTGGGGCCCCAAGTTCGCGGAACTCGAAAAACGCTTCGCCGGGCCCAGCTGATCCTGTCCTTCCGTGTTCCATCCGTGGCTAGTCAGCCCATCGACCGTGTGACGTTCGCACTTCATGACTGAGCAAGGGACAGAATCGACTTCCTCGGGCGATCCGCTGGCCGAGTTCCGGCAGAAGGCGGGGCCGATCGTGGCTCAGGCTCGCGGCCTGACGCCCGCTGCCCGGATGAAGCTGGCCGACGTCGCTCGTCAGCTCGGCATTCCCGAGGACCAGTTCGAGTCCGCCCTGCGTTCGCTCACGACTCCCGCCGCTTCCGCGTCCCAGTCCAAGTCCGCCGAAAAGTTCCGCCGCCGATTGCTCAAGGATCTCGAGACGCGCCGCGGAACCATCCTCGGTCCCACGCACGAAGCCCGCATCCTCGCCGCCGCGCGCGAGAAGTACGACCTCGACGACGACGCGGCGCTCGACGTGCTGGCCAGCGTGACCGCCGAGCTTGGCATCCAGCGGGTTCGCGGCGACGAAGCCACGCGCAACCTCGCCGACGCCATTCAGGACGCCATCGGCGACCGCACCTGGATCGCCGAGGAGGCCCGCCAGCGCCTGCACGACGCCGCCCGGCATTGGGGACTCGGCGCCGAAACGGTCGATCGCTACATCGACGAACAGCTCGACGCCAACCGCGCCCTCGCCGCCCGCTCGGTCAGGCTTAGCCGAGCAATGTACGCAGCCGTCGGCCTGTTGGCGCTGTTCGTGGTCGCAGCTCTCGTCGCCCTCGCCTTTCGCCCCGACAAGCCCCAGCCTGAGACTCCAACAACCGCCGCGACCGATGCGCCTCGCCCCGCCGAAACAGCCGGTCCGCCCAAGTGGTGGAGCGTCGATCTGGCCCTGGCGGTCGATCGGGCTCGCAAGGAAGTCGACGGCTTTCCCGACCTCGTCCCCGATCTCTCGTCGGCCGACGAGCATCGCCGCGCGGCCGCCTATGGCCGGATGGTGGGCCTGGTCGAACGTGTTCCCCCCGACGCCGAGCACCTGAAAATCGTCGGCGAGCTCTTGGAAAAAGCCTACGCCGCTGAGCCCTCCGACCGAGCGGCGGGAGCGATTCGCGAGGCGCTGCTGGGCCACCTGCCGACTCCCGATTCGCCGCTGCCCAAGCACACGGCCGCCTACGACCTCGCTTACTGGTCCGCCGAAACTGCGGTCGCCGCCGCCATGCACGGCCAGATGGCCCCCGAGCGTCGCAGCGAGATCGCCGATGCGCTCACGCTCCGCACCGGCGTCCGCCTCGATCCCGCCGCCTCGCTCGACGATCGCCAGCACGATGTCCTCGCCGGCCTGTCGCGCGTTGTCCTGCGGCACCTGACGTCCCACGCCAAGAGTTCACCGGCGGGAGTGGCCGCCCTCTTTTCCGCGGCCAGCGAACATGCGGCCCGGCATCTCGAGCGCCGCGAACTCCATCGGCTGCAAAGCCAACTGCTCTTGGCCTCACTCGGAACTGACGCGGAGTCGAGCGCCCCGGGTTCGGGCGCCGAAGCCTTCCGGCCGCTGCTGACGGAGTTGGCCGCTTCGACCGATCCGCAGGTGACGATCGCTCTCGTCGATCTCTACGAGCGCATGCCGCCATCGCCGCTTCGCGATGAATTGCAGAGCCTGCTGCTCCTGCGGCTGAACGTGACCAGTGTTCCGCAGAATCCGCGGGCGATCGCTCGCGCCCTGCGGCGGGCACTCGGCGTCGCTCCCACGGGCAGCCAGGCGGTCGAGCAGCGCTGGGAAATCCTCCGCTCCCGCGCGAGCGAAGCGCTCGAACGCGAGCCAACCGCCGCCGACGGCACGGTCCGCCAGCTCACCGACGCCGCCGAGCTGGCCTGGCTGGCGACGCAGGCCCTCGCCCTCGCCCAGGGCGAAGCGGGAGCGGCGATCTACGACGAGCTGGCCGCCCTCTACCCCGAGGAGCCGTTCGCCCTGAAGACTGCGGACGACGACACGCCGCTGCTTTCTCCCACGACGACTGCCGCTGCGTTGACCGCCTCCGAGCAGCAGGCGTTGAACCGCTTTTTCGGTCTGCTCGCCGATCGCAACTCGAATCAGGTGCAGCGGGAGTCGGCCCTGCGGGGGCTCGTCCAACTCGCGCCGAAGCTGAGCGACCTGCAACTCATCCCGGCCCGGCAACTTGCCGGCTACCTGCTGCATAACAAGGCCGAAAACGAGCACGCCGAGGCCGTGTCGGCGGCGGGAACGCTGCGGCGCTGGAAGCAACTGCGTCTGGCCGTTGCGGACCTGCTCGAGTCGGCCACCGCGCCCGCCGAGCAGCAAGCGGCAATGGTCGAAGCGCTCGCGGGAACGGCCGTCGGCGACGCGAGTCCAGCCGGCTGGCGCGAGGCGCTGCTGCTGAGCGTCATTCGCGAACTGCCGGCGACAGCGTCCACCACCTCGCTGCCCGACGACCAGCGCCAGGCGCTCGACGCGGCCGCCGAATCGCTGCTGACCACCTATCGCATTCGCGCCCGGCTGCTCGGCGTATCGCCTGCCGAGTATCAGGCCGGCGTCAGTCCGTCGCAGGTCCTGCACCTGTGCGCCCAGCGGATGATCGCCGAAGTCTCGGCCGCCTCGCCGGCGCGTCAAAGCGCCGCCGCCACGGCTGACTTCACCGGCTGGCCGATCGAGCTGGTCGATCGCTGGCCGAAGGAGCTGGCCGTGGTCGACTACCTGGCAACCGACGACCTCGCGCGCAGCGTGCTTCTCGGCGAGCTGATGCTCAAGCTCTCGGCGGACTCGCTCAGCAGCGAGCGGCCAGCCCAGACTCAGGCGTCGCTCGAATTGCTGCGAGACGCCCGCGGCCGGCAGAAGACGGCGAAGTCCGCGCCCGAACAACTGCGACAGAGCGAAGCCGACCTGCTCCGCCTGTGGCTCCTGCTCGCCCCGGAGGCGAACTAGATGCGCATTGAACTTCTCCAGCGAGCAAACAATAGGGGTGGCACGCTCGGTAACGCATTGGGTGGCACGCCCTGGAGCGCAGCGAAGGGCGTGGCAGTCCCGCAACGCACTTCACCACGCCCTTCACTCCGTTCAGGGCGTGCCACCCAGATCGTGTCCTGGCTCAAACTGCCGTTCGCACTGCTGGGCAAGCCAGCAGTGGCACCCGGATGCGTCATCGTGCTGTTGATGTTCTGCAGCGCAGCGAGCGCTCAGTCGGGCATCGAAAATCGAATTGCCAACCTCAATCCCGCCGAACCGATCGAGTACAAGCTGCTCGCCGAAGAACTCGCCGCCCGCGCGGGGGACGAAAAATCACGCACGACCGCCCTGCGATTGTTTCACACTGCCGCCTGGCTCGATCCCGAGGGGCTCGGCCCCGGCTCGCTGCGGAGCATGATTGCACTGGCCCGATCGCCCGAGGAGGAGAAACGCTTTCGCGCGGCGCTCTATCTGCTCGATCCGTCCGCCGAGCCCGACTCGTTGCCGCGCATTGCCCCGGCGCGAAAGCCCGGGGCCGGCGAACCACCGGCGGAACTGCTGCACGCCCTGCGACAGCTCCGGCAAACGGGCCGGGACGCGGCCCGGGCGTCGCTCGCCGCGCCGGCAGTCCGCGAGTTTCTCGCCGCCGAAGCGAATCGCCCGCTCCGCGACGAACTGCAAGCCCTCTTCACCGCCAGCCGACTCTCCGACACCCAGCTCCGCCGCCTCCTGGAGCTCGAACTCACCTGGACCCGCCAGTCGAATCCCGCCCCACTCACGCCACTCTCCCAAGCGAGCGCCCAGCCCTGGAGCGAACTGAGCAAGGAATCGCTCGCGAACGCTGCCCGCAGCGTAACGCTGCTAGATTTGACAGAGTTTGATCCGCGGCAGGCGAGTAGACAGTTTTCAGTAGACAGTTCACAGTAAACAGTTCTTGGTCCACGGCTGGCGAACCGCGGCGGCCCGAGCGGTTCTCAGTTTTCAGCAGTCAGTTCTCAGTACTCGAAATTCCGCGTCAGTGCGCCGCCCCGCAACGGCCGCGCCGCATCCAAACCCCGCCGTCCACTGTCTACTGTAAACTGTCTACTGTTTACTCTTCCCCCCCACTGAAAACTGAAAACTGATAACTGAAAACTGCCCATGAGCCGCATCTCCTCCGGCGTTCCTGGTCTCGATGAACTTCTTGGTGGCGGCTTGATGCCGGGGGCGCTCACGGTGGTCGTCGGAGCGACGGGCATCGGCAAGACCCAGCTCGGCGTGCAGTTCGCCCGCACCGGGCTGCTGGCGGACGGCCGAAGCGGCGTGATCTTCGACGTCAGCTCGCGCGGCGATTCGCAGAGCCACGCCGACTATGCGAAGCGGATCTTCGACTGGTCGCTCCAGGTGGCCGACGCCGGCAAGCAGGTCGACGTCGAGAACTTCTATGCCGCCGACCGCGACCACGGCGAGTACATGCACGTGTTCGACTATCAGGGCCGCCGCGTCACCCGCCGCGATCTCGACTGGGACGCCTGGCGCGACTGGCAGGCCGAGCTCAACGCCCGTCTGCGGGCCGCGATCGCGTTTCTCTATGGCAACTTCATCCGCGGCACCCGGCGCGTCGTTGTCGACGGCATCGAACCGGTCGATGTGCCCGGGGAATCGATCCAGTTTCACCTGTTCGAGTACGTCTACCAGCAGATCCTCCGCAAGGACCCGGAATGGGTCGCCCGCGACCTCCTCCGCGAGGCCTACCGCCGCCACGCCGAAGAAGCGGCTGCCCATGTGTACGACACGAGCAAGATCGGCTGCCTGCTGCTCGTGACCTCGCACGAGACGATGCTCGACGATCTCATCTCCCGCCCGCTCGCCGAAGGAGACGTGCTGGCCAACGCCAACACGCTGATCTACATGGGCAAAACCCGCGACGGCAACCGTTTTGGCCGCGGCCTGTTCGTCGCCAAACACCGCGGCAGCGCCTGCGAAGAACGCATCGTGCCCTACCGAATCACCGACGCAGGCCTCGTCGTGGAATAGCCCGCAGCCGGAAGCTAACAGCTTCCGGAGAACGGCGCGAGGACGAACGCCGCAGGCGTTCCATGACAAAGCCCAGGGTCGCGCTAGCGCACCCTGGGTGAGGGTCGGACCGTCGCAATGTTGGGAACCCTGTAAGGGTTCCATGGGCCGAACCGGCGCTAATGGTTGGGATGCAACCCTTTCAGGGTTGATCAGGCATATCGCTCGAACTACCCAGGGTGCGCTCGCTTCGCTACGCGACCCTGGGCTGTGGAATGCAACACCTGCGGTGTTGATCCGCTTCGGCCCGCTTCGACGCCAACTTCTGGATTGGGCTGTGTCCGCAGCAAGTCGAGGCTCTGGATGCAATCAGAGGACGCAGAGCGTCCGCTGGTGCGTTACGACGCAGAGCGTCGTAACGAGAACAATGACGAAAAAATTTCGGGCTTCGTCCTTTTGAATTTCGTGCTTCCTTCGACATTTGACGTTCGACATTTGTCGGGGTGCCTGGGGCCAAGCGCTGCGGTGCCCCAGCAAACTTCAGCGCGCGGATTCATGCGAGTCTGTGCTAGTCGCACGTCGAACTCGCAATTCGCTGGGGCGCCGGCTGCGCCTCAGCCCCAGCCACCCATCCGTCAACGGACAAACTCCCCAAACCAGAACGCGGTGGCCGTCTCGTTCAACTGGCAATCGGGCCGGTAGTGCCGGAGCGGGTGGGTCGAGTCCTTGGCGTAGAAGTGCGACGGCATCACCGATTCGCGAATGTCGTACGTCACCCAACCATCGAAGTAGGAAGCGGCGTCCAGCTGAAAGATGCTAGCCAGCGCGAGCGAGCCCAGCAGATCGACGCGCTCGAACTTGTTGCCCGGGATTACGCCTTGAATCAGCGATTGCAGCTCTCCCAGCTTGGCTCCCTTACGGTTGCGAAGGCGAGTGAGCGTTTCTCCGAGCATTTGCACGTCGATTTCCGTAGGCGTCGGCTTGTCAGCGTCCGCAAACTGCTCGAGCGTGGCTAAGGACGTTTCCAGGTAGTAAGCACGTCCAAGATTGCCGACGAGGAGCTTGCCGCTCACCTTGTTTGGAGCCGGTGATCCGAGCCCACAAATGCGACAACTTGCGTTGGGGCCAGCCTGGAACACCTGAGTCGGTTCGTAGTCATGAATCGGCAATTGCCGGCAAACGGCGTAGGCGGGAAGCACGCCGCGCCAATCGAGGCGACGGGTGGAAAGGCTGGCGACGAACGCTCGTGCCACCTCGAGGCGATCCAGTTTCCCGGCGGCAGCGACACAGGCGCGAACCAGTTCGTCGTGCGTCATCGAGCGATCCGCGATGTCTTTCACGCTTCTACCTCCGACGCACGGCTCGCTGAAAGTGACAGGACGCAGAGCGTCCGTTCATGCGTTACGACGCAGAGCGTCGTAACGAGAACTGATGACTGATCACTGACAACTGAAAACTCCGCCTCAGCTCTTCTTCCCCGGAATCGGCAGACCCATGTCCTTGAGCAGGATCTGCATGTCTTCCCAGACGAACTTCTTCGCCGCGGGATTCCGGAGCAGGTAGGACGGGTGGTAGGTGACGAGCACCTTGCTGCCGCGGTACTGGTGGAACCGGTTGCGGAGCTTGCCGACGGTTTCAGTCGTTTCGAGGAGCGCTTGCGCCGGGACCGTGCCGGTGCAGACGATGTACTCCGGCTGGATCACTTCGAATTGCCGCTGGAAGTACTGCCGGCAGTTTTCCACCTCGAAGGGGAGCGGCGTGCGATTGTCGGGCGGGCGGCACTTGAGCACGTTCAGGATGTAAACATCCTCGCGCTTCCAGCCGCAGGCTTCGATGATCTTGGTGAGCAGTTGGCCGGCCCGGCCGACGAACGGTTCGCCGATGCGATCCTCATCGGCCCCAGGCGCTTCGCCGAAGAAGGCGACGCGGGCTTTCAGGTTGCCGACGCCAAAGACGGTCTGCTTGCGCGTGGCGGCGAGTTCCTTGCAGAGCGTGCAGCGCGAAACGATGTCCGACACGAGGGCAAAATCGTGCTCCCGCTCGCCGATTGTCCGCGGACCGTCGGCAGGATAGGGCTCGGCCAGGACCGAGATTGTCGGCAGTTCGCGGGAGGCGGCTGGCTTCTTGCCTTTGGCCATCAAAGCGTCCTCAAGGCCCGCGGCCAGCGGCGGGCCGGGCGTATTGGCGGTAGGGGCAGGGGGGGAAGAATAGGCCGGGTAGTCGTCCACCGCGGGAGCCACCGGTCGGACGGTCGAAGCCGCAGCAATCGCTGTTGCTTCGATGGGCTCCCCTGAAGGAGCTGCCCCAGCAAAGATCGATTCGCCCGGCTGGGCTCGTCCCAATTGCAAAACCCCGGCCCGCTGCAGGCTTTCAAGCCGTTGCTGGAGAGCCCGGCGAACCTGATGGAGCGAATCGGGGTTCATG
>JAEZAS010000507.1 GCA_023430365.1 Planctomycetota bacterium
GGAGAAGAACGAAACATGGCCAGCTCCTGTTGCGGTGGGCGATGTAGTGTAGCGAAGCCTATTGTGGCAGACTCGCAAGCCCGCCGCACCTCAGCCGGAGGCTAACCAGCCTCCGGAGAACGACGGAAGGTTTTCTCCATCCGAGAAGTGCTGCCCATGGCGCATGGATCGTCCTCTCGCTTTTCTCCGGAAGGTGGTTACCTTCCGGCTACTTTCTGGTTGGCTTTCGCAGCTGCATCTTCAAGCCGCTTGCGGGCCAGCTCGCAATACTCCGGCGCGCAATCGACGCCCAAATACTTCCGCCCGAGTCGGCGGGCAACAACCGCCGTCGTGCCGCTGCCGCTGAACGGATCGAGCACCACGCCCCCTTCGGGACACCCCGCCTGCAAACAAGTCTCGACGAGCGATTCCGGAAACACGGCAAAATGCGCGTCGCGATACTTTGAGAGCGGAATCGACCAGACCGTTCGCTTGTTGCGCCCCAGCGGATGAAACGCCTGGTCCCAGCGGCCATCGTGCAGGTTGTTGCTGCCGCCATTTTTGCCCGCTTCGGGGGTGCCGCCACGCTGGCCGAAGTGCCGCCGGCCGCCGCGCATGCGGCTCGATTCGGAAAAGGTCACGTGCGGTTCGCGAATCGCGTCGGCGTTGTAGTAGTAGTCGCCCGAGCGAGTGAAGAAAAAGATGTACTCGTGATCGACCGTCGGCCGGCTCTTCACCGAGGAGGGCATCGCGTTCGGCTTGTGCCAGATGCAATCGGCCCGCAGCGTCCAGCCGTCGTCGACCATCGCCAGGGCGACGCGCCACGGCATTCCGAGCAGCCGGCCGTCGTCGTACTTGTCGCCGATCACCAGCCACAGCGTGCCGCTTTCCTTCAGCACCCGCCGGCACTCGCGAAACACACCCACGAGCCGGTCGACATACTCCCGCGGCGACGCCTCCAGCCCCACCTGCTCCGGATGTCCCTCGTAGTTGCGCTGCCGAAAGTACGGCGGGCTCGTCACTACGCAATCGACCAAATCCTCCGGCCAGCCGGAGAGCACCTCCCGCGCATCGCCGCAATGGAGTGTGTCGAACGCCGGGCGTTTCGCAGTCGCCATCCTGAGAGATCCTTAAGGCCCCGCGGCGATTCCCTCGGCCGCAGGTCCACAAGGTAGCACTTTCTGCGATGATTGACGATGTCGCCCCCACGTAACACGCAAAGCCGCATCGGACACGCAGACTGCTACCCAACCTAAAACCTAAGGCTGGCGCACTTCGAACGACGCCCTTCCGCTGCCGAATCGACGAGACGCCCTGATGATCGACTGGTTGCAAGAGTTCTGGCTTGGCCTATCGCGAGACTTCCTGGATTTGCCCGACGCCCCGCAGGTTGGCCAAATCATCGGCCGAATGCTCGTCGCGGCGGTCCTGGCGGGAGCGCTCGGCTACGAGCGTGGCCACAGCGGCAAGGCCGCCGGGGTGCGGACCCACATGCTCGTCGCCCTGGCCGCCGCGTTTCTCGTCATGATCTGCGGACAGAGCGGTTTTGAACCGGATGCCCTGAGCCGGGTGATGCAAGGGCTGGCAGCCGGCGTGGGCTTTCTCGGGGCCGGAACGATTCTCAAGCAGAGCGAACGGGGACGCGTCGTCGGCCTGACGACGGCGGCCAGCCTCTATTTCACCACGGCGGTCGGCGTCGCCTGCGGGATGGGCCGGCAAACCACAGCGATCCTCGGCACCCTCCTGGCCTTGCTGGTGCTCACGATGATTCCCCACGCCGCCGGCTGGTACGACCGCCGGGAGAACCACCACGACGAATCATCGCCACCGAACCAGTCGCGACCGACCGACGACACATTCTGAACCCCCGCCCCAAGTTTGGCGGCAACGAACCTGCCACAGCTTCCCCGCCGAGCTGCTCGACTTTCCATAAAACTTGGTGGACAACGCCGCCCGCAGCCCCTTACGCTGAAGTGTTTCCTTGCCGGAAACGCCAGCCTGCTTTCTGCCCTCGGCAAGCCAACGCGAGAGCCAACGCACCCACCTGGGACACGCCACCATGCGCAAGGACCTCGGCAATCTGGGCGGCCTTCGAGTCACCTACACCATCCATCGTTCCCTGACGCCCCGGAGCGACGAACTCGTCGTGCTGCACCACGGCATCTGCCACTCGGCTGAGCATTTCGACGAGTTGATTGCCGCGCTCAACCAGGCCGGCTACCACGTCGCCATGATCGATCAGCAGATCGAAGCCGGCGGCTGGCTGGCCAGCAACTGGGTCCGCTTAGGGAGCTGCGTCGCCGGCATGAAGCTGGCGCTCGAAAGCATCGAGCAGGACACGTCGTATCGCGTCGGCGGATTCGTGCTGCATTCGATGGGAGCGCTGATCGGCGAAACGGTGCAGCGAGACGATCCCGTGTGGGCTCGCCCGACCGTCCTCATGGCGCCGATTCCGCTCGGTGGTGCGCTACCCGTCTCGATCCGGTTGTTCTTGCGTTATCCGCTGGCCTACCTGCGAGCCGTGCTGACGCTCAACGTTCGCTCTCTCGCGAGCACACACGAACGAACGCGAAAAATTTTCTTCGACGTGGACACTCCCGACACGCTGGTCGAGCGGACCTGCCGGCTGCTGAAACACGCCTCGTTTCGCGTCTATCTCCAACTCGTCTTGCGAGGGCTTCTCGGTCCCTTCATCCCCAACAACGATCAGCGACAGCTGTTGATCACCAGCCCGACGGACTTCATCTTTCGGCCGATCCAATATCGGCAGACGCTGGAGCGCTACGCGCCGATCGAGCATGTCGAATCGGACGGCGGACACGATTTCTTCATGGAGTACGCCCGCGAGACAGCCGAGGCGATCGCGTCGTTCTTCGCGCAAGACGAAGCGACCAGCGCCGTGCCGCCGCCGCACGTTTCGTTCGAGCAGGAACAACGGCCCAAGATAACCAGCGCGAAGTCAGAAGCGCGCGCCGATTCTGTGTGAACCGCGCCGATCGGTTGCGCTCCGAAGAATCCACCCACACGGGCGAATAAAGAGCCCCGCTATCCTTGCGGGGACTTGAGCGGTCAATCGGCCATCCTGCGATTGATTCCGAGACAATTAGCAATCAGCACATTCCGCGCTGGTCGCAGCGACTAGCGATAGCGGCGGCAGCAGTACCACATGCCGTTGGCGCCTTGCGCGTAACCGACATCCACAGTCGTCATGCCGCTGTTGGAGTAGCAGCAGACGTTGAAGGCGGCTTGAGGCGTCGGTCCCATGCCGCAGCCTTCATAACCCGTGTTGCCACCGAAGTGACCAACGCGCCCCTGCGAGGCCATGATATTGGCGACCCCTTGTGCCGTGCTGGTGTTGAACGCGGCGTAATTGGCGCGCACCGGCTGGGCCGGGCTGGCGCTGTAGCTGGCGGGAGCAACGCGCGCCGGCTGAGCGGGACGGGCGTAGTAGTTGGCCGGGGCGACGCGCGCCGGCTGCTGCGTGTAGGTTCCCCCGTAGATGGGCGTGGTCCACCGTGCCTCTGCGGTGCCAGCGACGAGAAGTACCGAAGCGCAAACCAAAAGAGCAATCCGTTTCATGTGATCCATTCCGTTTTTCGAAAACATTCCAGAACAACAGCGTGTGGTCGAGCGATTACATGGCTCTCTCTCCGTGCTGAAGGTGGCCAGGCGATGCCCTCATCCGTGTGGCGAGCCTGAGTTGGAAGTCAGCACAGCGTTGCATCGTGCGCGGTGCTGTCGCGATCACTGCACTGCAGTGCTAGTGTCGGAGATGTAGGCAGGTGAGGCCCCGATGGGGCGATAGGTAGGATTGCGGTGCGTTGGCTGGGGTGCGGCAGACCGTGCCCATACTCAGGCTCAAGCAGCGACAATGAGGACAATCAAAACGCCACGCATCTATGCGTGGACTTTCTGCAGAAGCCACCCTGCTCCCGGAGCAACCGACAGCCAGCCAGTGGCCCGCTGCGGTCTGCGTTGGGGCAAAGTGTAGCGGCGTAGCCAACGAAGAAAAGGACCGCTTGACGAACGGTCTTGCTAGCGGTTTAGCTTCCCCCTCGTTCGGCAGAGCTCCTTTGGTTGCTTCATTGGTTGCTTGGCGCGAGTGTGTGAACTATCGTCGGTGCGCACTCGATCGCGAATCCGCATTCTCACTGCGAGGCCGGCGTCATGTTTTTGCGACCATGTCTTACGTGCATCGGGCTTCTGTCGTTGTTGGGCAGCGTGTTCTTCGTGCGCGCGGCGGAGCCGGCGTCGAACGACGCGCGCTGGAAACAACTCGAGCCCTACTTTCAACCGCCAACCGAATATCAAAACCAGCGCGGCGCCTATCGCTCACCACTCCAGCGACCGGATGGCGAGGTCGTGAAAACACCCGAGCAGTGGAAGCAGCGCCGCGAGCAGATCCTGGCGCAGTGGCACGAGCGACTCGGCGCCTGGCCGCCGCTGGTCGATCGTCCTGTCGTCAAGCGACTCGAGTCGAAAGAGCACGACGACTATGTCGAGCATCACGTCCATGTGCAGATCGCTCCCGCAGGAGACGTCGCCGATGGCTACTTGCTCGTGCCTAAAGGCGCGGGACCCTTTCCAGCCGTGTTCGTGCCGTTCTACGAACCGCTCACGAGCATCGGCCAAGGGAAGAAAGGGCAGGGGACTCACGACTATGGTTTACAGTTGGTGCGACGAGGCTTCGTCACGCTCTCGATCGGCACACCCGGCTGGCTGCAGTCCGTCGGCGGCGACACGCGTCAACTCCTCACCGACGCCGGCAAGAAACAGCGCCGTCAGCCGCTCACTCTGCTCGCGTACACAGCCGCCAACTGCCACACGGCCCTCGCGCAACTGCCCGAGGTCGACGCCGATCGAATCGGGATCATCGGTCTCTCGTACGGCGGCAAGTGGTCGATGTTTGCCTCCTGCCTGCACGACAAGTTCGCCTGCGCCGTCTGGTCCGATCCCGGTATCGTGTTCAACGAGAAGAACGGTAACGTGAACTACTGGGAGCCGTGGTATCTCGGTTACGATCCCGCGATCCAGCGCCGGCCGGGAATTCCCAGCGACGACAACCCTCGCACGGGGCTCTACAAAGATCTGTTCGAAGCGGGAGACGACCTCGTCGATCTGCACGCCCTGATGGCCCCGCGCCCGGTCCTCGTCTCGGGCGGCACCGAAGACCCGCCGCGAAACTGGATCGCGCTGAATCACCTGGTCGACGTGAACCGAGTGCTCGGCTACGAAAACCGCGCAGCCCTGACCTCCCGCAAAACGCACGTGCCGACCCCCAAGGCCCTCGAACTGGAACTGGCGTTTCTCGAGTACTGGCTCAAGCGGCCGTAGCAGCCGGATGCTCGCTTGAATGCTGGAAATCCGCCCCTCCACCTGCCTCTGCCACCTGGGAAAACCCCGCTGAACGTGCTACCGTGCGGGATGCATCCGCGTCGGGTTTCCGTTGCATGAGAGTAGGTTATGGGCAGAGATTTCGAAAACCGTAAGAACGCCATCTTCAAGACGGCCGCTCAAAAGTCGAAGCTGTATTCCAAGTACGGCAAGCAGATCTATGTGGCTGCCAAGAACGGCGTTCCCGACCCCGACACCAATCCCGCCCTGCGGAGCATGATCGAAAAGGCCAAGAGCGATCAGGTTCCGGGCCACGTCATCGAGAAGGCGATCGAAAAGGCCCGCGGCGCCGGCGGAGAAGATTTTGCCGCGGCCCGCTACGAAGGGTTCGGTCCCGGCGGCTCGCTGGTGATCGTTGACTGCCTGACCGACAACAACCAGCGGACCATTTCCGAAGTCCGCAGTTGCTTCACCAAGAGCGGCGCCAAACTGGGCGCGACCGGCTCAGCCGCCCTCAACTTCGACCACCTCGCCGTCCTCTCCTTCAAGGGAGACAACGAGGAGCAAGTCCTCGAGGCGCTGCTCGCCGCCGACGTGAACGTCGACGAGATCGAGACCAAGAACGGCTATGTGACGATCTTCGCTCCGCCGAGCGAATTCTACAAAGCCAAGACGGCCATCCTGCAAGCCTTTCCGGGTACGGAGCTCGAGGTGCAGGAGATCACGTTCCTACCCCAATCTCGCAAGCAACTCGAAGGGGACGACTTGGCGATGTTCCAGAAGTTCCTCACGCTGCTCAGCGAGTGCGACGATGTGCAGGAGGTCTATCACAACGTGGCGCTTCCGAACTGAACTGATTGCGGCAACTAGAGTTGCAACGCGGCGGCAGGGGTGAATGCCGCCGCGGAGACGGGGTTCGCGAGCACGCTTTTCTTGACGAACCCGACGGCTGGCTGGGTGTCCTTCCTGCAAGGCTGAAAATCTCGGAGCCCTTTTACGACATACCGTCTGGACGGTTTGGTTCGAGGACTGTTAACCTGGGAAAGCACGGCAGAGGCTGCGGCAGCTTCTGCTGGGGTGAAATCGCTTCCGCCGCACTCTTCAGTGACGCCTTTATGTCGCAACCGCCCGTTTCGCCGGTTCCTGGCCGGCCCGCTTTGCGCGGACTTCGTTTGCTCGCTCCGATCTCGATCGTTGCCGCCGCGATGGTCGGCTGCAGCCAGCAGAACGTCTTTCAGCCCCCTCCGCCGCCGGAAGTGGTGGTGACACACCCGGTCACGCAGCCGGTGACGAGCTATATCGAGCAGACCGGCACGGCGCAGGCTTCGGAGTTCGTCGAGGTCCGCTCGCGCGTGTCCGGCTATCTCAAGGAAATCGAGTTCGAGGACGGCGACTTTGTCGAAGCGGGCGAGTTGCTCTTCGTCATCGACGAAGAGCCGTTCAGCGTGAAGCTGCAGTACGCCCGCGCGAAGGAAGCCGAAGCCGAAGTCCGGCTGACTCGGGCCAAGCAGTCGAAGGCGCGGGAAATCGCGCGGGCCAATCTCGATCTGGCCAAGGCGGAACTCGAATACGCCGAGACGTCGCACAAGCGAAACACGGCCCTGGTCGATCGCAAAGCGACCTCCCGCGCCGAGTTCGATCAGTCGGATTCGGCCTTGCAGAAGGCGGCTGCTCAAGTCGTCGCCGCTCAATCGGAACTGGATCAGGCCGAGACGGAGTTCGAGTCGAACATCCTGGCCGCGGAAGCGGCGCTCGCGCTCGCCAAATCGGAAGTCCGCTCGGCGGAGATCGATCTGGGCTACTGCCGCATCACGGCCCCCTGCGACGGGTTGATCGATCGCCGCAGCGTCGACGTCGGCAACTACATTGCCATGGACGCTTCGCTCGTGCTGGCGACGATCGTCCGAGTCGATCCGATCTACGCCTACGCGGCGATCAACGAAACCGATCTCGTACGCCTGAAGAACCGCTACCACGGCGACGCCGAAAGCTCGATCCCGGTGATCCTGTCGGTGGATGAATTGCTGGCGGAGCCGCTCAACGGCGTGGTCGACTACGTCGCCCCGAGCGTGCACAAGAGCACGGGGACGGTGCAGATCCGCGGTGTGTTTGAGAACGCCGGCTCGGTCACGCCCGGCATGTTCGTGCGGGTGAAGATTCCTGCCGAAGTGGTTCCCGACGCCATCCTCGTTCCCGAACGGGCGATCGGCTACGACCAGGCGGGCTCGTATGTCTATGTGGTGAACGGCGAGCAGAAGATCGAACGGCGTTCGGTCACGCTCGGCGAAGTCGTGGACGGCAAGCGAGTCGTTCGCGGACCGGTCAAGGTGGAGGATCGGATCGTCGCCGACGGCTTGCTGAAGATTCGCCCCGAAATGCAAGTGACCGTGAAAACGCTGGAGGAGCGAGTCGCCGGCAAACGGGCCGCCGCAGCAGGACAAGCGGCTTCCGCGCGAGCCGAGGAAGCGCATGGGCCGAAGGCTGAAGCCAGCGATGCTCCAGCCCAAGACGTTTCCGCCGCCGAGCAACCAGCCGACGGCGAATCGGCCGAATCGGTCGCTACTGCTGATAAGCCTCTCTAGGAACGCCTTCCCGCTTCGTGTGCGAAGCCGCTCCGCTTAGGTTTTTGCCGCCGGGCGCGAGTCGCTGCAGTCGCCGACTCCGCCCACACTTCCTGGTCTGAATCGCATGATTTACCGCTTCTTCATCTCGCATCCGATCTTTGCGAACGTCATCGCGATCGTGACCATGATCATCGGCGCGGTGACGCTCACTACGCTGCCGGTGGAGCAGTATCCGCAACTCACTCCGCCGACGGTGCAGGTCGTCGCGAACTATCCGGGCGCGAACGCCAAGGTGCTCGCCGACACGGTTGCCGGCCCGCTCGAGCAGGCGGTGAACGGCGTCGAGAACATGCTCTACATGAACTCGGTCTGCTCGGACAACGGCTCGTACACGATGACCGTGACGTTCGAAGTCGGAACCGACCTCGACCAGTCTCAGGTGCTCGTGCAGAACCGAATCGCCACCGCCCTTTCGCGTCTGCCGACCGAAGTGCAGCGGTTGGGCGTCACGGCGCAGAAGCAATCGACGAACATGATTCTGGTCGTCGGTTTGACTTCGCCCACCGGCGAGTACGACGGCCTGTACCTGAGCAACCTGGCCGAAATTCAGATCAAAGACGCCCTGAGCCGCGTTCCTGGCGTGGGCAATACGCAAGTCTTCGGCAGCAGCAGCTACGGCATGCGTATCTGGCTCGATCCGGAGAAGTTGAAGGCTCGCGAACTGACGACGGACGACGTGTTCGCCGCCATCAGCGAACAGAACGTGCAGGTCGCCGCCGGCCAGGTCGGTCAGCGTCCCGCCGATAGCGACCAGAACAATCAGTTCACCGTATCGACCCAGGGACGCTTCAGCGATCCCGAGGAATTCGGCAATATCATCGTCCGCTCGATCCCCGATCCCGCCTCGGGCATGCGGATCATCCGCGTGAAGGACGTAGCGCGAGTCGAACTGGGGGCCCAGACCTACGCCTCGTGGATGGAGGTGAAAGGTCAGCCGGCTGCGGGTATCGGCGTGTTCCAGTTGCCGGGGGCAAACTCGCTGCGCGTGGCTGAGGCGGTGATGGCGCAGGTGGAAGAGATCCGCCCGACGCTGCCCAAGGGCGTGGAGATCAATATTCCGTTCAATCCGACGACGTTCGTCGAAGCCTCGATTCACGAAGTGTACAAGACGCTCTTCGAGGCGGGCGTGCTCGTGCTGGTCGTGATCTTGATCTTCCTGCAGGATTGGCGGGCCGTGCTCATTCCGGCGACGACCGTGCCGGTGACGATCATCGGCGCGTTCGCGGCGATGGGAGCGATGGGCTACTCGGTCAACATGCTCACGCTGTTCGGCCTGGTGCTGGCGATCGGCATTGTGGTCGACGACGCGATCGTGATCGTGGAAAACGCGGTGCATCATATCGACCGCAACAAGCTGCCGCCGCGGCAGGCGACGATCAAGGCGATGAGCGAAGTGCTCGGGCCGATCATCGGCATCACGCTCGTGCTGATGGCCGTGTTTGTGCCGACCGTCTTCATGGCAGGGATTACCGGCAAACTCTATCAACAGTTCGCACTGACGATCGCCGCGACGGCTTTGATCAGCGCTCTGAACGCGATCACGCTCAAGCCGGCTCAGTGCGCCGTCTATCTGCGGCCGACGCCGGCGAAGAAGAACATCATCTACCGGGCCTTCAACCGAGTTTACGATTGGTCCGAACGGCTGTGCTTCAGCGTGGTCAATCGCCTGCTGCGGCATGTGGCACTGGCGATGATCGTGTTCGTACTGATCGCCGGCGGCACCGGGTATTGGTTCCAGAAACTGCCGACGAGCTTTGTGCCCGTTGAAGACCAAGGCTACGCCATTCTCGCCGGTCGTCTGGACGACGGAGCCTCGCTCGAGCGAACGGCCGAATTGATCGAGGAGCTGAACACGATTCTCGCCGGCACGCCGGGTGTGCAGGAGTGGTTCACCATCGGCGGCATGTCGCTGCTCGACGGTTCGACCGTGCCGAACGCCGTGACCATCTTCATCACGTTCGAGCCGCACGCGGATCGGCTCAAGGATCCGGCGAAGTCGATGGAGGCGATTCTGATGCACGTCGGCATCGCGACGTCGCAGATTCCCGAAGCGATCGTCTTTGCATTCCCGCCGCCGGCGATCGAAGGCTTGGGGCAGACGAGCGGTTTTGAATTCCGTCTGCAGGATCGGGCCAACTTGGGACTGGAGCAACTGCAGCAGGTGGCCGACGAACTGGTGCGCGACGGCACGGCCCAATCGTCGCTGACCAACTTGCAGACGTCGTTCCGCGCCGGCGTGCCACAGCTGTACTTGGATATCGACCGCGACAAGGCGACGACGCTGGGCGTGCCGCTCCAATCGATCTTCTCGACGCTGCAGGCCTCGCTCGGTTCGGCCTATGTAAACGACTTTAACAAGTTCGGCCGCACCTGGCAGGTGCAGGTGCAAGCCGACCAGCGTTTCCGCCGTCGCGCCGAGGACATTCGCCGCCTGGAAGTGCGCAACAAGAACGGCGAGATGATTCCGCTGGCTGCGTTCTGCGACATTCGGATGTCGACCGGTCCGCAGATGATTCCGCGGTACAACCTGTTCCCCAGCGTGACGATCAACGGCGAAGCCGCGCCGGGCGTCAGCTCGGGTCAGGCCATGGACGTCATGGAAATGATGGCCCGCGAGAAGCTGCCGACCGGAATGGGCTACGAGTGGAGCGGCATGTCGTTCCAGGAGAAGCGAGTCAGCGGTCAGGCGGTGTTTGTGTTCGGCATGGCCGTGTTGATGGTCTATCTGGTGCTCGCCGCCCAGTACGAAGACTGGTTCCTGCCGGCAGCCGTGATTCTCGTCGTGCCGCTCGCTCTGCTGGGCACGGTGGCGGCCGTGGCGGCACGCGGGATGGACAACAACATCTACACGCAGATTGGCATCGTGCTGATCATCGCTTTGGCGAGTAAGAACGCGATTTTGATTGTCGAGTTTGCTCGCGATCTGCGGATGCATGGCCGCTCGATTCACGAAGCGGCGGCTGAAGCGGCTCGGCTGCGATTCCGGCCGATTTTGATGACGTCGTTCGCCTTCATCTTGGGCATCGTGCCGCTGGTGATCGCCACGGGCCCAGGCGCCGCCAGCCGGCGTTCGCTCGGTACGGCGGTGATGGGTGGCATGCTCGCGGGTACGTTGCTCGCCGTGTTCTTTGTGCCGATCTTTTATGTCATCATGCAGACGCTCAGCGAGAAACTTCGCCGCCGCCGTCCACCGGAAGAGTTGGAAGCGGAGGAGGCGGGCGCCATCGCCCACCAGGAAGTTGTCATGGCTGGCAACGGCCACGTTCCCGTCGCGCCCCATTAAGCCGCTGGCCAGACCGCAAACATGCCTCTCATCCGACAAAGCAAAAAACAGCCGACTGAGACTCGCCAGCACCTGCTGAAGGTGGCTGGCGAGCAGATTCTCGAGCATGGGCTGGCGAACCTGACGCTCGACGCGGTGGCGCGCGCTTCGGGCGTGAGCAAAGGCGGGCTGCTACACCACTTTCCGAGCAAGCAGCATTTGCTCGAAGGATTGATCCGCGACCTGCACGATCGCTTTCGCGAGCGGCTACGCGATTTGGCTCAGGCCGATCCGGCGCCGGAAGGGCGATTTGCACGCGCGTATCTGAAAGCGGTCAGCATGCACCGGGAAGATCCCGGCAACAAGCTCTGCGGCGTGCTGGCGATCGAAGCTCGCGGCGAGCCGGCGATGCGTTCGGCGTGGCGCGATTGCGTGCGCGACATGCTCCGCCAGGAAACCAACGGCAAGACCGATCCGATCGAGCTGGCCATCGTGCATCTGGCGGCCGACGGGCTTTGGCTGGCCGATTTGGAAGGAGTGTTTGACGATTCGCCCGACCTATTCCGGCGGATCGTCGCCCGGCTGGAACAGATGACGAAGGCGATCGGCTGACGTACTATCGCTTGGGTGGCGCGCCCTGGAGCGGCGCGAAGCGCGTGGCTGAATGGAGCTGCAGCGATCCACGCCCTTCACTTCGTTCCAGGGCGTGCCACCCACGCTATCCCGCACCACAGCACTTACCAAGGAGAATCCGCATGGCGTCGACTCCCAAGAACCGAATCTGCCTGTGGTACGAGCGCGACGCCGAGGAGGCGGCCAACTTCTACGCCCAGACGTTTCCCGACTCCACGGTCACCTCGATCTTCCGCGCCCCGGCCGACTATCCATCGGGCAAGAAGGGGGACGTGCTGACGGTCGACTTCACCGTGATGGGCATTCCGTGCATGGGCCTCAATGGCGGGCCCTACTACAAGCAGAGCGAAGCGTTTTCGTTCCAGGTCGCCACGGAGGATCAGGAAGAGACCGACCGCTACTGGAACGCGATCGTCGGCAACGGCGGCCAGGAGAGCCAGTGCGGCTGGTGCAAGGACAAGTGGGGCGTCTCCTGGCAGATCACGCCAGTGGTCCTGACAAAAGCCATCGCCGACCCCGACCCCGGCGTCTCCCAGCGGGCGTTCCAAGCGATGATGCAGATGAAAAAGATCGACGTCGCCGCCATCGAGGCAGCCATCCGCGGCTGAACTGCATACGACCGGGTGGCGGGGCCTAAGGAGCGAAGCGCCGTGGCCCCGAGCTCTCGCCAATCAACGGTCGGTCGTCTTTAGTACGCAAAGTCGCCAAGACGCGAAGGCGCAAAGAAACAGAGCGAGAAAAAGAGTTCCCGAGGCGATGGCCAGCGCCGCTTTGCGCTAGCTCACCCCGCCATCCCTTTGCGACTTGGCGTCTTCGCGGCTTTGCGTGAGAAACAACCAAGATGGGGCCCCACAATCAGACCGACGGGGCCACGCTGCGCTTAGGCCCCGCCACCCTTTGGCCGCTTGCTCGCGCACTTACGCGTTCACGACGCTCTTCAGCACGCTCATTTCTCGCTGGGCGCGCTCCTCGACATAGGCCATCGCCTCTTTCACCTTGGCCTGGGCGCCGGCGTAGTCGCGGTGGATGCCCATCAGGATCTCGAACATCTTGTCGGCAGGGGTGCTGTCGAACTCGGGGGCCCATTCCTCCAAGCCGATATCCTTGAACATCCAGCATTTGGGCGAGTGGAACTCGGAGAAGGTGTGCATCATCGGCGTGCCCATGGCCAGGGCCATGATCGGCGTGTGCGGCTCGTGGCAGATCACCGTATGGGCCCGGGCATAGAACGAGCAGGCCTCGTCGACGTTCCAGAACTCGTCGAAGTTGACGACGTGCTTTTTCAAATCGTCCGGGAGCGGGTCGTAGACGAACTTCTTGTTGTACTCCATCTCCTTGTACACCTCGGGAGCGATCACAATCTTCCAGCCGGTCTCTTTGACCCACAGGGCGATCAGGTCCTGATAGACCTTGGCCCGCCGCTTGTCGTCGGCGATGTTTTCCGGAGTCGGGTGGAGCGGGTTGAGCTTCTGCGGACGCTTGTCGTCGACACCGGGGCTCGATGGCGAGTGGGTGCGCAGTTGCAACGTGATGAACTTCTTCTCCTCCAGGCCATGCTTCTTCATCCGGGCCAGCGCCTTCTCCTCGTCCCGCACATCGATGCCAAAACAGCCGTCCGGACAGAACTCCAGGACCGGCGGCTTCACGCCGGCGTCCTGCAGCGTTTTCAGCGTCTTTGAATCGCGACAGAAGATGAACGCGGCCCCGTTGAGCAGGGCGATCCGGTCCTCCGCCCCTCGGCCGGTGACCATGTCGGGGAAGTATGACTGCCCCTGCAAGCCCCACGGCTTGCCGATGGCGTTGCAGTACTTCATGAAGTCGGTCGACTGCCCCATGCCGGGCCCGCGGAGGAAGAAGTCGGACCGCGCAATCGCCTCCTGCACCGGCCCGCCCTTCTCGGAGAGCGAGCCCTTCACGATTTCCAGCTTCGGAAACCGCTTCCGCAGCATCGCGTCGACCTGGGCATTCGTATTGACGGCCCAGAGGATCACGTGAGCCTCGGGATAGTACGATTCGAGAAATCGCAACGTCCCCGGCGTGTGACCAATGTCGCCAATGTTCTTCACCGCCCAGCCCGACTGCAGCAGCACGGTTGGCTGGGATTTTGACGAAGACTTCGAGGAAGCTTCCGCCTGCGGCTGAAACCCCTGCGCCAGCGAGGGCAGCGCGGCCCAGCCGAAAGCGAGACCGGTGGAACCGAGGAACGTGCGACGAGAAATCATGGACCCAACCCGTTCGAATGCAGACGAAGAAAGTCGAAGATTAGCCGAGGCCCTATTCTAACTCGCCCGCCGGACGACTGGGCAGCGAACAGAGGTGTTCGAGACAATCAGGCCAGTTGGCTAACGCTTGGTACGCACCGTGCGCCGGGGTGGCATGCCGTCGCGTCCGCGGCTTCAGCATGGGGCTTCGAGACGTTCCAGCCGAACCAGGAGCGTGATCCGCATTCATGCCGACGCGGAGGACCGCGACGGCATTCCACTCGCCTCATCCAAGCACACGCTCAGCCGAACAATTCCTTCACCACTTCGCCCCCCTCGACGATCTTCATCGGCCGGCCGAGCGGGCTGATGTTTTCCTGGGTGGGGTCGACGTGCAGCGCCGCGCAGACGGAGGTGAAGAGGTCATTCACGGCGACAGGCCGATCGGCGATCTCCGTGCCGTCGGCGGTCGAGGCGCCGATCACCTGCCCGCCGCGCACTCCGCCGCCGGCCAGAGCGGCGCTGAACACACGGGGGTAATGATCGCGGCCGGTGCGGGGAGTGATCCGTGGCGTCCGTCCGAATTCGCCGATCCAAAGCACGACGGTCGTATCGAGCAACCCACGCTGCTTCAGATCGGTGATGAGCGCAGCCATCGCCGGATCGACTTCGCCGGCCAGACGGCTGGTCGCCGCGAAGTTGTCCTGGTGCGTATCCCAACCGTTGGAACGGACCTCGATGCACGTCACGCCGGCCTCGACCAGCCGGCGAGCGAGCAGGCAGCCGCGGCCGAAGGCAGTGTCGCCGTATTGCCGCTTGAGCGACTCGGGTTCGCCGCTGATGTCGAACGCCTTGGTGCTCGGGCTGAGCACCATCCGCGAAGCTTTTTCATAAATGCCGCGATGATTGGTCACCGGCTGGGCTCCGCCGCGGCTGGCAAATTCGTCGTCCAACCGCGACAGCAAACCGAGCCGGCGCCGGTAGCGCTCGGCGGGAACACCGGCGGTCAAGTTATCCGGCAGTCGTCCGGCGTCCCGGACCACAAACGGTTCGTAATCGACACCCAGAAATCCGGCGCCCTGGGTCAATCCCACCGAGACCACGGCCGGCAGTTCCGAACCGCGGTTCGCCAACTCCTTGGCGATATTTGCCGCCAGGCTCGGGTGCTTCACGGAGCCCGAGGGGATGTAGCCCGTATGCAGTTGATAGGTCGCGCGCTGGTGGTTCCCTTCCTTGTTGGTCATGGAGCGGATGAGCGCGACGTCGTCCATCACCTTCGCCGTCTGCTCCCAGCCCTGAGCGATGCGGATGCCCGAGACGGCCGTTTCGATCGCCTGCGTCGGTCCGCCATTCTCCGTGCCGGGTTTGGGATCAAAAGTTTCGAACTGGCTCGGCCCGCCCGACATCCAGAGCAGGATCAGCGCTCGTCCCTGCTTTCGCAACTCTGCCGCTTGAAGCCCCAGGCGATCGCGAAAGCTGAGCATGCCTCCCGCCGCGGCTACGGCAGACGCCCGACGCAAAAAACCGCGCCGCGATACGCCGTGAGGCGTCATGAGCACTTGCTGGTGAAGAAAGTCGTTCATCGGAGTGTCCTGCCGGTCGAATGTGTTTCGTTCTGACGGTGAGAAGGCCGTGCATCAGCGCCGGCAGACAAACTCGGTCGAGTTCAGCAAGCTCCAGAACAGATCTTCAAACCCCTCAGCTCGGCTGTCGACTTCGCGCAGGTAATCGAGGCAGACTTGCTCCTCTTTCGCGGAAGCCTGACGGCACAGCACGGTCAGATACAGCTCGTTCACCGCGTCGCGATCGTCGGGACAGTCTCGCAGCAACCGGGCGAGACGCGTATTGCCGCTGGCCTGCATCCGCCGAAGCAAGACGGGGGAGTTCATGGCAAACAGGGCCTGCGGCACGTCGCCGGTCAGATCTTCCTTCGGCGCCGACGGATCGCTGGCAAAGAGCAGGCGAAACAGATCCCGCGGAGAACGCTGCCCGGGGCGCCCAGCCGCTCCCGGCCCGCGGCGCAGCGGTCGGCTGCCGAGGTCGTCCAGCTCGAGCACTTGCGTCAGGGCCGTGTAAAGCTGATCCGCTCGCAAACGCGTGGGAATCGCCGCGGCAAACGGCGGCGACGCTGCGTCAGGCTCGCCGGCGCGAACTCGCCGCTGGTAGGCCTGCGTGCTCGCGATGGTGCGGAGCAACCACTGGATGTCGTAGCCGCTGCCCGTGAAACCTTGGCTCAAGGCTTCGAGCGCCGCGGGATGCCGTGGCTCTCGGTCCATCCCCAGGTCGTCGACCGGCATGGAGAACCCCTCGCCGAGCAGTTCGTTCCACATGCGGTTCACAAGCGCCCGCGCGAACCAAGGATTCTCGGGCGACGTCAACGACTCGGCGAGCGCCGCTCGACGCGACAGATCGTCCAGCCCCGGTTTGGCCTGCGAACCATCGACAAAAAAGGCCGGCTGCAGCGGCGTTCCGCGGGAGGCTGGGTCCTGAAGATCGGGCATGTAGTATTCCATCGCCCCGCGCCCTTGCTGCTGGGGGGCGGGCATCTTCTTCAGCTCTGCGACACTCAAAGCGCCGTCCTTGTCGCTGTCGCCGAGGCGCAGCAGCCCTTCGAAAAACCGACCGAACTGCGGCCGGCTCCGGGCTTCTTCCAGGCTCAGCTTGCCGTCGCGGTTGCGATCGAGCGGGGCGATGAACCGCTGTGGATCCTGGCGCATCTGCTCGCCGAAGCGTCCCGCCTGGGCATTGACGGAAGCGACGAGCAACGTCGCCCGCCCCTCGGTAATCGTCTGACGGAGCGAAATCCGCGGGAAGTAAGCGGCCAACTGGTGGAACTGCTCGCGCTTCCAGATGTCGCTCGGATGGTCGTGGCAGTTGGCGCATTGAATCTGGATGCCGAGAAAAATGCGCGACACTTCGGCGGCAATCTCCGCCGGATCGCCGGCATGCACCAGGATAAGCGCCGTCGCGCCATTCTCCTGAACATCGCCCGTCGCGGTGAGCAGCTCGGTGACGATTTCATTCCAGGGGCGATTCTGCTGCAACCGCTCGGTCATCCAGCGTTCGAAGGCGTCTTGCGACAACCGCGCCTGCAGGTTGGTGGCGTCGGTGTAGATGACATCCCGCCAGTAATGCGTCCAGTTCTCGGCATACTGCGGCGAGGCGAGCAGTTCGTCGATATTGGCCGCCCGCTTCTGCGAGTCGGGCTCCAGCGTGAACCGCGCGATCTCCTGCGGCGTCGGCAGCCGGCCGGCCAGGTCGAGGCAGACCCGGCGGAGAAAGTCCTCGTCGGTCGCCGTTTCCGCGGGGGTGACGCCTGCCTGCTGGAGCTCCGCCAGAATCAGGCGGTCGACCTCGGCTGCCACCGCCGCGGAGTCGGGCGGGCCGAGCTTACCGGCCGACTTTGACACAGCCGGCGGGGCGGCGCTCAGCGACGACGTCCCCAGAATTGCGAGCAGCAGAGCCAGTCGAGCGACCCCGCAGGTCCGTCGATGCAAGCGGATCGTCGCCACGTTCATGACTGCCTCTCTCGGTCCCACGAGGGGGGATATTCACGTCGAACCGTCTCAGCCTCGCACCAGCTTACCCGAACAAACCCCACGGACGCCGGAAAGTTGCGTGCGGCACGCCCCCGTTTCGCCGCGAGACAGGAACGCCCCGGGTGCCATGCCGTCGCCGCCGCGGCGTCGGCATGGGATTTAGCGACGACAAAGAAAGCCGAACCAGGAGCACGCTCCGCACCCCTTTTAGCCGGTCGAAGGCGGCAGGACCGCATTGCCAGTCGGCCACCGTGGAATCGGGCGCAACAACCAACCGAATCTCATTGGGGTCCATGGTTTGCGATTTTAACAGACACCACCACCCTAGCGCTTCTTCACCGGCCAGAAGCGGCCGGGAGCAGGGCAGGGCGAGCGGCTACCTGCCGGGCGGAGAATTATTCATTGACATGTCGCAACATTCCGATATGATTAAATAACAGGCGGTTCCCATGAGCACCAAGAATAAAACCAAACGAACGAGTCTCGAAGCCCTCAGCCAGGCCGCAGAGTGTCTGCGCACGCTGGCCCATCCGCACCGCTTGCGGATGATCCAGATGCTGCTGGCTGGGCGGTACACGGTCGGAGAGCTCGCCGAGGCCTGCGAGATACCGAGCCACATGGCTTCGGAACATCTGCGGCTGCTGCAGCGGAGCGGCTTTCTGAAACCGGAGAAGGACGGCCGTTTCGTTTACTACAGCGTGGCGGAGCCCCATCTGGCCAACATCATGGCCTGCGTGGAAGCCCGCTTCGGGGACTAATTTTTCTGAAATACATGTCGACATGTTCCGACATAACAACTTAACGAGGCGACAGACCATGACGAAGACCATCTCTCCCCGGCAACTCGCCCAGTTGCAGTCGGCCGACCCGAGCGTCGAACTCCTCGACGTGCGCACGCCGGCCGAATTTCAGGAGGCGCACGTCGACTTCGCGCGAAACGTGCCCCTGGATCAGCTCGATCCAGCAGCGCTCCGCCGCGAGCCCAACGAGGAGCACGGTCGTCCGCTCTACGTCATCTGCCGATCGGGAAGCCGAGCCAGGCAGGCCTGCGAGAAACTGACCCGTGCAGGCCTCGACGCCGTGAATGTTGAAGGAGGCATCTCCGCCTGGGACGCGGCAGGGCTGCCCGTGGTTCGCGGTCAAAAAACGATGTCGCTGGAACGGCAAGTTCGCATTGCGGCGGGCACGCTCGTTTTGCTTGGGGCGGTGCTTGCCCTGCTCGTACATCCCTACTTCGCAGTGCTCTCGGGCTTCGTGGGGGCGGGCCTGATTTTCGCCGGCGTGACCGATACCTGCGGCATGGGGCTGCTGCTCGCCCGGATGCCCTGGAACCGAGCTTGCGCGGCGGGCCAGGCGGGTTGTTCCGTCCATCAATAACTCCCAGGAGGCAGTCATGTTCTTCCATCAACGATTCGTCCCGGGCCTGGCGATCGCTTCCTACCTGGTAGGCGACGAGAAGGCCAGGCAGGTGGCCGTCATCGATCCGACGCGCGACGTGGATGAATACATCCAGATTGCGAAGGACGAGGGGCTGCACATCACCCACATCCTCGAAACCCATGTCCACGCCGACTACGTCAGCGGGTCGGCGGAACTCAAGGCGCGGCTCGGCGGCGAGCCTCAAGTGGTCGTGTCGGGCATGGGTGGAAAGGCCTGGACGCCGCCCTATGCCGACCAGGTGGTGCAAGACGGCGATGAGGTCCGACTCGGCGGCATTCGCTTGAAAGCGATTCACACGCCCGGTCATACGCCCGAGCATGTCGCCTGGGCGCTGTTCGACGACACGCGCAGCAACGACACTCCCTGGCTGCTGTTCACCGGCGACCTCCTCTTCGTCGGCGACGTCGGCCGACCGGATCTCCTGGGGCCCGACGAACAGAAGGCGCTCGCGCACCAGCTCTATCGCACCTTGTTCGAGAAAGTCGCCGCGGTTCCCGACTTCACCGAAGTGTTTCCTGCCCACGGATCGGGGTCCTTGTGCGGCAAGGCCATTGGATCGCGACGATCGTCCACGTTTGGCTTCGAACGCCGCTTCAACCGTTCGCTGCAGCCGGCTCCCGAGGCCGAGTGGACCGCGACGTTGCTGCAAGATATGCCGCTGGCGCCGCCGTACTTCAAGCGGATGAAGCAGGTCAATGCCGCGGGACCAGCGATCCTCGGCCCAACCCTTCCGGGTCAGCGGCGATTGAGCGCCCGGGAACTGCATGAGCGGATTTGTGCCGATTGCCTGGTCGTCGACGTTCGACCGAAGGAAGCCTACGCGACCGCCCACATTCCCGGGTCGATCAACATTCCGCTGGGCGAGAATCTCCCCTCCTGGGCCGGCTGGGTGCTGCCGTACGACAAGCGGCTGGTGATTGTCCCCAGCCGACCCGACGAAATGCCGGAAGTGGTCACGCACTTGATCCGCGTCGGTCTGGATCAGGTGGAGGGCTATCTCGACGACGGGATGGACGCCTGGCAGAACCAAGGCTTCGAGATTTCGCAACTGGGCAGCATCTCGGTCCAGGCTCTGGCTTCACGCCTCGCGGGGGCGGAAGGGGAGAAGCCCTTTGTGCTCGATGTGCGCACCGAAAGCGAGTGGAGCGCCGGCCATATCGACGGAGCGCTGCACGTTCACGGTGGCTTGCTCAGGGACCGATATCGCGAAGTGCCCCGCGATCGGCCGATCGCGGTGGTTTGCGGGACGGGATATCGTGGTTCAATCGCCGCTTCGTTCCTGAAAAGCCAAGGGTACGAAAACGTGTCGAACGTCTTGGGGGGCATGTCCGCCTGGAAGGGGGCTGGCCTGCCGATGGCCCGGTAAGCGAGGTCGCTGCGATTCGCTCGTCGGCGGCTGGGATTTTCCAAGCCGCTTTCCGCTTTAAACCGAGAACCGACTGCAGCACTTCCTGCACCAGCTGGGCGACCGTCAGCAACCAGACGATGAACGTCGCGGCGACCGCCAGCAGGGCGATGAAGCAGCCGACGCCCATGAGCCAGTCGAATCGGCCGGCCGATCGCTGCGGGTGCGTGGCGGCAACGTCGGCGATGCGGAGCGCGCGGAACGATTCCCAGTCCCCCTCGCAATCGGGCGCCGCTTCGCGGACCGCCTGACGCAGCCGGTCGAAGGCGGCGGACCCGCATTGCAAGTCGGCCACCGTGGAACCGGGCGCAACAACCAACCGAATCTCATTGGGTTCCATGGATCGCGATTTTAACAGACGCCGATCGCCCTAGCGCTTTTCCACCAAGACGGGGTGGCATGCCGTCGCCGCCGCGGCGTCGGCATGGGCCTTCGAGACGATCCAGCCGAACCCGAGACCACGCTCCGCATTCATGCCGACGCGGAGGACCGCGACGGCATGCCACCCGTCCCGAACACGTCGGCATGAAGCCCATCGTCACTAGCGCATTTCCACCAGGCACGACCAGCCGAGGAATTGCTGGGGGACTCCCGGCGCTTCGTCGAAGCGGAACTCCTCGAGCTCGACGATCTGAAACTCCCCGCCGAGTTCCTCGCGCAGCTCCTCCTCCGAGACCACCGGCGGACCGGGAACGTGCGGCTCGCGGGCATTGCCGGCGAGGATCAGGCCGCGGGCGCCCGGCGCCAACTGCCGCGCGACGGCTAGGGCGTACGCGTCCGGATTGTCCCGCCGCACGGCATGGTAACAACCGCGATCGAAGAAGAAGTCAAACGGCCCGCCCAGGTCGGGCAACTGCAGCACGTCGGCCACGAGGAAACGCGCCGCGACCCCGGCGCCCCGAGCCCGTCGCTCAGCCCGCTCAATCGCCAGCAGCGACAGGTCCACGCCGACCACCTCGCACCCCTGCCCAGCCAACCAAACACTGTTGACGCCCGTCCCACACCCCAGCTCCAACACCCGCCCCGGCCGAACGCCGTGCGAGGAGAGCACTCGCTGCAACTGCGAAGACGGCCGCCCCGTATCCCACGGCAAATCGCCCTCTCGATAGTGATCGTTCCAGTAGATGGGTTGAGTCATTGGCTTAGCCGACAAAAGAGAACGCCCTGGTCACGCAAGTCGTGGCTAGATCGTCATGACAATCCCGGGCAAGCTGACAGCGTCAGGTCAAGAGTGACGATAATTGACAAAGCCACACGGTATTCTTGTGCGTGCTATCATGGCACTTCCCCGAGGGCCAAGATCCGCTCGAAGAAGCACCTACCATATACAACTGTACACATCTGATAGTATGTCATCGGACGGTCAACAGATTGATGGAACCGACTGGCAGCAGTACGTGGATTCGCTGCTGAGTATCCACTATTCACGATTAGGACACACGTACCAGCGCATACCGTCGCGAACTGGTGGCGACGCGGGACTGGAGGGGTTTTCCACCTGTGGGCATGCCTACCAAGCGTATGCCGACCAAGATTCAAAGGACAACGAAGATCGGACGAGAAAGCAGAAGCGTAAGATAACGGCTGACCTCGCAAAGCTGAAAACGAATCGCGAGTTTTGGGAAAAAACGCTTGCGGGCGTCAAACTTCGCAAGTGGTCACTTGTTGTCCCCAACCTCGAGGATCGGCAGGTGGTAAAGCACGCACGGAAGAAGGGCAAGGAATTGCTTGCGGCAAATCTTCCGTTCATCGCATGTGACTTTCAGGCGTGCGTGGAAACGCCGGCTAACTTTCCAGAGGCACGGGCAAATCTCGCCGAACCAGCATTGGTGTGCAAGGTCGTAAGAGGGCAGCCTGTTACCAAAGAACAGCTCGACGGATTGGCAAGAAAGTCTCCCGACTTCATTACCAAGCTAGACTACAAGTTATCCCTGACGTCGCCAGGCATTGATGCAACTGTCGCCCGTAGGGATTTCCTCAACCGACACCTGCGCTGTTCAAACTATCTTGACGACTTGGAAGACAAATTCCCTGAGTACTGGGAGTCCATCGAGGAATTGGCGAGTGCGACGGCAGCAGCAATTCAAACTGCGCAAATGTTCGATAACTCGCCGCCCGCTGAACGACTGTTGCGAGTGAGAAGGGAGTTCGAGGAAACTCTGCGGAGAGCCGCGAAGTTTGCGACAGAAAAGGACTTAGTTGAGCTGTCGTGGGGCTACGTGGCTCGATGGCTCGGTCTATGCTCGCTGAGCTTCAACGAGATGAAGAATGCCTAATTTACAAGAAGCATTGGGCTCAAAGTCCGTTACAACAGTCCCGCGAGCAACCCCGCTGCCTTGCGAGGTACGTCCGGTGTGGCGATTGGCAGTGTTGCTCTTAATACTCGAGCACTGCCGTCAAAAAATTGCGACGGTCGAGCAGCTTCACGTGATGAATTGGGCAGTCAAGAGCAAGCGAGCTCAATCCCAGTTTCTCGATTTCATTCGAGGCCATAAGGCACCGAATCAGGTAATTGTCCGCTATGACCCGGGTCTGACCCGCGCGATTGGATTCGCACTGGGTGAGGGAATTGTTCGGAGCAATGAAATGCTTGTCAGCGGCAAGGGTTCGACGTCAGATTTTCGCATTGAGCTCACGGAACTTGGTGAGAAGCTTGCAGCCGAGCTGATGACTGACGACCAGGTCTTCTTTGTCGAGAAAGCATTTCTGCGAGACATTGGAGCGAAGATCTCGCAGACAATGATTGCCGGCCTTTTCAAGTGGAGACGCTAGGGATGGGCTTTCGTATTCGACAGTTAGAATTGATTGCACAGACCGAACGAGGGCCGTTCGGCGTGACCATCCCATTCGAGAACGGACTCACTGTTCTGTACGCACCCAACTCATCGGGCAAATCAACTTGCGCAATGGGCATTTTGTATTCGCTTGGCCTGGAAGGGATGCTTGGACCTGCGCACACACCGCCCTTCCCCGCCGCAATGACGGAAAGACTTATCTACGGCGATGAGCAGCTCGAAGTCGTCAGCTCCAGAGTTCGCCTAGAGATTCAGAACGATGCCGGGGCGCATCTGACGGTCCAACGGTCCATTACCGGTAGTTTGCTCGATCGCCAGTTAATCAGGACAGAATACGGCCCAGCGATAACCATTCCGGGCGACTATAAGCGTATGGACTACTTCGTCCGTACAGGTGGAGCCGCTACCGCCGAACAGGGATTCCACCACTTTCTTGCACACTTTGCCGGATACGACATCCCCGAGGTAAACGGTGCCGACGGGTCTCGAGTACGACTGTATTTAGAATGCCTGTTTCCCTATTTCTTTGTTGAGCAGATTTCGGGATGGCGGGACGTTAAGACTCGAATGCCAACATACCTTCGTATTCCTGAGATGGCGAAGCGCGCCTTCGAGTATATCTTGACCTTTGACATTCTTTCCCGCGAAGTCGAACGACAATCGCTTTTGCAGGCAAAGCGCAAATTAGAACTCACATGGGTATCTGAGCTCGAAACAGCAAAACGTCAATTTCAAGGCACAGGCGTGCTAATCGAGGGCGTCGGGGATAAGCCGGAAGCAATCTGGCCGCCTACTCCTGCACCACAGTTGCAAGTTACGGATGGCACGAATTGGTTCAGTTACAAAGAGTTTGTCGCCGGTATCCACACGAGGCTCGATCAAATCCGCAACGAAGTGCTGCCAGCCGCAGAACAAGTGCCTGAATCGGTGATATCCGAACTGCGGCGCACTGAAAGCGAGTTGTATCAACTTCAAGAGGCAATGGATGAGTTGGCGGCCCAGACGAGGGCGGAGCAGTTCAATGTCATTTCAATTGACAACCGTTTGGCCTCATTACGAGAAGACCTGCGCAAGTATCAGAACGACAAAAAGATCACGGACCGTGGAGGAATGAGCAATCTAAAGATTGCAAAGGGCGTTTGCCCGACCTGCGATCAACCGATCAAGGATGCCTTGCTTCCACAGAACAGCCCGACTAACCCGATGTCGCTTGATGACAACATCGCGTTCATCTACGGTCAGATCGACACTTTCCAGGAAATGCGAGAGGATGTGCGAATCGCTCTCTTGGCTGACGAAAATCAGCTCGCAATCATGCGACAACGGATCGCGGAGTTGAGCGCATTGGTACGTGCCCAGAAACGGACCCTTCGGTCCGACGGCGACTCGCCGTCGATTGCCTCAATCCAAGAAGAGCTACAATTGGAACAACGACTTGAAACGCTTGGCCGAGCGGAGGAAGCCTTCCAAGCGATCGTTGCCACGTTTGGGGAACTGTCCGTACGATGGACCGAGATTGAATCGCGGTTGAAATCGTTGGCGGGCAGCGGCCTTACTACAGAGGATTCGGCAAAGCTTGATCGCTTACGCCGGTTCTTTATCGAACAGCTACAGGCATACGGCTTTAGCAGCTACCCGGTAAACGAACTTGGCATCAGTTCAGAGACTTATCGTCCTACCGTGAATGGGGTCGAACTGGGCGTGACGTCAGCCAGCGACTCCATTCGTGTTATCTGGGCTTATCTACTCAGCATGCTAGAAGTAGCTCGATCCGCCAAAACGAATCACATCGGCTTTCTAGTCTTCGACGAACCTAAGCAGCAAAGTGCAGCAGACTTGAGCTTCGACGCCCTGCTAAAACGTGCGGCGATGGCAAAGAGATACGGACAGCAAGTCATCTGTGCCACCAGCGAGAATCGAGAGCGTCTAGACACAATGCTTCAGGGCGTTGACTGCACTTACATCCGATTCGACGGCAAGATGCTCACGCCAATGCCGCACTCGAAGTAACTCGGCGAGATGTTTCAGGTAGGCATTAAGTGCCTGAAAGCGATTTAATTCGCTCAGAGAGGCGTGGCATCTGACTTCGGCATGCCTTGGCTTCCCCCCGTTGCATGGAACCCAATATACCGCTGATTGGCCGCTGTTATCCAATAAA
>JAEZAS010000528.1 GCA_023430365.1 Planctomycetota bacterium
GGCAGGGGCTGGCCGACGGCACCACCTGGTTTTCCGACGGCAAGACGATCATGTGCGGCATCGTCGGCGGCTACTTTGGCGTCGCGCTGGCGAAGTGGACGCTCGACGTCCGCGTGAAGACCGGCGACACGTTCGCCGTGCCGGTGGCGGTGGCGGTCGCAATTGGTCGAGTCGCCTGCTTTGTCGGCGGCTGCTGCTACGGAGCGCCGACCGATCTCCCCTGGGGCGTTTCGTTCCGTTCGGCGGGCGATCTCGTGCGCCGGCATCCGACGCAGCTCTACGAAGCGCTGTTTCACGCGACGCTGGCCGTCGTGCTCTACATGCTGCTGCGGCGGGGCGTCTGGCGCGGTCAGCTGATCAAGTTCTACATCCTGACCTATCTCGGCTATCGCTTCCTGACCGAGTTCATCCGCCCGGAGCCGCGGCTCCTCGCCGGCTTGACCGGTTATCAGTGGGCGGCCCTGGCGCTGGCGCCGCTGTTTGCCTGGCTCTGGTGGCGCGACGCCCGCACTGCGTCGCTCCCCACGCCCGTGGCCGTCACGCAGCAGTAGCGAATTTTACCGCTTAGGCCGACATCGCCTGCCAGATGGCGAGCGCCAGCGGCAGCACGCTCACGACGACCGCCGTGGTGGCGATCGACCGCGGCGGCGGGTCGCGACGAGCCCGATAGACGACCGGCGTAAGCACCAGGCAGAGCAGCCCGGTGATCGTCGCGACCATCAGGAACAACTCGGGCACAACTCGCAGCGGCGACGCGCCGCTCGACTCCGGCGGAAACTGCCAGAGCAGAAGTCTCGCGACCAGCACGACCGCCACCGCGGCGGCCGTGGCGAGCGCCGTAAGCATCCAAACCACGGTCAGCGCCACGCTGCCGCGATCTTCCCCCGCCGTTCGCGAACGGGGAAACGCCGATTTGCCCGAGGGTTTCTTCTTGCGCGACATGTCATCTCCGCCTTGTTAATTGTCTCCTATGCATGTGCCTGTTGACCCGCATCTTAACGCGCTGGTGGCAGAATGCACGCGCAACCGCGATGACCGGCGCAATCGCTGCGACCAACCCAACACGCAACAACGGGCCCTCAGCCGGCGAATCCCATTCGCCGGAAGCCCCGCAGCCAGACGCCGCGAACACCGGTAGCTGAATTCGCCCGAATTCAGCGATCATGCAAAGGCAGACAAGAATGTCTGCCTCACTGAGCAACGGGCTGAATTCTGGCGAATTCAGCTACGTGCCAATTTCCTATCCGACGCTCCGCCAATCCGAGATTTGCACCTTGCCCCTGGATGACCTAGAGTTTCCCTGCCAGGGTAAGAGCTCCTCGTGCGCTCTGGCGAAACGGCCGTTCGGCCTGACTTATCGAAAACAACAACTCGCGCTCACCGGCAGGCCTTCGTCTGCACGTGCGCGAACCGGCTCATCCCTCTAGCGGACTTGGTTTTGCCATGGGTGTCGTTGCTGCGCCAGCCGTGTGGTCCCCGATTCAGGAGACCGCCGCCGAATTTCGCCACGAATGCGTGGCCCTCGAGCAGTTTGTCGACAAGCTGCTGCACGATCTCGATTACTTGCGACTCGAAATCGAGCACAAGGCCGACGAGCTCGAGCAGGCCCAGCAGCAACTCGCCGAGCGCAGCCGGCAACTCGACGAGCAGCGAGCCCTCTCGGAAAAACTGAGCAACCACCTCGAGCGCCAGGAGACGCAGCTCGACGTCGCGCTCGGCGAACTGCGCGAGTTGCGACAGCAGCTCGACGTCTACAAGCAGCAAGCCGGCGAACGTCCCGCGAGCGGTGAGCCCGCCGCGGAAGTTCGACCCACCTGGCTCTCCGAAATCGATCAACTGCGCACCCAACTGGGCGAAGCGCAAAGCGAACTCACAAACGCCCTGCAGCGCGCCGCCGAGTCGGCCGACGCCGGAGCGGCAGCGCAAGGCTCGGCTGGGAGTGAAGGCTCAGCCGAGTGGCTGCAGGAGCGGACGGAGCTGGAAAGCGAGCTGGAACTGGTCCGCGGCCGGGCCGCCGAGCTGCAAGACACAGTCGACCAGCAGCGCCGCGAACTGGCCGACGCGCGCAACGAAATGCAGAACGAGCTACGCCAGCTCCGCCGCCTGATCGAACAGCAAGCCGAAGTGCTCTCCCGCAGCGGCAACAGTAGCCCTGTCGGTCCGACGGTCACGGTGGCGGGCGCGATCGAAGCCGAAATCGAAGCCAGCGACGCCGCCGGCGACGACCCGGTGATGAACTCCGTCGCCGCCCAGTTCGCCAAGCTGCAAAAAGACATGGCCCAGCGGCGAAAGAAGAAGTGAGACCGTTCGAGACCACTGCGAGCCGCGCAGCGGCGGCAGTAAGTAGCCGTGGGCGTAAGTCCACGGTTCGAAGTGCGAAGCGGACGAGAGCCCTGGAGGGGCGACATTGGCATTCAACGCCAATGCCGTCCCTGCGGGACTTCCGACGGAATACGCCCGACCACCGTGGGCTCACGCCCACGGCTAAACAATGACGCCACTTCGTGGCTAAGACACACACTTTGTCGGTTGCTAACGGGCAACACCCAACGATGCGATTCCCACTACCCTCGCTCGCCACCACCGCCCTGGGCGCCACGGTGCCCGCTTCGCTCGCCGCCGGCTGGGCGACCGACCATTTTGTGCTCGGCGCGGGAGGCGCTTTCGCGGGGCTCTGCGCGCTCGCGGTTCAGCAAACCACCCTCCGCAAGCCGTCGTCCATCGGCGCGGACGACGCGTCGAGCCCGCCGACGTCGTCATCCGCTTCTTCCTCGCCTCGTAAGCGGATCACCCGCGAGCCGACGACCAATACCGACGACCTCGCCCAGCGGCTGATCGATCAGGGACGCTACGCCCTGATGCTCCGGCCGCAAATCGCTTCCACGCTCGACGGCGAAGTTCGCGACCTGGCCCAGCAGAATCTCGACGAGGCAATGGCCGTCGTGCCGCAGGGCCCCGTCGCGATGCGCTCGTTCCGCCACGAGGAGCTTCCCAACCACCAGCGCGCCGGGGGCGAGCGACTCGTCCAGGTCGAAGGCTACCTGCTCGATCGCTATCCGGTCACCAATGCCCAGTATCAGCAGTTCGTCGACGATGGCGGCTACGAACAAATGCCCCTCTGGGACGAAGCCATCTGGCCAGCCGTGCTTGGCTTTGTCGACAAGACCGGCCAGCCGGGGCCGCGCTTCTGGGAAAACGGCGAACATCCGTCCGGCAAAGAAGATCACCCGGTCACCGGCGTCTGCTGGTACGAGGCGGCCGCCTACGCCCGCTGGGCCGGCAAACGCCTGCCGACGGATCCCGAGTGGGTCAAGGCGGGCAGTTGGCCCGTTCCCGCCGAAGGGGGCCACATGGTGCAGCGCAAGTACCCCTGGGGGGACGCCATGAATCGCGGCAACGTCCGCCTCTGGCAGGCCGCGCCCAGCTCCGCCAACGGCACGGTTCCAGTCACTGCCACGCCGGCAAGCGCCAGCGTCAACGGCATCCAGCAACTGGTCGGCAACGTCTGGGAGTGGACCAGCAGCTCCTACGGAGCCTGGGAACCCCCGGCGCTGAAGGTCGAAACGGCGATGCCCATGAAAAGCCTCCGCGGCGGCGCGTTCGACACCTACTTCGAAACCCAGTGCACCTGCCAGTTCCAAAGCGGCGAAAGCCCGCTGGCCCGCAAACACAACATCGGCTTCCGCTGCGCCGTCGGCTTCTGCGACCTCGT
>JAEZAS010000014.1 GCA_023430365.1 Planctomycetota bacterium
TGCTTCACGGGCGACCTCCTCGATTCGCTCCGCTGCGACTGCGGCAGCCAACTGCACATGGCGATGCAGATGATCGCCAACGAAGGGGCCGGGGTGCTCGTCTATCTGCCGCAGGAAGGGCGCGGCATCGGCCTGGTCGAAAAAATCCGCGCCTACGAACTGCAAGAGAAGGGGCTCGACACGGTCGAAGCCAACAAGGCGCTCGGCTTCAAAGCCGACATGCGCGACTACGGCGTCGGCATCCAGATCCTCAAGGACCTCGGGCTCTCGAACATCCGCCTGATGACCAACAACCCGAAGAAGACCGACGCCTTTATCTACGGCGGCTTCGCCCTGAACGTGGTCGATCAAATCCCGATCATCACCACGCCCAACCCGCACAACGCCCGCTACCTCGCCACGAAGCGCGACAAGCTGGGACACAAGCTGCCGGAAAACGTTTGAGGGAATTTCAGAAGGCAAATTTCAGATTTCAGAAGTACGGAAAGCAAGCTACTCGCTCAGCGTCCGCTTCTCACTTCTGAAATCTGCCTTCTGCCTTCTGAAATCCACCTAAGACCGGTAGTTCTCGTGGCACTCGGTGCACGACTTGCCGATTTCGATGCTCGCCTTCGAGGCGGCGTCGAAGTTCTTCGACCGGGCCGCGTCGGCGATCTCCTTGCCGGCGTCGCGTAGCCGCTGGCAGAACTCCTTGTACTCGTCGGAGTCGGCGTCCATCATCCCTTCCTTCGCCAGCACCTCGCCGATGGCCGCGAACATCTCGGCGCTGTGAGCAAGCTTGTCGGCGTTGGCGTTGAACTGAGCCTGATCCGAAAGCAGCGGCTTCATCTCCGGCTCCCAGACCTTCTCCAGATACTGCATTAGCGGCGCCCGGTCGCAGATCGTCGCCCAGTCGTTCTTCGGTTCCGCCGTCTTCTCCGTGAACGGGTCGGAGCCGTTGAGAATGTCCTGCAACTCGGCCTTGCGCTGCTTGGCTTCGTTGAACACTTGCACGGTGCCGACCTTGGCATTGGCGGCCGTGCGGGCGAAGGTGTCGCGGGCGGTGGTGCTGTTGGCCTTCCAGCGCACGTCGCCGTCGTACTCGCTCACAATGGCAAAGAGCATCGCCAGCATGCTGAAGTCGCGGCGGGCTACCTTGTAACCTTTGCCGGCGAAATCGCTCGGCGTCGTCACGCCCTGGTCGAGCAGCAGCTTCGTCGCCTTGATCTCGTCCTCGATCGTCCCCGACGAGATCATCGTCGACCAACCGGAACCAGCCGGAACGGCAGCTGGCGCTGCGCCGCCCATCGGCGCCGCATTGCCTCCCGTCGCCGCGACCGCGGTTGCAGGCTGACCGAGATTCGCCGGGCGCTCGCCGACCAAGCCCTCTTTGAAGGCGTCGGAAAAGAACGTTCGGTCCGTCGTAAACTTCGGCGGCTGAGCCCGGCGGATCACCTTCGATCCCTTCGTCTGAGCCCAGACGCCCGGCGCCGCGATCGACAAGAAAACCGCCACGCCCACCAACCACTGCTTATGCATCACCTGCTCCTCGATGTTCAGCCCTGCATTATCGACGGAAAGCGCCGCGGCAGCAATGGAAACGCACGCCAATCCCCTTCGTACTCACGTTTCGACTGCCTGTTTTTCTAGCGATTTCCTAGCGTGAGCGAGTCCGCCGTTAACCTCGCCCGCCACAGCAGCGATTTTCTCCCCGCAACGCCCAGCCGCGATCACAACCTTTCCTGTCTCAATACAAGGGCGCAACAACCGTTCTATCGCCGCCCCTAAAATTCGCCTAACTGCCTGCCCGACAACCGAATGCAGGCCCTCAACCTCCCTACAAACGCCAGTCTCAATAAGGATTCTTACTAGACCTCTTCCGGGGGGTTCGCTCACCACAACTGCAACCGAAACCGACCGCACCCCGACTTGAAACTCAACACTAATTTATACAAACTTAATGGACATAAGTCAACCATTGCAAGGCGAGCGGGGGACGAAAGTCCCCCGAGGCAGATCGGCCGCTCACTACTAGAATTGCCAGGATGAATCGGTGCCCCTCATGCAATCATCTGACACCGTACCTGGCTGCGATCACTTCACCGAAGCAGTTGGAATCAACCGCGGAGATGTTGCGGACACTCATCTCTGCAGGCAGTCTGATTATCCAATACGGCGATCTGCAGTGGGATGACCATATTTTTTGCGAAGTCGGTTGCGATGCCTGCGGTTTTCGCTATCGGCTCTCCTGCGACACCTATCATGGCCGCGGCGGAACGTTTGAACGTATTTAGCCCTGCAATCCACAATCCCCTCGGGGGACTCTCGTCCCCCGCTCGCCGACCTTCGGGACGTCTATAATCGGGCGGTTCTCCGCCTGACCAAAATACTCGATCCACGCCGATGTCCTCCGCCATCACCTTTCGCCCCATCCCCTTCGGATCGCCCGACTACGACCAGGAACGTCGCCTGCGGAACGAGGTCCTGCGGCGACCCATCGGCTTGGACCTTTTTGCCGAGGACCTGGGCGCCGAGCGACAGCAGCATCACTTTGGCCTGTTCGAATCCTCGGGGGAGATCGCCGCCTGTGTGATCGCGGTCTCCCTGTCCCCGACGAAGGCCAAGATCCGGCAGATGGCGGTGCATCCCGCGCACCAGCGCAAGGGACTAGGGCAGCAACTCATTCGACGTGTCGAGCAGCAACTGCGGGCTGACGGCATTCAGCACGTCTCTTTACACGCCCGCGTCGAGGCAGTCCCGTTCTACCGCGGACTGGGCTACTCGGTGGTCGGCGAGGAGTTCGTCGAGGTCGGCATTCCTCACCTGGCGATGGAGAAGGTTCTGAAGGTCGACGCTGATAGCGTTTGAGCCATCTTTGACGCTCCGCGCGCCGTGCGATAGCTGCTGGGGTTCCTCGGGGGACTGTCGTCCCCCGCTCGCCGGCGTGGGGTACGTATAATCGAAGGATCGGCTGCGTCATTTTCCCCCAACCTGGCTTCGATTGCCCGTGCCTGGCGATTCCTCGAAAAAATCCTCCCGACGCGAGTTCCTGAAAGGGCGTTCCGCCGCCCGGATGCTCGCCGATGCCGCTGCGGCGCCTCGGCCGGCGGCGGAACCGTTGCCGCCGGTCAAAACCCGCTCGCTGCTGGTGCATGTCGGTCGCGAGGCGATGGCTTGCGAGTTCGAAGTCGTCCTCAACGCGGGCCAGCATCCGCAAGGAACCGACGTCGCCGTCGAGGCCCTCGATCTGGTCGACCGCCTCGAAGCCCAACTCACCGTCTACCGCGACACCAGCGAAGTCAGCCGACTGAACCAGCGGGCTGCCGCGGAAGCGGTCGCCGTCGAAGACCGGCTGTTCGACCTGCTCCGCCAGGCAAAGTCTCTCTCGGAAGAAACCGGCGGGGCGTTCGACATCACCTCCGGCCCACTCACGAAGGTCTGGGGCTTTTATCGCCGTCAGGGGAAAATGCCAACCCCCACCGACGTCGAGGCGGCCCTGGCCAAGGTCGGCAGCCAGTGGCTGAAACTCGACGACGCGGAGCGAACCCTCCGCTTCGGCCAGCCGGGCATGGAAATCAACCTCGGCGCCATCGGCAAGGGCTACGCGATCGACCGCGCAGCGGGACTGCTCCTCACCGCAGGAGTGAGCGACTTCATGATCCACGGCGGCAACAGCAGCGTCCTGGCCAGTGGCTCGCGGCAACTCGACGTGACCGCAACCAAATCCTCCGCCGGCGCCGCCTCCAACGAAAACGAGCCCATCGCCGAACCGGCCGAGGCTCAGCCGGTGACCGAACCACTCTCAGAAGCCAAAACCGAAACCGGCTGGACCGTCGCCCTGCGTCATCCGCTCCGTCCCGACCAGCGGCTGGCCGAATTCCGGCTCATCGACCAGGCGCTCGGCACGTCCGGCTCCGGCACGCAGTACTTCCACCACCAAGGCAAGCGTTACGGCCACATCCTCGACCCGCGCACCGGCTGGCCCGCCGACAAGGTCCTTTCGAGCACGGTCATCGCTCCCACCGCCGCCGAAGCCGACGCCCTCTCCACCGCTCTCTACGTGCTGGGGCTCGAGCCGGCGCGCGAGTTCTGCGCGAAGCACCCCGAGATTTCCGCCCTGCTCACTACCCACTCCACCCGAGCCGGCGCCATCGAACTCCACCCCCTCAACCTGCCCGACGACGCCTGGTGCCAGCTCGACGCAAAGTAGTCGGCACATTCCATGTGCCGACAGCGGCGCCAACCCAGCCCGCGCTGAATCGCCAGGCGCAAGCGATCACCAAACTCAAGTCGCCCCTTCGCCTCTTCGCCCCTTCCCTCAAAAGAGATTCGTCGCAAAGGTGGATGCTTTTAAACGCGACGGCACACGGAGTGTGCCTGCTACTTTGCCGCCTCTTCATTCCTTCCTCATCCCCCAGTAGGATGAGCAGCTCCCGGGCCGACGTCGTTCGGCTGTTTCCTTGCTTGTCTGGACCTTCGTTATGCCTTCTGGCGATCCACTCGATGCGCTGCGAGCCGCCCTGGCCGTTTCGCCCGACAATGTCCCGCTCCGGCAGCACCTCGCCGAATCTCTCCTGAGCGTCGGCCGGCCGGACGAGGCCGAAACCGAGTTTCGTGCCGCCCTGGCGCTCGCTCCCGACAACCACAAGTTGCAAGTCGGCCTCGCTCGCTCGTTCTATCAGCAGCAGAAGCTGAGCGCCGCCCTCGTGGTGCTCGAGAAGCTGATCAAAGAGCGAGAGTGCCCCGCCGATGCCCACACGCTCTATGCCCGGCTGCTCTTCCAGCGCGGCGAAGTCCAAAACGCCGTCGCCCAGTACAAGCTGGCCATCGAGATCGATCCCTCGGCCGCCGATGACGATCTGGCAAAGCAACTCGGCGTGAACGCTTCGCCGACCAGCGAAGTGGTCGACGGCCGGGTGCGGGCCACCTGGGAGGAAGAGGACTCCGACTTCAGCGACGCCATCGAGCGGCCGACGATCGGCTTCTCCGACGTCGGCGGCATGGATGAGCTGAAAGAGGAGATCCGCCTCAAGATTATCTACCCGCTCGAACACAAGGAGCTGTACGCCTCGTACGGCAAGTCGATCGGCGGCGGCATCCTGATGTACGGCCCGCCCGGCTGCGGCAAGACTCATCTGGCCCGCGCCACGGCCGGAGAGATCAACGCCGGGTTCATCCCGGTCGGCATCAACGACGTGCTGGAGATGTGGATTGGCAGCAGCGAGCGCAACCTGCACCAGCTCTTCCAGGAAGCTCGCGACAACGCTCCCTGCGTGCTGTTCTTCGACGAAGTCGACGCCCTGGGGGCGAAGCGGTCCGACATGCAGACCAGTTCGGGCCGGCACCTGATCAACCAGTTCCTCTCCGAGATGGACGGCGTCAAGCACTCCAACGAAGGGGTGCTGATCCTGGCCGCGACCAACGCTCCCTGGCACGTCGATCCCGCGTTCCGTCGCCCGGGACGATTCGATCGCGTGCTCTTCGTGCCGCCGCCCGACGCGGCCGCTCGCGCGTCGATCCTCAGCATCCTCGCCAAGGGCAAACCGGTCGCCGACGTCGACTATCTGCAAGTCGCCAAGAAGACCGAGGGCTTCTCGGGGGCCGACTTGAAGGCGGTCGTCGATCAGGCCGTCGAGGCCAAGCTCCGTCAGGCCATGAAAACCGGCAAACCGACGCCCCTGACCACGGCCGACTTCGTCGCCGCCGCAGGCATCCTCAAGCCGACCACGAAGGAGTGGTTCTCGACCGCTCGCAACCACGCGCTGTACGCCAATCAAGGCGGCATGTACGACGACATCCTCAAGTTCCTGAGGATGAAATGAGCGTGATGCTCCAGCGGGCCAACCTGCTCTTTCAACAAGAACGCTACAGCGATGCCGCCGACGCGGCGCGTCAGCACCTGGCCTCCATGCCCGAGGATGCGGCGGCGCATCGCCTGCTCGCGCTCTGCCTGGTCAATCAGGGCCAGTTGCAGCCAGCCACCGAGCACGCACAGCAGGCGATCGCTCTCAACCCGACCGATCCCTACTCGCACTACGCCCTTGCGGTGGTCCTGCTGCGGCGCAAGCATCTGCCCGAAGCGCTCGCCGCCGTGCAGCGGGCCATCTCGATCGATCCGGGTTTCGTCGAGGGCTACGCACTGGTCGCCCAGATTCGCCTGAGCCAGAACCGCTGGCAGGAAGCCTTTGAGGCTGCCAATCAGGGCCTCTCGCTCGATCCGGACGACACGACCTGCCTCAACCTGCGGGCGATGGCCGAGGTGAAGCTCGGCCGCTCGAAGGATGCGGCCGCCACGCTCAACGACACGCTGCATCGCAACCCCGACAACGCCTGGGCTCACGCCAACCAGGGCTGGGTCAGCCTGGAGCAGGGTAATCCCAAGCAGGCCGCCCAGCATTTCAAGGAAGCGCTCCGCCTCGATCCGAATCTCGACTGGGCGCGAGCGGGCGTCGTCGAAGCGCTGAAGGCGCGAAACCCGATCTATCGCTGGTTGCTGCTCTACTTCCTCTGGATGGCGAAGTTCTCGGGCCAGGCCCGCTTCGCGATTCTGATCGGCGGCTACTTCGGCTATCGCTTCGCCCTCAACGCCGCCGACAAGAACCCGGACCTGGCTCCGTTTCTCTGGCCCCTGATCGTGGCCTATATCATCTTTGCGCTGCTCACCTGGCTGGGCAGTCCGCTGATGAACCTGCTGCTGCGGCTTCATCCGCTCGGGCGGTATGCGCTCAGCGACGATCAACGTCGGGGAGCCAACCTGACGGCGGTGCTGTTGCTGTTGCCGTGCATCGTGCT
>JAEZAS010000103.1 GCA_023430365.1 Planctomycetota bacterium
GGGCAAGGCGAAAACGGCCAGCCCGGGGGCCAGCAGGGGGGCGGTGAGCAAAAACCGACGCCAGGTCAACAAAAAGTACAGCAGGCCCAGCAGTCGATGCAAAAAGCGTCCGGCGACCTGCGCAAGCAAGAGCCGGCCGACGCGTCGCGTCAGCAAGGCAAGGCGATCAAAGACCTCGAAGAGGCCTTGCGCGAGATTGAGGAACGACTGGCTCAATTGCGCGAGGAAACGCAAATCGAGAAACTGGCCCGGCTCGAAGCCCGATTTCGAGAAATGCTCGCCCGCCAGCAGAAAGCCACGGTCGACACGGTGGGCCTCGAGAAAAAGCGACAGGAAGCCGGCGGAGAGCTGAAGCGGACCGATCGGCTGGCGGTGGCGAAGGTGGCTGCCGAGGAACTTTCGCTCGCCGAAGCGGCGCAGCAGTCGCTCGACATCATCCTCGATGACGGAACGAGCGTGGTGTTCGCCGACGTGGTGGAGCAGGTGCGTGACGATCTGCAAAGCGTCGCCCGATTGCTCGACGCCCGGCAGACCGACTCCTACACGACGACCCTGCAGAAAGAAATTGAAATCACGCTCGAAGAGCTGATCGAAGCCCTGCAGGAAGCCCAGCAGCAAAAGAAAGAGGGCGCCCAAGGGGGCGGCGGTGGAGGAGGCGGCGAAGAGCCCCTTTTGCCCGGCTCTGCGGAACTCAAATTGCTCCGCTCGGCCCAACTGCGGATCAACCGCCGCACTGTAGCCATCGACACGGCCCGGAGCGAAGGCACAGAGCTGACCGACGTGATGAAGCAGGAACTGCAAGGCCTCGCGGGCCGGCAGGCGGAAATCGGGGAAATGACGGTTCGCATTCTCGAGCGGAGCGCAGGCCAGCCATGAAAACTCTCAAACGGCTGCTCGTTGGTTTGCTGCTGGTCGGCGGATGGGGCGGAATCTCGCCGTCCCTGTGTATCGCAGCGCCGGCTGGGAAGGTGCTCGATCGGTTTCTGGAGAATGTGAAAGCCGATGCGGAGCTGCCCGCCGAAAAGCGGGACAAAGCCGCCGAACTGGCCGCCTCGCTCCGGGATGAACCGGAGGGAGCTTCGATCGCGATCACCGAAGCGCTTTGCGAACTTTATCCCGAGTATCGCACAGCCCTGACTTCGCTCGCCGAAGAGAACGTGCCCGCCGCGGTGACGGCCCTGAGCCAATTGAAGGATCAGCCGAACGAATTCCTGCAGGCCGACGCTGCCTACTTCCTCGCGCGGGCGTACGTGCTCGACGAGCAATTCGAGCATTCGCTGCCGCTGCTCGAACGGTTGCTCAGCGAGCAAGCCGATCAAAGCGCACGCCAGGGAGAAGCGTTGTTCCTGAAAGGAATCGCCGAGACCCAATTGCTGAAACACCAGGAAGCGGTCGCTTCGCTCGAGCGATTTCTGAAAGAGCACACTGACGCCCCGGAACGGATGCGCGTCGGCGCCTTCCGTCAGTTGGAGCAGTTGAAGCAATTTCAGGAGGGAACGCTGAGCGATGTCCACCTGCGGATGGAGTTCAGCCGGCGGCGCTTAGCCCTCGAAGACCCAGGGAAAGACACGCGCGAGCAGCAGGAGAAGATCGTTGAGATTCTCGCCAGGCTCATCAAGGAGGCCGAGGAACGAGAATGCGCTTGCCGCGGCGGCGGGAGCGGCAGCGGACAGAAAAAATCGCAGGGCAAAGGCTCCGAAGGAGAAGGACAGGCCCAGGGGGAGGGAAGCGGTCAGGACGGCAATTCAGGCGGCGGCAGCAAAGGCGTCGACAGCGAGAGTGTGAAGCGCCTGCATCGAGGCGGCCCTCAAAGCCCTTGGAGTCACCTCCGCGACAAGGAACGGGATCCTGTGTTCAACGCGATCAAGGAAAAATTCCCCGGGCGCTATCAGCAACTGATCGAGCAGTATTACAAGAGCTTCGACGACGAGACGGAGGGTTAGAGCTCTCTTGGGCGGGATAGAACGAGTATTGTGTGGACGCGGTGAGTGGCAATCTGATGGGCAAGTCCGACACCTGGCTGAAGTGGATCGCGGTCGCTCTCCTGGCGCTTGCGCCGGCGACTCTGCCGGCGCAGCAGACGACTACCCCAGCCTCACCGGTCGTGGTGCTGCTCGATGGCCAAGAAGTCGCGGCTGAGTCGATTGAGTTGCACGATGGTGAACTGAGTGGGAAGGGGCTCGAAAATGCTCTTTCACTCGACAAGATCCGGCAGATACGCGTTCGCCCCCCCGCAGTGCGGCAAACAGCGCCGACGGGAATTCGCGTCGGTCTCGCGGGTGAGGGACAGCTGACCGTTAGTCAGGTCACGATTGCGGACGACAATTGCACGGTCGCTTCACAAGCCGCCGGCAAATTGGAACTGCCGATTGATGTGGTTCGATCGATCGCCTTCGACTCGGCGAAACTGCCTGCCGACTATCACAAGGCGCTCGAAACGCCGTCGGCTGACGTCGATCGCTTGTTCCTTAAAGCGGGAGATTCGGTTGAGGGCATTTCGGCGCTGATCGAGTCGCTGGACGAAAAGGTGGTGAAGTTCGACGTCGACGGCAAGTCGATCGCTCAACCCCGAGACAAGTTGCTCGGCATTGTCATGGCTCAGGCGATTGCCGCCGGTGACCTGCCGCCATGTTCGATTCGCCTGACCGACGGGGGGACAATCGGCGGGGAACTCGTCTCCATCGGCCACTCGAACGTGGTTTTGAAACTCGGCGGCAGCGAAATCACGCTGCCGTGGCGAGCGGTTCAGAGCCTGGATGTCCGCTCGTCCAAAATGAAGTTTCTTTCCGACCTGAAACCGACTTCTGCCCAGCAGCAAAGTATTGTTACGTTGACCAGGCTCTGGCAGCGCGATCGCAGCTACTCGGGCAAGCCGTTGCGACTCGGCCCGCGGACGTTCGAAAAGGGAATCGGCGCGCATTCGCGGTCCGAGCTGACGTTTTCCCTCGATCGTGAGTACGCGTCATTCGCCGCGGTCGTCGGCATCGATGCGGCGACCGAGGGGAAGGGGGACTGCGTGATGTCGGTGCTTGGCGATGGCACGCAGCTTTGGACCAGCCGGGTGAAGGGCGTCGATCCGCCCCGCGAAATCAACGTCGACGTGAGCGGCGTCAATGAACTGACTCTGCTGGTGGAACCAGGCGAAGAACTGGATCTGGCCGACCATGCCAATTGGGCCGACGCACGTGTGATTCGAACTGCAAAGTGACAACGATGGGCGCAATTGCCGATTGCGAATTGCGAGTTGCGAACTGGTGGGGCAGGGGGCTGGCCTTCGCCTGCTTCGCTTTCGCGATGCTCCTCGCTTCGGTCGCAGTCGGTCAGGACACCGCAGCATCGAGCAGTTCATCGGCTCCGTCGCCGGCGGAGATTTCACCGGAAGAGATGAAGCTCGTGCGGGCTGCGGAGCAGGCTCGGATCGCCGCCATTGAAAAGGTTTATGGGGCGGTGGTGGCCATCTATGGCAACGATCGGGCGGGGGGCGGCTCCGGGGTGCTCGTCGATCCAGCCGGCTATGCGGTGACAAATCATCATGTGGTGGCGGCCGCCGGAGTTGAAGGCTGGGCAGGACTGGCCGACGGCAAGCTGTATCGCTGGAAGCTTGTCGGGACCGATCCTGGCGGCGACGTGGCCGTCATCCAGCTGCGCGGCAAAGAGAACTTTCCGACGGCGCCGCTGGGCAATTCGGACACCGTTCGCGTGGGCGACTGGTCGATGGCGATGGGCAATCCCTTCACGCTCGCCGAGGACCAGCGCCCGACGGTGACGCTCGGCATCGTCAGCGGTGTGAACCGCTATCAGCCGGGCGAAGGGATGAACCAACTGGTCTACGGCAACTGCATCCAGGTCGATAGCTCGATCAATCCGGGCAATTCCGGCGGCCCCCTCTTCAACCTGCGCGGCGAAATCATCGGCATCAACGGCCGCGGTAGTTTTCAGGAACGAGGGCGAGTGAACGTCGGCTTGGGCTACGCGATTTCGTCAAACCAGGTGCGGCTGTTCCTGCCGGAACTGTTGGCGGCCAAGATTGCTCAGCACGGCACGCTCGATGCGCAGTTCGGCACGCGCGCCGGAAACGTCGTCTGCGAGACGCTCAACCTCGATTCCCCCGCCGCGAAGGCGGGCCTCAGGCTCGGCGATCGGTTGGTGGAGTTTGAAGGGGCGTCGATCACGAGCGCCAATCAATTCACCAACCTGATCACCACGTATCCGGCCGGGTGGCCGGTGAAATTCGTGGTCGAGCGCGATCGCGACATTGGGGAGAGCGAACGGATCACGATTCATGTCCGTCTGACCGCTCTTCCCTACGAGTCGCTCGTCCGTCAGTCCGAGCGGAAGCAGCCCGAAGCCGAGCCGATGCCGCAGCCGGAAGAAGGAGGCAAGCCAGATCTGCCTCCTCGGCCCGTGGAGATGCGGATCCCAAAACTGCCCCTGGCCGATGCGGGCAAGATTCGCGACCTCGAGCAGAACCGCGTGTTTGCCCGCTCGCTGCTGGAACATTGGCGAACTCAGCGAGAGTACCAATATCTCGGCGAAGCGTTTCGCTGGAGCGAGACGCTCATGTCGGGGGATCGCATCGTCGAAGCGTACGAATTGATGGCTGGGACCGATGGCCGCTGCCGGTTGGATAGCACACAAGGCGAGCAAAAGACCACGATCGCCTGCGACGGGCAGAAGTATTGGCAACAAATCTCTGGCAAACCAGCCGAGGAAATCACACCTGCCAAGGCAAGTCGAAATCCTTGGTTCTCCGCGGCCATGGCCATCACCGCCCTGCGCACGGGGCGCTCGCCGGTGGGTTTTGGTACCTGGCAACTCGACGGGGCCGACAAGGCGCAAGGGCGGCTGGCCTATCGGCTGTCGGCGAGCGATGAGCAAGGGGAGCAATTTTTTTTGTGGCTGGGCTACACGGACGAAATTCGGACACTGCCGCGAATGTATCAATGCGGTGTGGGACTGGTGGGACCGCCGCCGCAGCGTCTGTTGCAATTGCTCAAATCGGGGGTCGGCGTCGACGATGACGAGCCAATTCCGGCTGTTGTCTACAGCGATGGAGGTTGGGTGCACATCCAGCCACTAGGGCTCGTGCGAGGACTTTCTGAAGAGTATCCCGACGACGAGGAAGGCATGACGTCTCGGGAGAACAGTTTCGACAAGGTGGATAACCCGGATCCAAAGCTGTTTCAGTTCCCCGCCGCCGAGACGCCGTCGAAGTAAAGACTCCGGATATGCTCAACCGGCCGACTAATCGATGGAGAGAGTTGCTCCTTGCGGCGCTGCCGTGGGCGATCGTTTGCCTTTTGTGCTCACTGGTCCAAGCGGAAGAGCCTGCTCCGGGGCCATTTGCCGGCGCGATCGATGCGGCTCAGCAGCGCACGGTGAAAATCTATGGCGGCAGCATCGGGCGAACACCTGGCTATGCCAGCGGAATCCTCGTCTCGGCTGACGGGCAGGTGTTGACCGCCCAGGGAGCGTTTCTATCGACCGACAACCTGCGCGTGACGCTGGCGGGCGGCGCCACCTACCCGGCCAAAGTGCTGCGCCGGAGCCAATCGTTGCAAGCCGCCCTGCTGAAAATCGACCTGCCGACGCCGTCGTACTTCCAGTTGGACGACCAGCCGGCCGCTGCTGAGGGAGACTGGATTCTCGCCGTCAGCAATGCGTTCAAGGTAGCCGACGGGCCAGAGTCGCTGTCCGTGAACATCGGCGTCCTCGGCATGCGAATCCCGCTCGACGCCCGCCGCGGTTTTCAGAACTTCCCCTACGAGGGAGACGTCTACCTTTACGATGCGATCACGAGCAACCCTGGGGCTGCGGGCGGCGCGGTGGTGACGGCCGAGGGGAGACTGCTCGGGATGATCGGGAAGGTGATCGAGTCGAAAACGACCAACACCCGGCTCAACTACGCCGTGCCTGCCGACCTGTTGGCGAAGTTGGTGAAAAACGAAGAGCAAGCTCCCGCGGTTGTTCGCTTGCCGGCGAACAACCAGCCGCCGGAGCTGGGAATTCGCCTGTTCGCGCTCGGCGGTCGAAAGAGCCCGGCCTATATCGATCGCGTGCTCCCCAATTCACCGGCCGCGGCGGCGGGCTTGCGGGGGGATGACCTGATCATTTCGGTCGCGGGGCAGATCGTGCACGACGCCAGCGACTACCGGCGGATCGTCGCGACACTCAAAGCCGGTCAGGAAGTGGTTCTCGAAATAAAACGGCGCGACGAACTGCTGACGGTCCGCATCACGCCGGGAGAGTCGCCATGAAACGCTATCTCCTGTCGCTGCTGACGGGGCTGTTGCTGGTTGGCGACGTTCTGGCCCAGGAAGATACATCCGTAGCGATCGAAAAGCAGCCCGCCGCGGAGCAAGGAAAAGGCGTTTTGCTCTCGCCGAAGGCGTTTCGGGCTGCGGCCAGGAAAGTACAGCCGTCGCTGGTGAGGATCGAAGGATTCGGCGGAGTGGCGGGGAGCGTGGGCTCCGCTGGTTTTCAACCGCCCGGCGAGGGACCGACCACCGGGTTGATCATCTCCTCCGATGGCTACATCCTGACCAGCACGTTCAACTTTCTCCGCAAGCCGCCGGTCATCACGGTCGTGCTGCCCGATGGCGAGCGCAAGGTGGCCAAGTTGCTGGGGCGCGATGAAACGCGGCGAATCTGCGTGCTCAAGGTGGACGGCGTCGAAGGACTGCCGACACCGGAGTATGCTCCGCGCGACGAACTGAAGGTTGGCCAATGGGCGGTGGCCCTGGGCGTGGGCTTTGGCGGCGATCGGCCGGCGCTTTCGACCGGCATCATCTCGGCCACGCAGCGGATTTCGGCCAAGGCGGTGCAAACCGACGCCAATCTCAGCCCAGCCAACTACGGCGGACCCCTGATCGACCTCGACGGACGTGTGATTGGCCTGTGCGTGCCGCTCAGCCCGCAATCGCGGGACGAAGCAGCTGGCGCCGAGTGGTACGACTCGGGCATCGGCTTCGCGGTGCCGATTGCCGAGATTGCCGAACGCATCGAAGCGATGAAGCGCGGCGACAGCTTTCAGCCCGCCTTTCTGGGAGTCCAAGCCAAGGCCTACGGTACACCGGCCCAGGGGGTGAAGATCGTCGAAGTCGCCGCCGATTCCCCAGCCATGAAAGTGGGGCTGCAAGCTGATGACATCGTAATATCGCTCGATGAGGTGGAACCGCTCGACCCGGTTCATTTCGCCACGCTCGTGGGTCGGTACGTGGCGGGGGAGAAGGCAAAGCTCAATTATCGCCGGCAGGACGATATTCAGACGGTGGAAATCGAATTCGCCATTCCGCCGGCGAAAACGGAGCCGCCAAAGCCCAAGCAGCCGCCCATGCCGGGGGATGCCCCAGCTCCGAATCCGCCCGACGGGCCGGCATAGCCATCGCAATCGCCCAGCCCGGAGTTAACCGCTTCAATCGACTACGGAAGACCGCCTCCGGGACGCTCCCAGGCGGTTCTGCACGCGTTGCAAGCCGCCCGTGGTCGTGTAAACTTCAAATTCCTCTCCGCGGCTGTACCCTCTTAAGATGCGGGGGCGGCATTTCGGCGTCCCCGCTGCTGATCCGCTTGCCGCCTGCCGATGTCTTAACCCAGCCACGCGTAAATCCAGGCGGCTGTTCGGACTTATGAAGAAAATAACGAAGCTACTGGTTGCCAACCGCAGCGAGATTGCCATCCGCGTTTTTCGAAGCGCGCACGAACTCGGCATCCGGACGGTGGCCATTTATGCCCACGAAGACCGCTACGCACTGCACCGGTTCAAGGCGGACGAAGCCTACCTGGTCGGCAAGCCGGGCGAGCCGATCCGGGCCTATCTGAACATCCCCGACATCATCGCCATTGCCGAAAAGTACGGAGTGGATGGCATCCATCCGGGCTACGGCTTTCTGTCGGAGAATCCAGACCTGGCCCGGGCCTGCGAGCAGGCGGGGATCACGTTCGTGGGGCCGCATGTCGACGCGCTCGAGAAGCTCGGCGACAAGACGTACGCCCGCCAGGTCGCTCGCGAAGTCAACGTGCCGGTTCTCGGGGGCAGCGATGCGATCACCAGCACCGAGCAGGGGCTCAAGGTCGCTGCCGAACTGACCTATCCGGTCATCCTCAAGGCGGCCAAGGGGGGCGGCGGACGCGGCATGCGCGTCGTCACCTCCGAGAAGGATTTGCCGACGCAGCTCGAGCAGGCGCAGCGCGAGTCGCTCTCCGCCTTCGGCAGCCCCGATGTATTCATCGAAAAATTCATCACCCGCGCCAGCCACATCGAAGTGCAACTGCTTGGTGACAAGCACGGCAACCTGATGCACCTCTACGAGCGCGATTGCTCGGTCCAGCGGCGGCATCAGAAGGTGGTCGAAATCGCCCCGGCGCCCAATCTCGACGAAGGGGTGCGCAACGCCCTGTGCGAGGCGGCCGTGAAAATCGGCAAGGCCGTGAAGTACGAGAACGCGGGCACCGTCGAGTTCCTCGTCGATCGCGATACGAACAAGTTCTTCTTCATCGAGGTGAATCCACGCATCCAGGTGGAACACACGGTGACCGAAGAGGTCACGGGCATCGACATCGTGAAGTCGCAGTTGCTCGTGGCCCAGGGCACAAAACTCGCCGATCCGGAAATCGGCCTGCCGTCGCAGGACAGCGTCAAGTTGAATGGCTTTGCCATTCAATGCCGCGTGACGACCGAAGACCCCGCCAACAATTTCATGCCCGATTACGGGCGGATTTCGCACTATCGCTCAGCGGCCGGCATGGGTATTCGCCTCGACGCGGGAAGCGCGTTCTCGGGGGCAACGGTCAATCCTTTCTACGACTCGATGCTCGTGAAGGTGACCGCCCGCGGCCGACGGTTTATCGACGCGGCGCGGCGGATCGAGCGCTGCTTGCAGGAATTCCGCATCCGCGGCGTCAAGACGAACATTCCCTTCCTGATCAAGCTTGTCACGCATCCCAAGTTCCTCGACGGAACCTGCACGACGCGGTTCATCGACGAAACGCCCGATCTGTTCGCGCTGCCGAAGCGACGCAATCGTGCGACGCGGCTGCTCACCTACATGGGCGAAATCGCCGTCAACGGCAATCCGCTCGTGAAGGGACTTCCCAAGCCGACTCGCCGCCTGCCGGCGCCGCTGCCGCCTTACGACGCGAATGCCCCGATTCCGCCGGGCTCGCGCGACAAGCTGAAGGAACTCGGCCCGGAGAAGTTCAGCAAGTGGATTCTTGAGCAGAAGCAGCTGCTGCTCACCGACACGACGTTCCGCGACGCGCACCAATCGCTCTTGGCTACGCGCTTTCGCACCCACGACCTGCTGAAGGTGGCCGACGCCTACGCACACCTCGCGTCCGGGCTCTTCTCGCTCGAGATGTGGGGCGGAGCGACCTTCGACACCTCGATGCGGTTCCTCAAGGAGGACCCGTGGCAGCGGCTGGCCGAAATGCGGGAGAAGATTCCCAACATTCTCTTCCAGATGCTGTTCCGCGCGTCGAACGCCGTCGGTTACGCCAGCTATCCGGACAACGTCGTCAGCGAGTTCTGCAAGGAAGCTTGCGCGGCGGGCATGGACGTGTTCCGCATCTTCGACTCGCTCAACTGGGTGCCGAACATGCGCGTCGCCATGGAGGCGGTGCTGCAAGCAGGAGGCATCTGCGAAGCGGCCATTTGCTACACGGGCGACATCCTCAACCCCAGCCGGCCGAAGTATGACCTGAAGTACTACGTCGAGCTGGCCAAGGAGCTCGAAAAGCTCGGGGCGCACATCCTGGCGATCAAGGATATGGCGGGCCTGTGCAAGCCGTACGCGGCCGAGCAACTCGTCAAAACGCTGAAGCAGGAAATCGGCATTCCGATCCATTTCCACACGCACGACACGGCGGGCATGCAGGCGGCTTCGATCTTCAAAGCCGCCGAAATGAAGCTCGACATCGCTGACGCCGCCATGGCCTCGATGTCGGGAGGCACCAGCCAGCCGAACCTGAACGCCGTGGTCGAGGGCCTTCGCTTCTCCGATCGCGACACGGGGCTCTGCGGCGACATGCTCTACGAGCTGTCGGAATACTGGCGGGCGGCCCGCGAGTTCTATACGCCGTTCGACAGCGTCATGCTGCCCGCGGCGGCGGACCTGTACGAGCACGAAATGCCCGGCGGTCAGTACACCAACCTCTACCAGCAGGCCCGTGCTCTGGGACTCGCCGAGCAGTGGCACGACATCTGTAAGATGTACGCCGAGTGCAATCAGCTTCTCGGCGACATCGTGAAGGTGACCCCCAGCTCGAAGGCGGTGGGGGATCTGGCGCTGTTCATGGTGGCGAACGGCCTGACGTCGAAGGACGTGCTCGAAGGCAACCGCGACCTGGCGTTCCCCGAGTCGATCATCGACCTGGTGAGCGGCATGATGGGCAGCCCGCCGGGAGGCTTCCCCGAAGCGGTGCAAAAGCGGATTCTTCGCGACCGCAAGCCGCTCAGCGGCCGGCCTGGCGAGAGCCTGCCTCCCGCCGATCTGAAAGCGGCGGCGGCAAAGATCAAGGAAATGGCCGGTCGTGAGGCAACGCACCGCGACGTTCTGTCCTACCTGCTCTACCCGAAGGTGTACGAAGAATTCGTCAATCACCAGAAGAAGTACGGCGATACGAGCATCCTGCCGACGCCCGTGTTCTTCTACGGTCAGGAAGTGGGCGAGGAAATCGGCGTCGATATTGAAGAAGGCAAGACGCTGATCATCAAGTTCCTCACGATCAGCGAACCGCACGCCGACGGCAAGCGGACGGTGTTCTTCGAGCTCAACGGCCAGCCGCGCGACGTGACGGTTGCCGACCTTTCGCTCGAATCGTCGGCCGTGACCAATGTGAAGGCTGACCCTGCTGATCCGAAGCAGGTTGGCACCGGCATGCCGGGCATGGTGGTCACGGTGGGCGTGAAAGTCGGCGATGCGGTGGCGAAGGGGCAGAAGCTCCTCTCGCTCGAAGCGATGAAGATGGAAACCACCATCTACAGCGAAGTCGACGGCAAAGTGGCCGAGGTGCTCGTGAAGCCGGGCAGTCGCGTCGAAACCGGCGACCTGCTGGTGCGGATTGAGTAAGCGTGTCCGCGCTGTACGACCTCGATCGGCTGCGGGCCGCCGGCCTGGTGCGCCAGATCGAGCATCTTGCCGAGATCGGCTCGACCAATGATCGGGCGCTGCAACTGACGGCGGCGCCCGATGCCGAGTTGCCGCTGCTCGTGCTCACCGATCGGCAAACCGCGGGGCGCGGTCGCGGAGCCAACCAGTGGTGGGCAGCCGAAGGGGCGATCACCTTTTCGCTGGCCATCGAATCGTCGGCTGCGAACATTCCCGCGCATCGCTGGCCCCAGTTGTCGCTGACGACGGGGCTGGCGATCTGCGAGGCGCTCGAATCGCTCACCGGCTCGCTCGATGCCCAGGTCAAATGGCCGAACGACGTGTACCTGCTTGGTCGGAAGGCGTGCGGTATTCTGATCGAGACGCCGCCGGTTCGGGATCGGTTGGTGATCGGCGTCGGGTTGAACGTGAACAACAGCTTCCGCGAAGCGCCGGCCGAGCTGCAGCGAAGCGCCATTTCGCTCATCGACTACGACGGCCAGCGGCGGGACCTGAGCGAGGTGCTGCTGGCGCTGCTCGAACGAATCGAAGCCCGCTGGCGGCTTTTGGCCCAGCGGGGATTTAGCTCGCTGATCGAAGACTGGCGCAAACGCAGCTATCTCGACGGGCGAACCGTTCGGCTAAATTCGGGGCCGCAAACCGTTGTGGGACGCTGCACGGGCATCGATGAGGACGGCGCCTTGCTGCTGCAGACGGAGAGCAAACTCCGCCGCTGCCACGCTGGAACGATCGTCAGCGTGGACTAAAAAGGCGAGCGGGATGCGTGAGCGTCCCGATGCTTGTGAGAATAGACGTCCGCCGGCGCCGTTAACCGGGACGCTTACGCGTCCCGCTCGCCGATGGTCTTGCGGCTATTAGACTAGCCGAACATGATCTTTTCGCTCGCGTGCCCTTCGTTGAGCGTCGGGCGTTCCGGCCGGCCTTTGTGCGGATACATGAGCTGCATGTGGTCGAGGCCGAGCATCCGCAGCATGGTTGCGTGCAGGTCGTGCACATGCAGGCGATCTTCGGTCGCGTGCAGACCGATCTCGTCCGTGGCGCCCACGGTGCGACCGCCGGGAATGCCGCCGCCGGCAAACCACATGGTGAAGCCGGTCGGGTTGTGGTCGCGGCCGTTGCCTTGTTCGCTCATCGGAGTTCGGCCGAATTCACCGCCCCAGACGACGAGCGTGTCCTGCAGCAGGCCGCGGCGCTTCAGGTCCTTCAGCAGGCCGGCGACCGGCTTGTCGGACTCCTTGAACAGCCCGCTGTGGTTCTTTTCGAGGTTGTTATGGGCGTCCCAGCGACTGCCGCTGCCGTGATAGAGCTGCACGAAACGGACGCCGCGTTCGACCATGCGGCGGGCCAGCAGACACATCCGGCCGAAGGTGGCGGTTTCCTTTTGATCCATGCCGTAGAGGGCCTGGGTTTCCGCCGTTTCATCTTCCAGGTTGACCACGTGCGGCGCTTCGGCCTGCATGCGGAAAGCCAACTCGTAGCTGGCGATGCGGGCGTCGAGCTCGGTTTGATCGCGCCGGTCCGAGGCATGCCGCTGGTTGAGAGCGTGCAGCAGCTCCAGCTTCTTGCGCTGACGCTGGCTGGAAACTTCCTTGGGTGTGTCGAGGTAGCGGATGGGTTCCGGACCGTTAACGAACGGGGTGCCCTGGTAGCCGGCGGGCATGAACCCGGCGCTCCAGTTGCGCGGACCGTTCACCACGCGCCCCTGGTTGTCTTCCAGCACGACGAACGCGGGCAGGTTGTCGTTTTCCGTTCCCAATCCGTAGGAGACCCAGGCGCCGAGGGAAGGCCGGCCGCCGAGGATGCTGCCGGTGTTCATCTGGCAGACGCCGCCGGAGTGGTTGATGCCGTCGCTCACGCATGAGCGGACCACGCACAGGTCGTCGGCGCATTCGGCGGTGTGCGGCAGCCAGTCGCTAATCCACAGACCACCCTCGCCGTACTGTTTGAACTTGCGCTGCGACGCCATGATCGGCGGGTCCTTCTCGCCCATCGCCAGAATGACCGGCTTGAACGACGAAGGCAGAGGCTTGCCGGCGAACTTCTCGAGCGCAGGCTTGGGATCGAAGGTGTCGATGTGGCTCGGGCCACCTTCCATGAAGAGGAAGATGATGCTCTTGGCCCGCTGCGGATGATGGGGCTTGCCGTCGGACAATTTGCCGGCCGTTTCCGGGATGCCGCTGTCCTTGGCCTGCGCAGAATTGCCCAGCAAGCTGGCGAGGGCCAGCCCGCCAAAGCCCATACCGGCGCCAAGCAACATGTCGCGACGCGACGTGTAAAACGGACCGCGGCCGAAGCGTTGAATTTCCATCAGTCTGCTTTCCGGAAACTGTCCTTGCCGGGCGCCGCGAGGCGACGGACTGGCAAGGTCGGACGCTCAGCGTCCACGAGCAAAAAACGTATACCTGTCGGTCGAATTCAGACGACGCGAGGCGTCCAGGCTGGCGCTCCCGCGCGAGCGAGGTCAGGCGGGGTGCTTGGAAACTAATCCACGTACAAAAACTCGTTCGAGTTGAGCAGCACGTGACACAAGTCCGCGAGCCGCTCGTTGGGTTTGCCTTCGCCTTCCTCCAGGAAGGTGGAGGCCAGATCCAATTCCTCGCTGCTCGGCTTGCGGCCGAGAGTGAGGCGATAGACTTCGTTTACTTTCGCTTCGATTGGGTTCTCGCTCCCCTTGGCGGCCTTTTCGACCCGGCCGGCGAGGATTTTTGAGCGATACAACATGAACGGGCCGTTGATCATCATCAGCGCCTGGGTCGGCGTCGTGGTGACGTTGCGAATCGGCATGCTGGCCATGCCATCCGGAACATCGAAAACGTCGAGGAACACGTCCCGCTTGTTGCGAATGACCTTCAGGTAGATCGAACGGCGAGCAATCTTGTCCGCCCCTTCACCACCCAGTCGAGGATCGAGTTCGTCGGTGACCACGAGCGCCGCGTCACGCACCTGCTCCGCGGCGAGGCGGCGGACCGTCATGCGAGCGAGCCACTTGTTGTTCGGATCGTTCTGAATCGAGGCGACCAGTTCCGGGCCGTGCGAGGCCTGGCGATAGGCCGACGATGTGACGATCAGGCGATGCATGTGCTTGACGCACCAGCCGTGGTCGATGAACTCCATCGCCAACCAGTCCAGCAGTTCCGGATGGGTCGGCGCTTGACCGAGGCGACCAAAGTCGCTCGGCGATTCCGCCAGTCCGCGGCCGAAGTGATGCTGCCAGATGCGATTGACCATCACGCGGGGCGTGAGGGGGTTCGCGGGATCGGTGATCCAAGCCGACAGCGCCGTTCGACGGCCGGTCGTCTGCGAATTGGGGGACGGCGGAATCTCCATCGGGTTGGGATCAAACAGCGTCAGGACGCCCGGTTCAATCTCACCCATCCGCGCCTTGTTCGGAACCGTCGTCGGCGGAGCCTGCGGACCGACGTCCGTGGCGCCGTAGGCGACCGGGAGCGCCTTGGGCTTCTCGCCGTCGAACTTCGCCAGTTCTTCCTTCAGCTTTTTCCAGCGCTCCAGCTCTTCCCCCTTCAACTTCTTGTTGAAGTCGACGCCTTTCACCGCACCCGCCGCCTGGCGATAGGCGAGTTGGAAGATCTGCTCCTGGTACGGGGTGCGTTCTTCCGGCTTCTTGTAGAGGAATTCCTGACAGTCTTCGGGGAACAATCGCAGCGGACCAGCCGCGGCCGCCTTGCGATGCGGCTCCTCGATCTCATCGAGTTGCCGGCGAATGTCGGCCGTCTTTTCTTCCCACGCGGCGAGCTTGCGATTGTATTCGCTAATCTCCGTATGGTTGGCGGCGAGCATGTCGTCTCGCATCGACAGCGGCGTGAAGAAGGCCTGCAGCCGGAAATAGTCCTTTTGCAGGATCGGGTCGAACTTGTGATCGTGGCAACGGGCACAGCCCATGCCCAGGCCGAGGAAGGTGTCGGCGGTGATGTCGGTGATTTCGTTCAGCAGCAGCGACCACTGCCCCTTCACATCGCGCTGGTTGTACTCATACATGCCCAGCCGCAAGAAGCCGGTGGCGACGATCGCGTCGGCATCGCCGCCGGGGATTTCGTCGCCAGCCAATTGTTCGCGAACAAACTGAGTGTAGGCCTTGTCTGCGTTGAACGAGCGAACGACGTAGTCGCGGTAGGGCCAAGCGAGCGGGCGATAGGCGTCCTGGCGATAGCCGTCCGATTCGGCGTAGCGAACCACGTCGAGCCAGTGACGCGCCCAGCGTTCGCCATAGTGCGGGCTGGCGAGCAGGCGATCGACGAGCAGTTCATAAGCTTCAGGCCGCTCGTCCTGGACGAAGGCTTCAATTTCTTCGGGCTTCGGCGGCAGGCCGATCAGGTCGAAGTACAGGCGGCGGATCAGCGTCGCGCGATCGGCTTCCGGAGCAGGCGTCAGCCCCTCGCCCTGCATGCGGGCGAGCAAGAAGCGGTCGACCTGGTTGCGCGACCAGGTATCGCCCGGAATTTCGGGAACGGGTGGATCCTGAACAGGCTGGAATGCCCACCAGGCGCGATCCTCGTCGCTGATCTTGTCCCGATTCTGCCGCAGGGCCGGTCCGCCCTGGCTGCTGCCATGTTCTTTGGGCCAGGGAGCGCCGATTCGGACCCACTCCGTCAGAGCGTCGATTTCGGCGTCCTTCAGCTTGCCGCTGGGTGGCATTTCGAACGACTCGTACTTCACCGCCTCGATCAGCAGGCTCTCTTCGGGCTTGCCGGGAACCACTGTGGGGCCCGAATCGCCGCCGACCATCAGATGGTCACGCGAGTCGAGACGAAGTTCGCCGCTCTGCTTTTCCGAGGCGTGGCACTTCTGGCAATTTTCAACCAGGATCGGGCGAATCTTCTTCTCGAAGAAAGCGATCTGCTCAGCCGTGGGTTCCGCCGCCGCATCGCCTTCGGCAGCGCCAGCCGATGCGAGCCAGGAGCCATGGGCAACGGTCAGAGACAGGGCGATCACAACGCCGCTCAGCAAGTTCCAGTCGCGGGTGCGGATCAATCCGTGATGCATGTCGTTGGCCTTGCGCGGAGAGGGATGCTATCAGACTGCCAAACTGACCCCTAATACTAGTGATCACGCAGCCTTGCGTCAAACAAATTGCGCATCCTACGAGCCTCTCATGGGCGGGAAATAAGCCGTCTAGAGGCAGTATCGGTTTCCGCCGCCGCCACTCGCCATCTGTTCATCAGTCAGGGCTGATAACTTCGCGCGAAGCTTAGCAAAAACACCCCTGGCGGCTCATTTCCGCATCAAGCCAGGCCATTTCCTTGGCGATGCCAGCGGCCAAAGTGG
>JAEZAS010000377.1 GCA_023430365.1 Planctomycetota bacterium
GTCACGAGTTGACGCTTCCATCGCTTGAATCGTGAACCACGCCTACTGCAGCTTCGCCACGTAGTAGTTGTTCATGATGTCGTGCGGCAGCTTGTTTGTCGTCACGTTCTTGAAGCCCGCCTCGGCGAGCATCTGCTGGGCCAGTTCTTCACCCCAGGCGGCGCCCAGACCAGCGCCGCCTTGCGAGAGCGACACCGTCATGCAGTGCATGCAGGAGACGGTGTAGACGAACGCGCCGAGTGGATGGGCGACGTTCTTTTCCGGATGGCTCGACACGCCGATGTCCTGCATCAGGAACGTTCCGTCCGGTTTGAGCAATCGCACGATCGAGCGCAACAGACCGGCTGGATCGGCCTGATCGTGGACGGCGTCGAAGGCCGTGATCAGGTCGAACCGCGCGCTGCCTTCGATTTGCGTATCGTCCTTGGCCTCGAACTTGATGTTCGTCAGCCGTTCTTCGCTCGCGTGCTGGCGGGCCAGGGCGATGGCGTCCTGGCACAGGTCGATGCCCAGGAAGCGGCTCTTGGGGAACATCCGCGCGAGCAGGATCATCGCCCGCCCGGCGCCGCAGCCGACGTCGAGCACATCGATGCCCTTTTCGAGCTTGTCCTTCAGTCCTGGCACGAGGGGCAGAATGTGGTCGAGCAACGCCCAAACCACCGTCTGACCGCTTTCCTCTGCCATGACGTGATGGAACCGATGAAAACACTCGTAGCCGATGCCGCCACCGGTGCGGAACTTTTCGATGATCTCGTCCTCAACGCCCGCCAGGACCGAGATCCACTGCGCCACGCCGGCAAAGTTGTTCGGGACCGCCGAGCGAGTCAGCAGCGACGCGTGCTCGTTCGACAGCGAATATGACTTTGTCGCCGGGGCGTAATCGACGATCTTGCCAGCCACCATCGAGCCGAGCCACTCGCGCACGTAGCGCTCGTTCAGTCCCGCCTCGGCGGCGATGTCCTGGCTGGTGGCAGGAGTCATCTGCGCCAGCGTGTCGAACAGACCGGTACGATGCCCCACCGAGAGCATGATCATCGTGCCCGCGTTGTTGATCGCCGTCAGCAAACGCTCCGCGAACTGATCGGCCTTCGCCTGATCAAACGCCGTCGTGCGCGCCTTGCCGTTGGTCCCCTTCATCTCTTTTTCAGCGATACTCATAGCCTCTCCTTACACCCGTTAGCCGCCGCCCCTGCATGCTGCGAACGCAGCTGCTTGCGAGTAGTCCGAGCGGGGAGGAAATGATACTGATTCGAGCCAGTGCTGGAACCCCGCTCGGGGATGGGTCGGCACACGTAAATTGCCGCTGGCTGCCAGACGATGAGGCGCAGAAAATGGCCGGTTGTTACAGGCCGCAGGACGCTTGTTTCAACGTACTTCGGCGGAGCCTGAACCTGCTTGCGCAGAGCTGGCTTTCGGGCAGCGACTACAAGCCCACGGCCTTGGTCACGTAGTGGTTTAGCACTGCGAAAATGGCCATCATGACGAGCATGCCCACCAGCCAGACGAGCTTGTGGACAAGCGGCGAGAACAGAATTCCCGGCCAGGTGAAATGGCTAGCCAGCGGGTGGCGATCATCGATTCCCAGGTAGCGACTCGCCAATGCGCGGAACCGATCGAGGTTGACCGGCGACCCGTTAACATCCACCTCGACGATGGATGTCCGCGGCTCGTAGGGAGCCTTTTCGTCGCCGATCTGATCGAACAACTGGCGCATGCGCCGGAGCAGTTGTTGGTCCTCGGGGGAGGCTGCGTCCAGTCCCTGGTAGGAGTGGCGGTTGATGACGATCTCGCGATCGCTCTTCAAGGTGATTTCGCTCTCGCTGTCAGCCTGTTCCAGCAGATCGGGGATGCCATTGCGATCGTGATCGGCGAGATGGCTGGTCAACCGGGCAAACAGGTCGCGGCCCTCGGGAGGCAACTGAGCGAGCGAAGCGTAGGTCTTGCCTTGGTAGTGGATTTTCATCGGCAACGCTTCAGAGCAGCGCTCGATCAACTCGGGTCAGCCAAGGCGGTTATTCGAGGTCCTGCTTGCGGGAGCGGCCGAGCAGAGCCCGGAGGACACGCGTCTGGAACTCGCCGATTTCGGCTTCGGTCCAGTGGGGGCTGACCTTCATGTTCTCCAGGTACTCGGTGACGACTTCGTACGGCGCGGGTGAAGCGTCGCAGTCCTTCAGGCAGGCGAGCACATTGGCCTCCATTTTCGGCGTCAGCTTCGGGTCCACGCTGTACTCCAGGTTGGGCGGGTTCGCAGAAACCGTAATTGTAACGGAGGACGGGCTGGGAGGAGCAATCGGCACTCGAAGTCAGAGATCCACGCAGCCGAAATCGTGTGTTGACAGTGTGTTTAATAGTTGTTAAGATTTTTGCGATCCGACCCTCGCCCGAAAATTTGGGCGTGGGCCGGTCGTTGCTGCGCCGAGGGCGAAAGCGGGGTAGAGGCGGGGTGCTTTCCTGGGATCTTCGCACGCTCTGCCGAGCGAAATGTTGTAGGCTGTGTGACCCACCCGTTGGGGGTATTGTGGGAAATCGGAGGGCGAAATCCTTAACTGCTTGTCGGATTTAGCTTAACGTACATCTGGTGACCTGCGCGGGGACTAGTAAAACCCGTTGTAGGCCGACTCCTTCGCCTTGCTGGTCGGAATCGGGGCGGGGTATGCTGAAGCGGGACGACCTCTTGTGGAGTGGCCTTGTGATGAAGCACTGCTGGCTGAAGGTATGGATGGCTGCCTGGTTGGTAGCGGCCGGCGGAGCTTTTGCTGCCGGGGCGGGGGCAGCCGACGCGTCTTCGCTGGACGCCCGCAAGGCGAGCGACGAGGCGGGCTCGAACCGAGAGCAAATCGCCCGCTTGATCGAGCGACTCGGAGCGGCCGACTTCGCCGAGCGCGAGCAGGCGCAGGCTGAGCTTGCCCGCCTGGGCCTGGAGGCGTTCGACTCCTTGATTGACGCTCAGAAGAGCGACGACATCGAGATTCAACTGCGCGCCAAGTACCTGGTGCGGGGCCTGAGCGTTCGCTGGCATGTCGATGGCGATTCGCCCGACGTCGTGCGCGTGCTGAAAGGCTATGGTGACGCGAAACCGGGCGATCGCCTCAGCCGAATGAATAAACTGGCGAAGCTGCCGGACCGGCAAGGGCTGGCGGCTCTCTGCCGCCTGACTCGCTTCGAAATCGATCCGGAGCTTTCGAAGAAGGCCGCCTTGTTGGTGATGAGCCTCACGCCGCCCGAGAAAGAGGCTGAGCGGGCGGAGATGGCGAAGACGATCGTTGCGACGGTCGGCAACAGCCGCCGGCCGGCTTCGGACTGGCTGCGGATCTTGTCGCGAACGATCGAGCAACCCGAACCGACGCTCGCCGAGTGGGACGCGATCATTCGCAAGGAGCAGGAATTGCTCCCCGTGCAGCCCGATCAAACCTCGCGGGAAATTGTCCGTGACCTTTACCGCTGGCAGGTGGCCCTGCTGCAAAAGCTCGAGCGAGACGACGAAGCCGTGGCCGTCATCCGCCGCACGATCACGCTGCTCGATGGCACCACGGAGCAGGTGACGGAGATCGTGAATAGGCTCGTGGAACGCGAGGCCTGGGAAGCGGTGCAGGAAGTGGCCGACCGCTTTCCGGGAGTGTTCAACGACAGCGCTCTGCTCCTGTATCGCCTGGCGGAAACGCAGCTCAAAACCGGCAAGGAAGAGCTCGCCGAGCAAACCGCTCGCAAGTCGCTCGAACTCAAGAGCAGCAACATTGCTGAGCGCATTGCAATCGGTTACGAGTTGCAAAAACGCGGGCTGTTCGACTGGGCGGAGCGAGAGTACCGGGCGGTTTCGGACAACACGACGGTGGGCTCCCGCCCCGATTTTCTCGCTCGGCTGCAGCTTTCGGAGTTGTTGCACGATCACGCGCGGGT
>JAEZAS010000180.1 GCA_023430365.1 Planctomycetota bacterium
CCCTACAGCTCTATCGCTCGACCCTATAGCTCCTCACTCACTACTTCGCCACAACGGCTCCGCTGGTCCGCGAGAAGCTCGCCTTGAACTCGGCGATCGCGTCGGTCAGGGCCTGGCGAATCTCCGGGGTCAGTTCCTTCTTCTCGACCAGCTGCTGGTACACGCCCGACTTGGTCGTGTGCATGTACTGGATCAGGCCGGTTTCGAAATCACGCACGCGGTTCACCGGTACGTTGTCCAACATGCCCGTATTGCCGGCGAAGATGATCAGGATCTGATCCATCACGTTCATCGGCTGATAGGCTGGCTGCTTTAGCAGTTCCACCATCCGGTAGCCGCGATCGAGACGGGCCTGGGTGGCCGCGTCGAGGTCGGTACCGAGTTGGGCGAACGCTTCGAGTTCGCGGAAGGCGGCCAGGGCCAGACGGAGACCGCCTGCCACCTGCTTGTCCTTCATCGCTTTGATTTGGGCCGAACCACCCACGCGCGACACCGAGATACCGACGTTCATGGCCGGGCGGATGCCCTTGAAGAACAAGTCGGGCTGCAGGTAAATCTGGCCGTCGGTGATCGAGATCACGTTGGTCGGAATGTAGGCCGACACTTCGCCTTCGAGCGTCTCAATGATCGGCAGGCTGGTGAGCGAACCGCCGCCCAGTTCCGCCGACAGCTTGGCCGAGCGTTCGAGCAAGCGGCTGTGGCAGTAGAACACGTCACCCGGATAGGCTTCGCGTCCCGGCGGACGACGGGCGAGCAGCGAGAGCTGGCGATAGGCCTGGGCCTGCTTCGACAAGTCGTCGTAGACGATCAGGGCGTGCTCGCCCTTGTACATGAAGTACTCCGCCATCGCGGTTCCTGCGTACGCCGCATAGAACTGCAGCGGGGCAGGGGCGCTGGCGCCGGCGAGGATCACCGTCGTGTAGTCCATCGCGCCGTGCTCTTCGAGCACGCGGATCGTGTTGGCGACCGACGATTCCTTCTGGCCGATAGCCACGTAGAAGCACTTCACGCCCGAATTCTTCTGATTCAGGATCGTGTCGATCGCGATCGTGGTCTTGCCCGTCTTGCGGTCGCCAATGATCAATTCGCGCTGACCGCGTCCGATGGGGGTCATGGCGTCGATCGCCTTGATGCCCGTCTGGAGCGGCTCTTTTACCGGCTGACGACCGGCTACGCCCGGAGCCATGAATTCGACCGGACGAGTTTCGCTGGTGGCGATCGGACCCTTGCCGTCGAGCGGGTTGCCGAGCGGATCCACCACTCGGCCGATCATCCCTTCGCCGACCGGCACGCTCAACAGCTTGCCGAGGGCGCGGACTTCGTCGCCTTCTTGGATCTGCAGGTAGTCGCCCAGAATGATGACGCTGACGCTGCTCTCTTCGAGGTTGAACGCCAGGCCGATCACCCCGTTGGGAAACTCGACCATTTCGCCGGTCATGATGCCCGACAGGCCGTACACCCGGGCGATACCGTCACCCACTTCGAGCACCGTGCCCACTTCGCGGACATCGATCGTGCTCTCGTACTTCTCGATCTCCTGCTGGATGACCGAGGCGATTTCACTGGCGTTGAACTTCATCTCGAACCTCTAACGTTGAGAGGATGATTGTCTCTTGTATCTTTCGATTGCGGATTTCGGATTGCAGATTGCGGATTGAAGGGCGAGCGAACGAATCGACTGGCTCTCCAATCCGCAATCCGCAATCCACAATCCGCAATCATCCTTACGCTGTCGCAAACCGCTCCGTCGCCCGGCTGATCGACGCCATCGTCGCTTCCAAGGCCACGCCGCGGGTTCGCTCCAGGCGGTTCTTCAGGCTGCCGTCATACAGCGTGTCGCCGATCTTCACGACAATGCCGCCCAGCAACTCGGGATCGACCTGGGTCTTCAGTTCGATCTCCTTGCCGAGCTGCGCCTTCAGCCGATCGACGATCGTCTGTCGCAGCGGGTTGCTCAGGGGAGTCGCCGTGCGCACCGTCACTTCCATTCGGCCGCGCAGTTCGTTGTAGACCTTGCGAGCCGCCCGGCGGATTGCCCGGATCGAGCCGAAGCGATCGTGCTTGACAAGCACCTTGAGGAAGTTGAGCAGCAGCGGCGACATCTTCCCCTTGAACGCTGCGTCGATCATCCGCACCTTCTCGGCGCTGTCGACTCGCGGTGAGGAGAGCGTGGCGTCGAATTGCGGCAGCTTGTTGAGCACGTCGTCGACCAGCGACTCCAGCTCTTCCAAAACGCGATCGATCTCGCCAGCCTTCTGGGCGGCGCCGAGCAAGGCCTTGCCATACTCGTGCCCCAGGTGCTCGCGCCCCTGATCGAAGGCGCCTTCGGATTGTGCGTTATCGGCCATGCGTTTTTCTATTGCGGATTGCAGATTGCGAATTGCGGATTAGGGGGACAGAGATTGACCTCTGCCAGCCTTCCAATCCGCGATTTGCCATCCGCAATCCGCAATTCCCTTTAGTTCGCCTTCTTGAATCCGCTCAGCGCGTCGCTGATCAGCCGCTCGTGTTCGGCTGGCTTCACTTCGCGTTTGACGATGTTCCCAGCCAGGGCGATCGCGGTGTCGACCGATTGCTTGGCGATTTCGCGGAGCGCCTCGTTCTTGGCCGCGTTGATGTCGGCCACCGCCCGTTCGCGTTCCCGCTGGGCAGCGGCGTTCGCCTCGGCCACGATCTTTTCGCGAGTCGCTTCGCCATCCTTATGAGCTTGGGCCACAATCGCCCGCGCCTCGTCGGCAGCCGCGGCGAGTTTGGCCTCGTACTGCTTCAACTGGGCGGTCGCTTCCTCGGCGGCCCGCGTCGCCTGCTCGATCTTGTCGGCGATCGACTTCTCGCGAGTCTCGAGCCCGTGCGAAATCGGTCCCCAGGCAAACTTGCCGAGCAGGAAGAGCAGCAGGAAAAACACTACGGCCGAGTAGATCGCCATGTCGAACCGAATGTCGGCCGGGTTGGCGATGTTGGCGGTGGCGTTGTTGTGGCTCAGATCGGTCGGATCGTGAGCGCCATGATCGTGACCATCACCTTCGTGATGATCTTCATGCAGCTCGTTCGAGGCCGCCTTCACGCCCTCATCCTGCTGGCCAGCCGCCTTTTCATGCGTGTCGGCCGCTTTAGAAGTGGTCTTGCCCGCCTCTTCCACCAGGTCGCCCTTGGCGTCTTCGACCTTTTCGGCCGGCGGAGGAGCGGGTTCGTCAGCCGACGCAGCCGGAGCGGCCTTTTCGGTCGTCTCGGCAGGCGGTTGTTCGTCTTGCGCCAGCGCGATCTGTGCGGCGAACACCGCGACGGCCATCAGCACCGGCGCCAGTGCATGCCCAAGGCAAGAGAATCGGTTGACAGTCATGACCCAACTCCGCAAACGAATGACATCAGGCTCACACGCTCTCTGTCGCTGAGCTTACAGGCCCGAGCAGATGTAGAGCGCGTAGAAGGTGAAACCTTCGATAAGAGCGGCGGCGATGATCATCGCCGTCTGGATGTTGCCGGCGACTTCCGGCTGGCGGGCCATGCTCTCCAGAGCGCTGCTGGCCAGCTTGCTGATGCCGTAGGCGGCGCCAATCACGGTCAGGCCGACGCCGAAGGCGGCGGTGAAGTTGATCAGCGACCACTGGCCGCCGGGATTCGGTCCCGCAGCGCCGTCCTGAGCGAACGCCGGCACAGCCAGACAGAGAACCATCACGAATGCCACAGCCAGCAACGAAGCAAACTTCTTCACGGTCGAACTCCTCTAGATGGGAAATGTGTTTCCAAACGCCTGCGCGAACAGCCTCACGGCGTGAGCCTTTAGTGATGCTCGTGAACCGCCGATCCGATGAACAACGCCGCCAAAAAAGTAAAAATGTACGCCTGCAAAAAGGCGACAAACAACTCCAGGATGCTAAAGAGCGTCGAGCCAATCACCGCGATCGTCGCGGCGACGCCCCATTGCCAGCCGGGCAGGTTCGAAAACGCGATTGCCGCCTGAGCGCCAAACGCGAGTCCCATCACCCCCAGCAACACCAGGTGGCCGGCCACCATGTTCGCCAAAAGACGAATGGCAAGCACACCGTGCCGAATCGCCAAACCGGCCACTTCGATGAGGAAAATGCCGGCCTTTAGAATCGCTTCAAAGCCAATTGCGACGACGCGAATCACCGGGTTGGCCGGGCGACCGAGATCGATCGGGGGAATCATGTTCTTCCAGAAACCAACCGGCCCCAGGCTTAGCATGCCGCCCACCAGCACGGTGCCCATGATGCAGAGCGCCAGGCCCAGCGTAACACCGAACGTGCCTGTCGGAGCCCCCATCCACGGGATCATGCCAAACAAATTCATCCCCAGAATGAAGAAGAAAATGTTCCAAAGCAGCGGCGTGAAGCGGTGGGCGTCGTGATGGCCGATCGCCGGCTCGGCAATCTCGTCGCGAATGAACACGACGAAGGTCTCGAGCAGGTTCCAGAGCTTGCCCTTGGGCGCGGCCCCGTTGGCCACGCGGCGGGCCAGCCAGCTGAACAGCACGGCGATGATCAGCGCCACCACCAGCTGGATGATCATGAACTTCGAGATCGCGAAGTTGTCCCAGCCGGGATCTTTTTCGTACAGGTTCCGCAGAGTGCCGAATGGCTGCGGAATCAGGATCTTGCCCGACAGGTGCTGGTTGTAGGCTGCGACCTTGCCGGCATCCCAATCCTTGACGTGTCCTTCGGCCTTGTACTCTTTGACGCTGCCAGCCTCTTGCTTGGCCGCTTTCCACTCCGTGCGGAAGTTGCTGTCGTCGTGGTACTTCGCCGAGAACTCTTTGTAGTGCAGATTTGCGGCGGCCGGGTTGTCGTTGAGCCAGTCGCCGAACTTCGTCTCTTCGACCGACTTCTCGAGGGCGTCATCCTTGGCCGAGCGAGCGCGGGCGATCTCGGCCTTCTTCCAAGCGTTGAACGCTTCAAGGTTCCTGGGGTAGTGATACTCCTCGAGGAACACGTCGAACGGCTTGCCGGCGTTGGCGTGGTCGTGATGAAGCCAATCGTGCCACTCGTGCTCGGCTTGTTCTTCGGAGACCTCGATCACACCCAATTTCTTCAGGCGGTCGTACAGGCGGGCGAATTCCCAGTCCTGAAAATCGGGATCGAGCGAAACCCAGACGTCCGGAAAGTCGCGGTCGTCTTTAGCGCGCATCCAAAGCGCCTTCGGCACTTCGAAGTAGTAGCTGTCCTTGATGTGCAGTACCGGGTCGGCCATGGACTTAGACTGCCTTTGTCATCGGCTTGGAGGAGGTCGAGACGAACTTCAGCGACAGCAAGGCTTCGGCGACGAGCATGATCAAGTAGTTGCCGAGGATCATCCCAAACACGCCCGCCTCGGCGAGCGACGGGGACAACCGTTGCAAGGCGATTCCCGCCACCATGGGCAGGCCGAGTCGGACTCCCATCGAACCGAGCACCGATTGAGCGCCCCAGTCGAAGCGGTGACCGACAAAGCTCACCACCAGAGCCATACAGCCCGCCAGCCAGCAAACGGAGCCCGCGATCACCGCCGCCTGCACGCCCACATGCCCCGACCGCTGGCTGCCGTAGTAGCCGAAGCCCACTCCGGCGATCAGCAGCAGCACTGCGAGCACGGCGCAGCCGAGCGCGAGGCTCGCCAGCGAGGCGTGTGCTTTGCCGTTACCTGCGTTCTGGTTCACGAATCGACCCTATGATCGTCAGTTGAGCGTTGTTTCGAAGCCTGCCCCTTGGTCATCTGCACCAAGTGCCAGATTCCCACCGTCACTCCCACCGCGAGTCCCAGCAAAGACAGGAAACTGGTCCCCCAACGATCGTCGGCCCAAGCGCCCAGTGCGCCCGGAAGGACCATCTCAAGGGCAACGGTCGTTATCTTTGCCACCCACCCCATCGCGATACCGATGGGACTGAGTTTCGGGGTTTCGTTCACGCTTGGAATTCGCTGCCTGTCCGAGCGGGGCCAATGAGGCCAAAGTCGTTTTCCGAAAGCGACTTAGGCGAGACTGGAGAGGTGCCGCTAAAAGCCAGGGAGAGCGGCGTCGTCCGCTATCAGCCATCAAGCTGGTGAAAGGGCGACGCTTAGTGAAGAATGCGTAATCTAACCGTGGAATTTCGGAGGGTCAACTAAGCCGCGGGGGAATTCGTGTTTTTTTTCACAAAGTCGGATCACTGAACGGAAGTCTTTCACAGAGAATGGCTTGCGCAAAACGGGAAACTCGGTGCTAGCGGTCTCGGAAGCGCGCGGTCGGGGGACGCTCGGACGACCTAACGGATCGCTGAAATCCCCAAATAGTTGCAACCGCCAGAAATCACGCAACCCTTAAACTCGGAAGGGAATTAACTTGCCCTAAACCGTGCTTTAATGGTCCTCAATCGTTGCGTTTTTTCGACGGCTCGATTAGATTGAAATTCGGAGGACCGCAACCGGCACCCAACGATGCCAGCAGCGGTCGCCACGACTTGCGGCAGGCCTCTCGCCGCTCTGCGGACCCTTTTCCCGCACCGGGTTGCTGTACCCGGCGCGAGGTTAGGCATCGTCCAGCAGGCCGTGGCCAGATTAGGGGAGCTGCTGACAGACCGGGGAAAACGGTTGCCAGCGGTCGTTTGAATGTTCGGTGTGTAACGAGGACGGACCTTCGGCACGCCCGCCAGCCTTTATTGCCGTCAGGGACGACTAACAAACCCTTGTCGTGAACGGTTCGTAGCACCTGTTGCGCCGGTGGTGGCGCGGGGTTGATGCTGCGTTCGAAGGTGGAGGTCCCTTGATTACCACAGCTTCCCTTAAGACTCAGACCTGGAAGGATCTGGCCGAGATGGCCAAGACGAAGGGGCTTTCGGGCTACCACTCCATGAAAAAGGACGAACTGGTGAAGGCGCTTGTCCGCAATGCCAAGGCCAAAGCCAAGTCTCGCGCCGCCGCCAAGGCCAACAAACCCGTCAGTCGCACCGCCGCCCCCAGCCGATCCACCGTGGCCCGGTCAACGACCCGCCTGCACAACGGCAACGGCAATGGCAAGTCGCACGCCAAACCGACGGCTGCCCGCTCGGCTAAGCAGGCCCGCGTCGCCGAACGAATCCAAAAGGTCCACGCCCAGCGTGAACGCCTGAAGGACCTGAGCGGTTCGAAGGCGAACGCCAAGGCGCCCGCCAACAAGGACCGCCTGGTCCTGATGGTTCGCGATTCCTACTGGCTGCACGCCTGCTGGACGATCACCAACGCGAGCGTCAAGCGAGCCGAAGCCGCCCTGGCCGCCTATTGGCACACCGCCCGTCCCGTCCTCCGGCTGTTGGAAGTCGATGGCGGAACCACGACGAGCACCTCAGAGCGCGTCGTGCGTGAGATCGAAATCCATGGCGGTGTGACGAACTGGTACATCGACGTTTCCACCCCGCTTCAAAGCTACCGCGTCGACATCGGCTACCTGGCCAGCAACGGCAAGTACTTCGCCATCGCCCGCAGCAATGCGATCACCACGCCGGCTCCCGATGCGGCCGACTCGATCGACGAGAACTGGACCGACGTTGCGGAGAACTACGAGCGCGTGTACGCCCTCAGCGGCGGCTATCACGAGGAAAACAGCAGCGGCGAACTGCAGGAGTTGTTTGAAGAACGGCTCCGCCGGCCGATGAACTCGCCGCTGGGCTCGCAGTTTGGCGTTGGCGCCGAGCGAGTGCTTAACCGTCACCGCGACTTCCTCTTCAACGTCGACGCCGAAATGATCCTCTTCGGTTCGACCAAGCCCGATGCCCGCGTCACCCTCGGCGGCGATCCGGTCAAAATCCGCCCCGATGGCAGCTTCACCGTCCGCCTTAGCATGCCCGACAAGCGGCAGGTGCTGCCGGTGGTGGCCTCGAGCGCCGACGGCGTGGAGCAGCGGACGATCGTCATCGCGATTGAGCGCAACACCAAGGTGCTCGAGCCGATGGTTCGCGAGAACAACGAATAGCGAGTAAGTAGTCCTCGTCTCTACGTCGAGGCTATTAGCCAAGCCACGGAACAAACACAGGCAGAACACGGATCAGAGCCAGTAAGCTCCCAAGGCTTTTGGCCCTCTCCCATCCGTGTTCTGCCGTGTTTCATCCGTGGCTGCTTCTTGCCGTAGGTTAGGCCTCCGGCCTGACCGTGCCGTGGTATTGAAGCGACTCTTGATTCTCGCCCTCCGGACGCCCGAAGCGTTGCTCCAGGCAATTCCCCATCCCGGCCGGTTCTTGCACTCCTGAGGTTTTTCCCGGTCAGGCCGGAGGCCTAACCTACGGGAGTTCCGCATTGCCCATGGCGGGGCTCGCTGCTAGGATTTCAGACGACACTGATCTGCCATGTTCGTGCTGCGGCGTCTATTTGTCCGGAGCCGATACGCCACCGCATGGGGGCCGAAATTTTAGCGGCTGGATCGCGTCCACCCGTCGCCTTCTGGCTTTCGAGCCAATCGCACGGTTAACGCATTCCAGTGGCTGTGGTCTCCACCTATTAGTGCGGGCTCGGCAAACCACGCCCCACGGCATCGCGGTGGAGAGGTGTTACTTTTGCGTGTCGGACTTCCGTCGCGCAACAGCAGCCCGGCTGTGCGAAACAGCCGGGCTGCTTTTTTGCCTATATTGAATTGCATGTCCGATCTCTCCGCCAAACGCGACGCCCTCCTGCAAACGCTCGCCAGCCTGCCTGGCTGTGCCGTGGCCTATTCGGGCGGAGTGGACAGCGCCGTCGTTGCGAAAGCGGCCCAACTGGCTCTCGGCGAGCGGGCCATCGCCGTGACTGGCGTCAGCGCGAGCCTGGCCGAGGGAGAGCTCGATCAGGCGCGCGAGATCGCCGAGTTGATCGGCATCCGCCACATCGTCATCCAGACCGAGGAGTTTTCGAGCGACGACTACCTGCGCAACGCTCCCGATCGCTGCTACCACTGCAAGACCGAGCTTTACTCGCAAATGACCCGCCGTCTGGCGGAATGGGGCATGCCGACGATCGTCAACGGCGCCAATCTCGACGACACGGGCGATTACCGCCCTGGCATGAATGCAGCCGCGGAGCACCAGATCCGCAGCCCGCTGGCCGAATGCGGCATCAACAAGGCTGAGGTGCGGCAACTGGCCGCCGACTGGGGCCTGCCGGTGTGGGACAAGCCAGCCACGCCCTGCC
>JAEZAS010000209.1 GCA_023430365.1 Planctomycetota bacterium
CCGCATCGGCGCCAAGGGAACGGTCACCGTCACGCGCATGCTCGCGATGGGAACCATCGAGGAGCGCATCAACCAGGTGCTCGACCATAAGCGCGACATCTTCAATACGGTCATGGAACAGACCGGCGCGCCGGGGAGCCTCGGCCTCAGCCAGGCGGACATCTTTGGCCTGTTCAACCTCCGCACGCCCAAAGGCCCGCTCAAGGCGGCAGCCTAGCTCTTGTTCGAAACCTAGAGCTACGTGGAAGCAGGACGACGCAATTGGTTCGTCCTGCGCCAAGCCGCGCACGTGTTCATCTCGCGCACTTGCCTTGCGAACTCCTGATAACACCGCAGGCCTCGTCAGGTTTCGGTGGTCGCGGCTTTGGTGCGAAGTTTGCGGCGACTCTTGACGCCGCCTCCGTGGAATCGCGCTTTCCGGCTTGCCAGAGAAACTTTGTCGCGCGGCCCGTGTTTCTACTCTCAAGCTCACACGCGATGGCGCACGGTTGCGACAGTCTGCTAGCGGCTGCCACGTGTCTTTTCGTTGGTCGCAGGAGCAAAGGCGGGCATTCTGGCGCGCCTCGATTGGCAAAGGGCCAATTGTTGTTTCAACAGAGGAGGCTTGAGATGCGTAGGATTTGGTTCTCGATGCTTACGGGCATCGCAATCGCGGCAACTTCTCCAACGCTCGTGCGCGCACAACCGCACGATGCCGAAGACGACAAGCCGACGGTAGAAGCGGCGGCGGAGACTCGTTCCGAGTCCGAGTCCGAGTCCGAGTCCGAGTCCGATGCCAAGGCCGAAGTTGCCGTGGCCGACGACAAGGATCGAGCGGAGCAGAAAAGCGAATCGGCCAAGAGCGACTCCGCGAAGGAAGAATCTGCAAAGGACGATTCGCAGAAGAAGGCCAGGTCGCGCGACGGTGACGCGAAGCGAAAAGAAGGACGACCGCCACGTGAGCGGATGTCTCGCGACGACCGAGGTCGCCGCGCAGAAGGGCGCGACCGCGATCACGGTCCGCGCCATCGCCACGCCGGCCATCGCGGCGGGCATCATCGGTTCCACGCCGCACATCGCCACGCTCATCACCACCGCGGTCACCACTGGGGTGGACCTCACGCGCGCCACAGCGCGTCGTGGCATCGCCCTGGTCATGGTTTCCACCATCGCGGCCCCGGACCGTGGCGGCATATGGCGGGCCGATCGCACTTCGGCGGCTTCCACGGCGGTTGGGGACGCGGTTTCCAAGGCGGACCGCAGCGTGGGTTTGCGATGACGCACCACCATCACCACCACCACCACTTCGGAGCGCATGGCTTCGGTCGGGGCGGGTTTGGTGGCCACGGTCTGCACCATCACCATCTCGGCTTCCGCGGACCTGCCGCGGGAATGCACCATCGGCCGGGGGGACGCCCGTTCGACGGTAAACGGCCCGAGTTCGGCCGACGGGGTCCAGGAGGTTTTGGAGGCTTTGCCCCGCATCACTTCCGGGACCGCGATGATCGCGACAGCCGAGCCGAAGGGCAGGAGAAGGCCTCGGAAAAACGCCGGGCCTGGGACGACGCTCCGCGTGGCGACGACCGTAAGAAGGAACGCGACTCGAACCGGGACAAGCCGCGTGACGAGAAGCGGGAGAAGCCGGAAGATCGCAAGTCGTCGCAAGAAAAGGACGACTCCACCGTCGAGCATCGGTCGGAAGGCGATCTGGCCTGGATCTGGTCCCTCTTTACTGATCGGCCTCGGCGATAATTGCAAGGTCTTTCCTTGACTAGCAGCAGCCCGGCGGCACGTGTGCCAGTCGGGCTGTTTCGTTTTTGGCGGCGCTACAGACTTCGCGGACGGCATTTTGCGGCGCACCGGTTGCTTAGAATGGCCACGCCCAGCTAAGCCACCCTGTCGCAGTCGCTCCCATGTCGAACGAGACTCAGAACCCAGGCCGCGTCCGAGCCGCCCTTCATGGGCTCTCAGTGTGGTTGCATCTGGCGCTGCGCTGGATCGGCCAGTACGAGTTCACCGTGCTCGCGGCCCTGCTGATCGTGGTCGTCGGGATCTGGGGCTTCGTTGAACTGGCCGAAGAAGTCGGAGAGGGGGACACGACCCACTTTGATGAGTGGGCCGTGCGTGCCCTCCGCGAACCGGGCGATCCCGCCGATCCGCTGGGGCCGCGCTGGCTCGAAGAAATCGGCCGGGACCTCACGGCGCTGGGCGGCAACGTGGTGCTGACGTTGTTCACGCTGGCGGTCGCCGGATTTCTCTGGATGCGGCGGATGTACCAGGCGCTGGCGCTGCTCGCCGTGGCGGTGCTGGGCGGGCTCGTGCTCAGCACGGGGCTGAAGGAATTCTTCGACCGTCCGCGCCCCAATCTGGTGCCGCACCTGGCGGTGACCTACACCAGTTCATTCCCCAGCGGCCATTCAATGCTCTCGGCGGTTACCTACCTGACGCTGGGAGCGCTTTTGGCGCGGTTCGTGAAGGAACCGCAGCTCAAGGCCTACTTCCTGGTGGTCGCGGTGCTGCTGACGGTGCTGGTCGGCATCAGCCGGGTTTACCTGGGTGTGCACTATCCGACCGACGTGCTTGCAGGATGGACAGCCGGCCTCGTCTGGGCGCTGCTCTGCTGGCTGGCGGCGCTCTACTTGCAGCGACGTGGTCTGGCTAAGCCCCGCCATAGTGAACCTTAAGTCGTTTGCTTTCTGAGGTTCCGCTTTTGAGGCGGCGAACGGCCGTATCGGCGCGCCTGTTGCGTCACGCTTTCGGATCGACTCTTCCCACCGATGCCGCCAAGCGGAGAACAGGACCATGACCGGACACGAATTCGATCGTTGCGTGGAAGCGTGTATGCGCTGTGCTCAGGAATGTGAAAACTGCGCCAATGCCTGCTTGCAGGAGCCGGACGTGGCGATGATGGCTGAGTGCATTCGCCTCGACCGGGATTGCGCCAGCTTGTGCTGGACGGCCGCCGCGCTGATGAGCCGCGGCTCGCGCTGGGCGCACGAGATCTGCCGCCTCTGCGCCGAAGCCTGCGAAGCCTGCGCTGCCGAATGTCGTAAGCACAGCGAAGACCATTGCCAGCATTGCGCCGACGCCTGCGAGCACTGCGCCGAAGAGTGCCGCAAGATGGCGATCGCTCACGCCTGAGTGAAGCGATCGCTGGCTGTTGTCTCGTGACCCAGGCGATTCGCCCGGTCCACAAAAAAACCCGCAGGGAGCTTTCACTCCCGCGGGCTTGCCTGACGGTCGGTTGTGACGCGTCCGGTTCGGACCAGGTTGAAGACGAGCCGCAAATCGGCGCGTCGTTCATGAGCAATCAAGTTGTACGTTGGGTTGGGAACTCCGCACCTCGTGCGGCTGAGCATGGCCCAGCCGAAGCGTTTCCGCCAGACAAAATTGAACCTACGCCTGCTGCCGAGCTGTCACAAGACAATTGTGGTCGATTCGCTGTGCGATTTGCGGATCGCCGCCGCTAGAACCACTTCGCCCGGTAAAGTTTGACGACCGGCAGGCCCAAAGCCGGAGCCTAACAGGCTCCGGAGAACAGCGCGTGCGGCCTGATGGGCGAGTGAGCAGTGGAAAGCGTCCCTACAGGTGCGAGCGGTTCGGGCTCAATTTCGCATGGCAATCTCCGGCGGTCTTTCTCCGGAGCCTGTTAGGCTCCGGCTGTAGCGCGTAGAGGGGAGAGTGCTAGACTTGCAGTATGTTCCACGTACATGGGCACGACCATTCGCACAGTCACGCCGGCGCCGGGCATGCGCATTCGCACGGCCGAACGGCCAATCGGCGGCGCTTGCTGCTGACGTTGCTCCTGGCGGCGGGCTATATGGTCGCCGAGTTCGTGGGAGGCTGGTGGACCAACTCGCTCGCGCTGCTTGCCGACGCAGGGCACATGCTCTCGGATGTCGCGGCGCTGGCTCTCAGTTGGTTCGCGATCTGGATTGCGGAACGACCTGCCGATTCGCGGCGGACGTATGGCTATTACCGGGCGGAGATTCTTGCGGCCCTGGTCAACGCCGCCACATTGATCGCCATCTCGCTCGTGATCTTCTACGAGGCCTATCGCCGCATCGGCCAGCCGCCGGAAGTGCAGGGGGGCCTGATGATGGCGATCGCCGCCGGTGGTTTGCTGGTGAACATCGTTTGCTTGCTGATTCTCAGCGGTGGCAGCGGGGAAAATCTCAACGTCCGCGGCGCGTGGCTGCACGTGGCGACCGATGCGCTCGGCAGCGTCGGTGCGATCGTCGCCGGGCTGCTCATCTGGTGGCAAGGTTGGAACTGGGTCGATCCGCTCACTTCGGTGCTGATCGGCCTGCTTGTGATTCATTCCTCCTGGCGACTGCTGGGTGAATCGGTCTCGGTCCTGATGGAGAGCGCGCCGCGCGGCATCGATGTCGATGAGGTGCGCGAGGCGATACGCGCCGTCGCCGACGTCGTTTCGGTGCACGATCTGCACATCTGGACCATCACGAGCGGCATGCCGGCGCTATCGGCCCATGTGGTGGTGGCGGACCCGCAAATGCAATTCAGCGTGCTGCGCGAGGTGCGCTCGCTGTTGCACGAGCGGTTTGGCATCGACCATGTCACGCTGCAGGTCGAGCCCGAAAGCTTCGAGGAGTGCGCCGGCTGCGAGTAGCGGCCGGCGGCTAATCGCGCGGATCGAAGCCTTCGACCGGTTCCAACGGCTCCGCGGACCGGTGATGGGGCTTCAGCACTCGATGCAGAGCGTGATGCGGCTGGTGACTGGTTTGCAGCAGGCTTTTGGGGGCCATCAGCGCCGCCAGCATGTCTCGTTCGACCTGGCTGAGGTCGGTGTCGCTGCCCGCGGCTGCGGATTGGGAGGCGGCGGCCGTGATGAAGCTAAGGCGGGATGAGGGCATGGGGAGGGCTGGCC
>JAEZAS010000219.1 GCA_023430365.1 Planctomycetota bacterium
GTTCGGTGCTCTCCTCTACGACGACCCTGCCGCGGGGGACGAAATCGCCGACAAGCCTGCCGTTGCCGAGAAGCCGGCCGAATCGCCCGAGGTGAATCCTTACTCGGCCAAGCCGGACTTGAATGCCAGCCAGCTGGAAACCTGGCTCGAGAAGATGCTCGATAAGCCCAAGACGATTCAGTCGCGTCCCGGCTTCACCGAAGCGGTGGCTGAGGCCTGCGATCGACTCATGAAGATGGAACCGAAGCCGAGCGATTCGGCCCTGCTATTGGCCGTCGAGACGAAGCTGCACATCCTCCACCAGGCCGCCTGCAACGGCGACGAGAAGGCCGATGAGCAACTGGCCGCGACGGTCAAGCAATTCGCCGGCGACGAGCGTCCGAAGCTCGCCCGGCTGATCGTGTTCTACCAGGCCGAGCGCAAGGCGATCGACGGCGCGGAAGCTCCGCTGGAGAAGGTGCCGGAAACGCTGACCGAGTTGCAGGAGTATTTTGAGAAGGAAAAGCTCGCCGCCCGCCATTTGCGCATGGCTTCGGCCACCGTGGCTCTGATCAATCGCCTGGAAGACGCCGACGAGCGCGAAAAGCAGTTCGAAATCTTCGGCAACACGTTCGCCACCAGCAGCGACAAGCAGCTCTCGCGCTACGGCAAGAAGATCGCCAAGAAGCCCGCCGTGCAGGAGTCCGACCTCGTCGGCAAGGAGCTGCAACTGGAGGGCGTCACCTCCCAGGGAGTGCCGCTGGCCTGGAACACCTACCGCGGCAAGGTCGTGGTCGTCGACTTCTGGGCAACCTGGTGCGGCCCGTGCCAGAAAGAACTGCCCAACGTGATCGCCACCTACGAGAAGCACAAAGCGCAGGGCTTCGAGGTGCTCGGCGTCAGCCTCGACAAGGATCTGGAAGCCCTCGCGACCTTCCTCGAACAGAAGCCGCTGCCTTGGCCGACACTCGCCGGCGAGGGGACCGAAGAGCTGGCGACGAAGTGCGGCGTCCGCGGCATCCCGACGTTGATGCTCGTCGATCGCGACGGCAAAGTCGCCGCCGTGGCCCACCGCATCGAGCAACTCCAGCCGCAGATCGAAAAACTACTCTCCGGCGAAACGCCCGCAGCCGGCAAATGACCAATGACCAAGTCCCAATGACCAAAGAAGACAGACACGCGTAGCGTTTTCGTCAGGGAGGCGTAGCCGACCTGCTTTGGTCATTCGGTCATTGGTCATTCGTCATTTGGCGTAACGCCGCAACATCGGCCCCAGTGAACCGCCCAAGCCAAGAACCACCCGCGGCCGCGCATCAAACAAGATGGATTTTCGCGTCGAACTCGATACCTTCCGCGGGCCGCTGGACCTGCTGCTCTATCTCGTGCGCAAGCACGAGGTGGAAATCACCGACATTCCGATTTCGGTCATCGCCGAGCAGTACCTGGCCCATCTCGACCTGCTCGAGGCGCTCGACGTCAACTCGGTCGGCGACTTTCTCGATCTGGCGAGCTCGCTGATCGAGATCAAGTCGCGGTTGGTGCTGCCGCGCGGCGGTGAGGAAGAGGAGGTCTGGGAAGACCCGCGTCACGAGCTCGTCGAACGGCTGCTCGAATACAAGAAGTACAAAGACGCGGCCAGCATGCTCGAGGAGCGGAGTCGCGACTGGCAGCAGCATCATGCCCGCCTGGCGAGTGAATTGCCGCCACGGCAGGTCGACCTCGCCGGTCAGCCGATCCAGGAAGTGGAGTTGTGGGACCTGGTGAGCGCGATGGGGCGCATCCTGCGATCCTCACAAGCCCCGCGGCAAACGACGATCACCTACGACGACACGCCGATCCAGGTCTACATGCAGCGGATTCACGCCCGGATCGTCTCGCAGGGGCGGGCCGCTTTCTCCGAAATGTTCGAGCCCGGCATGCACAAGTCGGCGATCGTCGGCGTGTTCCTCGCCGTGCTCGAACTCGTCCGCCACCACGCCGTCATCGCCGAACAGCCGGCAGGGGACGGCGAAATTTGGATCGTCCCCGGCGATGGTTTTGATCCAACGCGAGAAATCGTGGCGGCCGACAACTACGAGCGGCAGCCGGTGCTCGAGGACATGCCGCATAAGCTGCGGTGAGGCGGGAGGGAACTAGGGACAAGAGATCAGGGATCAGGGAATACCCTGGACCCTTTTCGTTCTTTCCCTGATCCCTTGTCCCTTTTCCCTCGCCCCTCTCAATCACTTCTTGCTCGCCACTTCCGTCTTCGCCGGAGCTTTGCCGTGGCCCGGTGACGGTTTCGGCTTCGGGGCGGTCAGCAGGATGGTTACGGCGCCTGCGGCGGTCAGAATCAAACCGGCGGCAAAGAAGGGGCTGATTTCCGAGAGTCGCTTCTGCATCCACATCGAGAAGAACGTGCTCACGACCGGCGCACAGCCGAAGACGATCGGCATCACGAGCATCGGTGTGGAGTAGTTGAGCGCGAGGATCAGGAAAAAGGCGCCCAGGGCGCCCACCGCACCCCCCGCCGTGCTCCAAAGCACGCCGCGAGTCGTCCAACCGGAGCCGATGCCGCCGTCCTTCTCCATGCCGGTCAGGTACATCACGATGATCGGTCCAATCACGGCGATCAGCAGGTAGGCGATGCCGACGCAGATGAAGGGCCGCAAGCGGCCGCTGCCCATCAGCATGTGCCCCTTCTGCAGGATGGGGCCGTAGGTGCCCCAAAACAGCGCCGTGCAAATGGCGAAAGCGCCGGCCAGAATCGCGGAAGAACCACCAGGCATAAATCAGCACTCCGAGAGAGGAAGGCAGTCAGGTAGGAAGCCGGTAGTTTAGCAAACCCCTAGAACAGCGGGCAGGCGGGGCGAGCGGTCCGGGGCTGGCCGCAGAGGGGAGATTCGCATGGACTAGGACGTGCGGCGAAGGCCAGCCAGCACTTGGTGCGGCGTACCCGGTACTTAGTACTCAGTACGGAGTACCGAGTACTAGGTACCGAGTACTAAGTACCGAGTACTAAGTACCGAGACTTGGTTTCCATCGGCGGTTTGCCGTGAATCCTTCTTGCAGGCTATTCGTTCTGCCTTGCGGACGCACTAGCCGCACCCTGCGTTTTCCCGCCGTCCGCTTTCCCCTCCCGCCCGTTTTCGGCCGCCTCCTCGCTGACTTCGTCCTGGTCGAGCGCATGCGGGTCGTCGCACTCGTAATCTCCCAGCCAATCCTTCACGTAGTACTCTCGCACCAGCACCATCACGACCGCAGCCGCCGGAGTGGCCATGAGCAGGCCGAACACGCCCACTGTGAGGCCGAACAGCGCCTGCACCGGGATCGTCACGCCCGGCGGCAGCGAGACCTGCCGCTGCTCGATCACCGGAGTGATGATGTATGTCTCGATGAACTGCAGCACCATGTACAACGCGAAGACATAGATCGCCGAGCTCGTCCCTTGCTGCAGCCCAAACAGCAGCGGCGGAACGAGGGCGATCGTCGGCCCGATGTTGGGGACGAAGTTCAACAGCCCCGCCAGCACACCCAACGGGAGCGCCATCGGGATGCCGATCATCCACAGCCCCAGCGTCGACAGCGTGCCGATGATCGTCATCGCGAGCAGTCGGCCGAGGATCCACCACCAGAGCGTGTCGCTGATCAGCGAGAGCACTTCCAAAAAACGCTGCCGCCGCTCGATCGGCGCCAACTTGGCCATTCCATGGGCATAAAGGTCGGGATCGAGCGCAAAGTAAACGGCCAGGAACAGAACGAGGATCAGGCTGCCGAGCGTCGAAGCGGTGACGCTGAAGAACGTCCCCACCATCGGCAGCAATCCCTGGCTCCGCATCGCCCCACGCACGATGGCTGGCGGCCCGCCGGACCGTTCTTGGTCTTGATCTTGATCTTGACCTCCCGCAGAGCGAACGCCCTCGGCCGCCGCGTCCTTCACCTCCTGCGGCACTTCCCCGCTGGCGGCTGCCTCGTCGAGGCCGGGAAACTGCTTCAGGAGCGACTTCCCCCAGGGGTGCTTGCGAACCCGCTCGAGGAAAACGTCCGAACTTTCACCGATCTGCGCGGCCAGCTTCTGCCCGTGCTGAACGATCGAATCTCCCACCAGGTAGATGATGCCGCCGGACAATAGGAACGTCAGAACCAGGACGATGGCGTAGGCGTAGCGATAGCTAAGCCCCGTCCACCGCGACATCAGCCGCGTCGCCCGCACCAGCGCGATCGCCACCAGAACGCCCGCCAGGATGAGCAGAATGAAGTTCAGCGCGTAAGTGAACAGCATGCCCGCCAGCGCGAACAGGCTGAGCACCAGACCGGCAATGAGTACCCGGCGGGACCAGTGTTTGTCGGAGGTCTGCATGGGGAGAAGTCAGTCGAAGGGGCGAATTCAGAATGCGCCGCACCTTCACTGCACTCCGTGCGCCAAACGCCCGTAGGGTAGGCTTCCAGCCTGCCCGTGGAAAATCCCAATGACCAAGCACCAATGACCAAAGGACGATAGCCTGCGACCTGCCACCTTGGTCATTGGGATTTGGTCATTGGTCATTCTTCTTCCCGGGCAGGCTGGAAGCCTACCCTACGGGTTCGGGCCAATTGACCGTGAACTCCGCCGAGCACTTTTTGCACTGCACCCGCCGGCCGAGGTGGCGGAGCGAAACCTTGCGCGGGGCGTCGCAGCCGGGGCAGTGCATCGTGAACTTCATCGCTTCGAGTCGTTCCGGGGCGAGCGCCGCTGCGGGCACGCCCTCGACCTCGATGTCCTCGGGCTGAAGCACCGTCAGCAGTTCCTTGGTGATCGGCGCCACGCCGGCGATCCGATTGGCCAGCCGGCGGATCGCTCGCTCGAAGACGTTTCGCGCCAACCGGCCGTTGCCAAAGTGCTCATCCCGCCGCTCGTAGAGCCAGGCGAAGGCCGCAAGCAACCGGACCTGCGTCTCCGTCGGAATCTCGTAGTGGTTCTTCTCGCACATGAGCTGAAAGATGCGGCCCAACTCCCCCGGCGTGTAGTCCTCAAACGTCAGCCGGGTGCTGAAACGCGAGCTAAGCCCCGGGTTGGTGGCGATCAACCGGTCCATCGGTTCGCAGTAGCCCGCCAGGATCACGACCAGCCGATGCCGGTCGTCCTCAATTCGCTTCACGAGCACCTGCAGCGCCTCGTGACCGAACGCGTCTTCTCCTTCGTCGGCGACCAGGCTGTACGCCTCGTCGATGAACAGCAAACCGTCGAGCGCCGAGTCGATCTTCTTGTGCGCCAGGGCCGCCGTCTGGCCTGCATAGCGGGCGACGAGGCCGCTGCGATCGGTTTCGACGAGATGCCCCTTCTGGAGCACTCCCATCGCCGCGTAGATGCGGGCGACGATCCGCGCGACCGTCGTTTTGCCGGTCCCCGGATTGCCGCCAAAGACCATGTGCAGGCTGACGGTCGTCTGCGGCAATCCCGCCTCGGCCCGGCGGCGCTGCACGTCGAGGAAGTTGGCCAGCGTTCGCACCTCGCGCTTGATCTTGCTCAGGCCGATCAGGCTGTCGAGCTCCGCCAGGGCTTCCTGAAGGGCCGACTCGCCGGTAGTGGCAATCGCCGGGCCAGTTGCAGCGGCAGCAGGAGGCGGCGACGTGGCGTGTGGCACCGAAGGGGTCTCGAGTACCTGCTGCACCGTCTCGCCATCGGGGCCGCAGGGGTCTTCGTTGTCGAGCAATGTCAGCGGCTTGAGCTGTCGATGCAGTTCCTCCTGAATCGACCGCAGGCGGGCCGCCTCTTTGGGGCTCACGGTTCCGTCGCACTTGGCAATCAGGTTGGCCAACCGCATCACGAGCGTTTCCAGCTCGGGCACCTTCTCCTGCAGGCACGAGATGCGATCGAAGGGGCCGATGACCGCGTTCCAGCTCAGGCGCATCGTCTCGCGGTTGAGATTCAGCACCGCATTTCGCAGGGCATGCCCTTCGAGCCGGGTGTGCCAGACGTGCTCGATCAGCGATTGCGACAGGCGGTCCTTCTCGCTGGTCCAGACCCGATCGGCTTCGATGACGGCGAAGAAAACCTTGAGGATCAGTCCCGAGTGGAGGGCGTCCATCCGGTTGAGCCAGTGATCGACCGACCCGCCGCAACAATGCGGCGCCTGCTGCCAGGCTTCGGCTGCCGCGTGCGCATAGAGCTGACGACATTCCGCGAGCAACTGGCGGAAGTGGTAGTCCGCCACCTCCAGCGGACCGGCGCCCGCGGGCGGAACGCTCATCGGCCCCTCTCGTTCTCAAGAATCTTCCCCTTCAGAGCCTCCCGCAGCGGATCGTCCTCGGCGGAGCAGAAACCCAGGTGCAGGTGTTTCCGCCAGCCTTCGGCGTGCTGGAACAAGCCCGACATCCGGCCGAGTTCCGCGTCGAGCTGCTGCATCGTGTCGAGGTAGGAATCGAGCCCCTGGCTTTCGTCGAGCCACTGCTTCTGGCTGGCGTGATGGGCGAGCATTTCGCGCTTGCGCGGAACGAGCGCCGTGACGTCGACAAAGAAATGGGGCTCGACGACCCGGCCGAGCGGGTCGCGATGGGAGTACGGCTGGGCGTGATAGACGGTCGTCTTATCGGCGATGGCCGAGCGGGGCGGCTCCACGGGAAAGTTGGGCATGCCGCGGGTGAAGGCCGCCGACACGGCGAGGCGGCAGACGTTCATGTGGTCTTCCATGTAGTCCGAGGGAGCGTGCGTGAGCACGATCTCGGGGGCCACCTCGCGAATGACGGACGCGACGCGCACGAGCGTCGGCTTGTCGTAAAACACTTCCAGGTCGGGGCAGATGCTTTCGTGGAAGATGGCCCCGATGGAGGCGGCCGCATTGCGGGCTTCGTCCCGGCGGATGCGGGCGGTGGTGGCGGCGTCGGTCTGGGTGCTGCCGCAGCAACCATTGGCGAGATTCCAGTAGTGGATCTCGTATCCGGCCTCGGCGAGCAGCATCAGGGTGCCCGCCATCAGGAACTCGATGTCGTCAGGATGGGCGGCGATGGCGATGGCGGTTCGGGCCACGGGAACTCTCGACTCAAGCGGGGCAGGGCAGTGGAATGGCGACGTGAGGCGTCATTCTAAACGATGAAGCGGCGTGTTTCATGGCGCTGCTTGCGGGAGTGGCGCCAATCGCGTAGCTGAATTCGCCAGAATTCAGACGCCCGCG
>JAEZAS010000221.1 GCA_023430365.1 Planctomycetota bacterium
GCATCGAGATCAGCGGGCTCTGCTCGTTCCTGTTCTGGCCTTATCCGCTCACTGCGAACGACGCCGACAAACGCAATCGCGGCCTGGAACTGGCCGGCCTGATGACCGAGGCGGCCCATCACCTGGGTACGGAGAATCTGCTCGTGGTTCCGGGAGCCGTTCACATTCCGTGGCGCGACGATTACGAGCCGGTGCCCAACGACGTCTGCCACCAGCGGGCAGTCGAGGCGGTCAAGAAGCTGCTCCCCAAGGCGGAGAAGCTCGGTGTGCACATGAACATCGAAAACATCTTCTTCAACGGCTTCCTGATGACGCCGCAGGAGATGAACGACTTCGTCGACGAGTTCCAGAGTCCGAACCTGAACGTCCACTTCGACACCGGGAACATCATGCTGTTCCAGTTCCCCGAACACTGGGTCACGCAACTCGGCAAGCGGACCAAGAACGTCCACCTCAAGGAGTTCACGAAGAAGGGGACCGACTACTCGCTCGAATCGTTCCGCCCGCTGCTCGACGGCACAACGAACTGGCCCGCCGTCCTCGAGGCCTTCGACCAGACCGGCTACCAGGGCTACCTGACGTTCGAATATTTTCATCCCTACCAGCACTGGCCCGAGGCGCTCGTGTATCAGACGAGCGATTCGCTGGATCGGATGCTGGGGAGGAAGTGATAGGAGTCAGGTGTCAGGAGTCAGAGATGCGTTAGGGCCGTCAGGCCCGGTCGGAAGTAGCCCCGGTCGGCAGACCGGGGTTTTTCGGGCGATGAAGGCGTGTGAGGCCCGGAGGGCCGGCACATGGGGCGCCGTTGTGTCAGTCCTTCGGACCTCTCAGGTGCAATCGAATCCGAGCCGGGCTCTGACGGACCCGGCTACTGCCGGTCGGCCCTTTGGGCCTTTGAAACGCGTTCAAAGATTATCGTTCGGCGGCGTTTTCCGTTGCGGCGGCTGCTTCTTCTTCCTCTCTGCCAGCCAGCGGTCGAGCCCGTTGGCGAAGGCCTGGCGGTCTTTGGCGGTGTAGCCCGAGGGGCCGCGGATGGTTTCGCCGCCACCGCGCATCTGGTCAAAAATGTCACGCATCGCCAGCCGCTCGCCGATGTTGGCGTCGGTGTACAGGTCGCCGCGCGGGTTGAGCGCGGTGCCTCCCTTCTTGACCACGTCGGCGGCCAGCGGAACGTCGGCTGTGACGACGAGGTCGCCCGGCTCGACGAGTTCCACGATCCGGCGGTCCGCGATGTTCATCCCCGTGCCAACCAGCTCGGTGCGGATGAAGTCGGAACGCGGCACGCGCATCGGCTGATTGGCGACGAGCGTAAGCTGCGTCTGCGTGCGCTCGGCGGCCCGATAGAGCAGTTCCTTGATCGTGGCGGGGCAGGCGTCGGCGTCGACCCAGATGCGCATCGTTGGTTCTCGCGGAGGTGGCTAAGGCTTCACTCGATAACCCTGGTCTCGCAGCAATTGCTGCACCCGCGCGAGGTGGTCGCCTTGGATTTCGATTTCGCCGTCCTTCACCGTTCCGCCGGCGCCGCAGGCGGTCTTGAGCGTCGTCAGCACCTGATCGAGATAGCCATCGTCGGCCAGTCCACGGATGACCGTGGCGATCTTGCCTTTTTTGCGCTTCTCGACGCCGACGTGGGCCGTTTGTTGCTCGGGCGGAGTCCGAGGCTTGGGGAGTGGCGGGCACTGGCAGTCCCGTTCGAGCAGGCCGCAGCGCTCGCACTTCGGAGGAATGTCGAACGGCGTGCCTTCGAAGAGTCGCATGAGGGAGTGGGAGGCTGGGGAGAAGTCTGTAATTGCAAATGTTCGTTGGGTGGCACGCCCTGGAGCAACGCGAAGGGCGTGGCGGAATCGCGCTCGAGCGCTCCACGCCCTTCACTTCGTTCCAGGGCGTGCCACCCCTCGCTTCTATTTGACAACAGGATGCAGGGCGTCTGAATTCTGGCGAATCCAGCTACGCGATGCGACGAATTCAGCTACGAGCAAGCGCTGGGAGGCAAAACGTCGCTCTCTCGGTTACTATATCGCAACCCTTCCTCTCCCACGACCGCTCGCCGAAACGTCTGGCATGAACAAGCCGCAGCAACCGATGCTTCCGCCGCTCGTGTCGGCCGGTTCGTACGCCTGGCTGGTCGTGGCGCTGCTGATTCCCGTGGCCCTGCTCAACTATCTCGACCGGCAGATGCTCGCGGCGATGAAGGGCTCGATGATGACGGACATTCCCGACATCGTCAGCGGAGCCAATTGGGGCATCGTCCTCGGTTCGTTCAAGTGGGTCTATGCGCTCTTGAGCCCCGTGGGGGGCTACATCGCAGACCGCGTCAGCCGCCGGCATGTGATCGTGCTCAGCCTGTTCATCTGGTCCGCCGTGACCTGGGCTACGGGACACGTCGAGACGTTTCAGCAGTTGCTCGTCACGCGCGCGGTGATGGGAATCAGCGAAGCGTTCTACATTCCCGCGGCGCTGGCGCTGATTACCGACTATCACCGCGGCGCCACTCGCTCGCGGGCCGTCGGCCTGCACCAAATGGGCATCTATGCCGGCATCATCATCGGCGGGTTCTCGGGCTATGCGGCCGAGAGCCCGGACCTTGGTTGGCGTTGGGCCTTTAGCGCCTGCGGCATCGCGGGAGTCGTCTATTCGCTGCCGCTCTACTTCCTGCTGCGCAATCCACCCCGCTATGGCGAAGTCGGGCCGGCGGGGCCATCGCCTCTTTCGGCGGTGGGGCAGCTCTTCAGCAACTTCAGCTACGTTCTGCTGGTGCTCTACTTCACCCTGCCGGCGATGGCGGGTTGGATCGTGAAGGATTGGATGCCCGACATCCTGCGGGTGCAGTTCAACCTGGGGCAAGGCAAGGCTGGGATGTCGGCCGTGCTGTACGTTCAACTCGCTTCGCTGATCGGCGTCGTGGTCGGCGGAGTGCTGGCCGACGCCTGGATGAAGCGCACGATCCGCGGCCGCATCTACCTCAGCGCGATCGGCACGTTTCTGTTCTTGCCGGCCCTGTTTGGCGTCGGCAACGCCGGCACGTTGACCGTGGCGGTTTGCTTCTTGATTCTCTTCGGCATCGGCTGGGGCTTTTTCGATTGCAACAACATGCCGATCCTCTGCCAGATCGTGCGTCCCGAACTGCGGGCCACCGGCTACGGCTTCATGAACCTGGTGAGCATCAGTTGCGGCGGCTTCGCCGACTATGCCTTCGGGGCCCTGCGCGACGCCGATGTGCCGCTGAACGCCATCTTTGGCGTGTTCGCCGGGATCGCTTTGTTTTCCGTCATGCTCGTGCTTCTTATCCGGCCGAAACCGTCGGTCGAAACCCCATGAAACGTTCGCTCTCTGGAATCATCCCGCCGCTGGTCACTCCCCTGCTCGACCGCGATACGCTCGACCACGAGGGGCTCGCCCGGCTGATCGAGCACGTGCTCGGCGGAGGCGTACACGGCCTGTTCATCCTCGGCACCACCGGCGAAGCGCCGAGCCTCAGCTATCGCTTGCGACGCGAATTTGTCTCGCGCGTCTGCGAGCTCGTGCAGGGTCGCGTGCCTGTGCTGGTGGGCGTGACCGATACGTCGTTCGTCGAATCGGTGGCTCTGGCCCATCATGCGGCCGAAGCGGGAGCCTCGGCGGTGGTGCTTTCGACACCGTACTACTTCCCTGCCGGGCAAACGGAGCTGACGAGCTACATCGAGGCGATCGTCGAGCAGTTGCCGTTGCCGCTGGTGCTTTACAACATGCCGAGCCTCACGAAGGTGTGGTTCGAGATCGATACGCTGCACAAGCTGGCGTCGTTCGAGCGGATTATCGGCATCAAGGACAGCAGCGGCGACCTCGACTACTTCGGCCGGCTGATGTCGCTCCGCGAGCGGCGGCCCGATTGGTCGATTTTCATGGGCCCCGAAGCGCTGTTGCCGCGAGCCATGCGGCTGGGGGGCGATGGGGGCGTTTCGGGCGGGGCGAACGTGTTTCCGCAGTTGTTCGTCGAGTGCTACAACGCGGCGGTGGCCGACGACCTGGCTCGGGTGGATCAGGCGTCCCGGCTGATCAACGAGTTTCAGCAGGTCTACGAAATCGGCAAGTACGCTTCGCGGTTCATCAAGGCCACGAAGTGCTCGTTGTCGCTGCTGGGAATTTGCGACGACTTCATGGCGGAGCCGTTCCATCGCTTCCGCGCCCCCGAGCGCGAACGAGTGCGGGTGATTGTGGATCAGTTAAAGACCAAACTCGAAGGTAGCTGAATTCGCCAGAATTCAACCGCCCTTCGAATGGTCGCCTGGTTTGTCTGAATTCTGGCGAATTCAGCTACGGTTGGGGGTGGCACGCCCTGGAACGAAGTGAAGGGCGTGGAGCCCCTCGACGCGATTCAGCCACGCCCTTCGCGTTGCTCCAGGGCGTGCCACCTGTTTTCTGAGGGGAAGTTGGTTGGTCTGAATTCTGGCGAATTCAGCTACGGAGGATTTTGATGCGTTACCTGCTTGCGCTACTTACAGCCTTCGCTTGCGGCTCGGTTGCTCACGCCGAAGAGTTGACTCGCCTGCCTTACAATCATCCTGGGCTCGTGGTCGATCTGGGTGTCGGACTTTGGGCCTGGCCCGTGCCTTGCGATGCCGACGGCGATGGCGATTTCGACCTGATCGTCTCCTGCCCTGACAAGCCGTCGAATGGCGTCTACCTGTTCGAGAACGCCAGCGGCGATACGGCCCAGAACAAGCTGCCCGTCTTCAAGTCCGCGAGACGGCTGAGCAAGACGGTCCACTACGTGATGCCCAGCTATGTCGACGGCCAGCTGCGCGTGCTCACGCCAGGGACCGAACATCCGAACTTTGAAAAAACCGGCTTGGAGCAGCGCGTCGCCCTGCCGGTGCCCGCCAACTTTTACAAGCCCGAAGGCAAGCAGCCGCGCGGGCCGAAGGTGCGTCACAACCAGTGGCGATACGTCGACTACGACGGCGATGGAGCGCTCGATCTCGTCACGGGCATCGAGGACTGGAGCTACTACGGTTGGGACGACGCTTGGAACGCGAGCGGCGAGTGGACGAACGGTCCGCTGCATGGCTTCGTCCTGCTGCATCGCAACACGGGGACGACCGACGAACCGCATTACGCGCCCCCGGTGAAAATTGAAGCCGACGGCCAACCGGTCGATACGTTCGGCTGTCCGTCTCCCAACTTCGAGGATTTTGACGGCGACGGCGATCTCGACCTGCTCTGTGGCGAATTCCTCGACGCCTTCACCTACTTCGAAAACGTCGGCTCGCGCACCGAGCCGAAATACGCCGCTGGGCGTCGGTTGAAGCAGACCGATGGCAGCCCGCTGACGATGGATCTCGAAATGATCGTGCCGATTGCCTTCGATTGGGATCGGGACGGCGATTTCGACCTGATCGTCGGCGACGAAGACGGCCGGGTGGCGCTCGTCGAGAACCTGGGAACGCTTCGCGACGATCGCACGCCGCAGTTTGCCGCCCCTAAGTACTTTCAGCAGGAAGCCGACACGCTCAAGTGCGGCGCGCTGGCCACGCCGTATGGCGTCGACTGGGACGGCGACGGCGATATCGACATCGTCTCGGGCAACACGGCGGGCTACATCGAATTCTTTGAAAACCTGAGCGGGCCGAATGTCGCTCAGCCGAAATGGGCCGCGCCAGTGCGGCTCGAAGCGGGCGGCAAGACGTTTCGCGTGCTCGCCGGGCCCAACGGCAGCATCCAAGGTCCCGCCGAAGTGAAGTGGGGCTACACGACACTCAACGTCGCCGATTGGGACGGCGATGGACTTCACGACATTGTGCTGAACTCGATCCTCGGCAAGGTTCAGTGGCTCCGCAACGTCGGCACACGCACCGAGCCGAAACTGGCCGATCCCCAGCCGATCGAGGTCGAGTGGGAAGGCATGACGCCGAAGCCCGAGTGGACCTGGTGGCAACCGCAGGGCAAAGAACTCGTCACGCAGTGGCGCACGACGCCGGTCGTGCACGACTTCAACGGCGACGGGCTCGTCGACCTGGCGATGCTCGACGTGGAAGGCTACTTCACGCTGCTCGAGCGCGAGCGCCGCGGCGGTAAGCTCGTTCTGCTGCCGCCGCGTAGAGTTTTCACCGACGCTCAGGGGAAGCCGCTGCGGTTCAACGACAAGCGCGCGGGCGGCAGCGGCCGGCGGAAGCTGGCCGTGGTCGATTGGGACGGCGACGGCCAGCTCGACCTGCTGCTGAACTCAGCGAACGCGGACCTCTATCGGGGGCTCGGCAAGCGAGAGGGAGCCTGGCGCTTCGAAAGGACCGGCTCGCTCGCGCAGCAGAACATCGAAGGCCACGACGTCAGCCCGACGACGGTCGACTTCGACGGCGACGGAGTCCCCGACTTCCTCGGCGGAGCGGAAGACGGCCGGTTCTACTTCTTGAGCAATCCTCGCTCGAAGCGGAAATGAGTAGACCCCAACAGCCGGCGGATCACATCCGCCGGAAGTCCTGCGCGAAGACTTCGCCGTGCGAATGGACCGGCCAGTGAGCCGTGATTGCCTGGCCGAATCGCTCGGTCGTTTTCCGGCGGGTGGTGACCCGCCGGCTGAGGTGGCGGCGCCCTTTTGCGGGGCGGGCCCGGAGGCGGTTCGCCTCCGGCTGCTTTCGATCGAGGTTGCGAAACCGCTCAAGCGCCCGATGCTTAGACCAGGCCTTGCGCGATGGTTGCTTGGGCTACCTTGAGGAAGCCGGCGATGTTGGCGCCGCGGACGAGGTTGCCCGGGAAGCCGAACTCTTCGGCCGCTCCGGCGCAGGTCTCGTGGATCGAGCGCATGATCTGCCGCAGCTTGGCGTCGGTTTCTTCGAAGCCCCAGGCCTCTCGGCTGGCGTTCTGCTGCATCTCGAGCGCCGACGTTGCCACGCCGCCGGCGTTGGCTGCCTTGCCCGGACCAAACAGGACGCCCGCTTCGATGAAGGCCTTGATCGCATCGGGAGTGCTCGGCATGTTGGCCCCTTCGCCGATCGCTTTCACCTTGTTCTTGATCAGCGTAGCCGCGTCCTTGCCCGAGAGCTCGTTCTGGGTCGCCGAAGGCATGGCGACGTCGCAGGGGACCGACCAGATATTGCCGTCTTCCAGGTAGTGGGCTCGTTGGCGCTGGCAGGCGTATTCCTTGATCCGCCGTCGCTCGACTTCCTTGATCTGCTTGATCAGGTCGAGGTCGATGCCCTCTTCGTCGACGATCACGCCGTCCGAGTCGCTCATCGCCACGACCTTGCCGCCGAGTTCCTGCACCTTCTCGACTGCATAGATCGCCACGTTGCCCGAGCCGGAGATGACGACCCGCTTGCCTTCGAGGCTGTCCTTTCGCGTGCGAAGCATCTCTTCGACGAAGTAGGCGCAGCCGTAGCCGGTCGCCTCGCGACGAACCTGGCTGCCGCCGTAGACGAGCCCCTTGCCGGTCAGTACGCCCGCTTCGAACTTGTTCGTCAGCCGCTTGTACTGGCCGAACAGATAGCCGATCTCGCGTCCGCCGACGCCGGTGTCGCCGGCGGGGACATCCGTATGTTCGCCGATGATCCGCCAGAGCTCGGTCATGAACGACTGGCAGAACCGCATCACTTCAGAGTCGGAGCGTCCCTTGGGATCGAAGTCGGAGCCCCCCTTGGCGCCGCCGATCGGCAGGCCGGTGAGCGAGTTCTTGAAGATCTGCTCGAAGCCGAGGAACTTGACGATTCCCAAGTACACCGAGGGATGAAAGCGGATGCCTCCCTTGTACGGACCCAGCGCGCTGTTGAACTGTACGCGGAAGCCGCGATTGACTTGCACCTCGCCCCGATCGTCCTGCCATGGCACGCGGAAGATGAGCTGGCGCTCCGGCTCGCAGAGCCGCTGGAACACCTTGGCTTCGACAAACTCGGGATGCTTGGCCAGGACGGGGCCCAGCGCCTCCATGACTTCGCGCACCGATTGGTGAAACTCACTTTCGCCGGGATTGCGCTTCACAACTTCCTGATAGATCGCCTCAAATTCTTCGGTCAACGGCATGACAGGCTCCGGGAGAGGTGGAGTCCTTGTGGGGTGAGGAAATGGGTAATCCTCCATCAGATACTGTGCCTGAAAGATCAAGAAGGGCGGCGCTATGCCTGGCGTAGCACCAAACGGGGGTTCCTGCGGCAATTCCAGTCGGATTTATCCGGCAAGGCGGGCAGAAGAGGACGCTAGCGAGCGCAGCGTGCTTTCTCTGCGCCTAGGCGCAAGGGCTGCTTGGTCAATTTTTGACCAGCGCGTCGGGTTGGTAGGTCTTGCATGTGTGTGCAGACGATTGGTGCTGAAGCGGTGCGCTGTTGCTTTGTCTATTTCATTGAAGTCGTTGTTGGGGAGTGGACGACGAGGACGCAGAGCGTCCGGGGGGCCGTTACGACGCAGAGCGTCGTAACGAGTGGTGAAAAGAGATGAGTGCATCGCGACCAGGAGCGGCGTGCGAAGTGGAGATAGGAAGCAGCGGTCGAGAGGCGGCGCTTCAGCGTGGTTCGGATCGCCGGCTTCAAGCCGGCCGCTTGGTCCACCAGCTGAAGCTGGTGGCAGACGAGCGCCGGCTGGAAGCCGGCGGGCACTAGCACAACGCTCTCTCGACGACTCGATGTGTTTAATATTTGTTGGTGTATAAGTGAGCCACTGGTGTATAATGGCCTGTCTCGAACTTCGTCTGCCGTCGGCGGGCGTGGGGAGTTTTGTGCTGCGCGGGTGGAGCTGAAGGAGGATCGCGAGGTATCGGCCGAAGGTTGAGCAGTCTTCGCGTCGATCCCAGCTGCGAGGAGTTGTCGTGAACCGAACGAGGGGTTGTAAGCAGGAGGTTCAGTAGATAGCGGAAACACCCTGTTCAGCGGTTGTTGCGAGGGGTTGTGAGAAAAGCGGGCCAGATTGCTGCAACGCAATGTGGGATAAACGCTTACTGCTATTTGCAAGGTGAGCGCAAGTATTGTGGAACCCACTCGCTGGGGTGGTGTTCAGGAGGGCGCTGCGATTGGCTGTTTCGGTCGGTGCGAGGTGTTGTGAACGGGGCCGTTTGGAGCGGGCTGGTGGAGGCGTCGGTCTGACAATTTGGGCGGATTGTATTTGTGTTCTTGAGGGGGCCCGATTAGTTTGAATACCGCAGACTTACGTCGTGCCAGGGCATCGGTCTGATCGCTCCCTGCGCCTGGTCGTTGGACCGAGGGCCAGGGGATGACAGTTCCTGTCGTTTCCCGTTTGGGAGCAGGTCGGCTGCACCGAAGTCGTGCGGAACAAAGTTGTTTTGGAGGTGGCTTGTGAAATCGGCGAACTGTTTCGTATGGGCTCTCGCGGCGGCTGTGTGGATCGTCTCGTCATCGTCGGCAGCCGATCCTTCGGTGGCTGCCAAAGCGGCGGCTGCCAAGGCTCCCGCCGATCAGGTTGAGCTGTTCGCCGCGATCAAGGCGGGGGACATCGAAGTGAAGCTGGTGCCGAAGGATTCGACCACCGGCATCGCCATGATCACTAACAAGACGAAGAAGCCGCTGAGCATCCAGCTGCCCGCTGCGTTCGCCGGCGTCCCGGTTCTGGGCCAGATTGGTCTAGGCGGTGGCGGCGGCCTGGGTGGCGACATGGGTGGTGGCGGCGGCCAGAACCAGTCCTTCGGCGGCGGCATGATGGGCGGCGGAATGATGGGCGGCATGGGTGGCATGGGCGGCTTTGGCGGCGGCGGCATGGGTGGCGGCTTCTTCAACGTCGGCCCCGAAAAGGTCGGTAAGGTGAAGTTCGCCGCGGTCTGCCTCGAGCATGGCAAGAACGACCCGAACCCGCGCGTGGCCTACACCATCAAGCCGATCGACTCGTACACCGATAAGCCGGAAGTGATTGCCGTGGTGCAGATGCTCGGCCGAGGCGAGATCGACCAGCGCAGCGCCCAAGCGGCTGCCTGGCATCTTGAGAACGGGATGAGCTGGCAGGAACTGGCGAGCAAGATCGGCGCGAAGCACCTCAACGGATCGGTTGAGCCGTACTTCACTCCCGCTCAGATGGAGATGGCGCTGAAGATCACTCGCGAAGCAACCCGCCGCGTGGAAGCCAACAAGGACCTGAAGAAGCCGGTCTCGCCCGGCGAAACGGTCTCGCTGAGCCAGCAGTAGTCGCACGCGAAGCAACTTGCGAAATGAATGCAGACGCTGTGTGGGAAAGGTCCCGCACGGCGTCTGTTTTTTCGCTAGCTGGGTTTGGATGATTGCGATTCGGTCCTTGGTCATTCAGTAGCACGGGCAGGCTGGAAGCCTACCCTACTTGGGCTGTGTCTTTACAGCGCCGAATGCATCGCACACAATGATCGGGTCGGGTTAACAAAAAGTCATGCGCCGCGGCCTCCTCCGGGAGGTCGCGTTTTTTTTCGAACGGGAGAATGCACCATGGAAGATTCCTTTCCGATGACTCGGACCGGCTTTCAAAAGTTGAAGGACGAGCTGGAACACATGGAAAACGTGCTAATGCCCGATATCGCCGAGAAAATCAGCGCGGCGCGGGCCGAGGGCGATCTGAAAGAAAACGCCGAGTACCATGCGCAGCGCGAAGCGCAGGGTCTGCTGCAGGCGAAGATCAACCTGATCAAGCACAAGCTGGCCAAGGCCCAGATCATCGACCCGAGCACCTTGAACAAGGATCAGGTCTCGTTCGGAGCGACGGTGACGGTGAAAGACGTCGACCTGGACGAGGAAGAGATTTACACGCTGGTCGGCTCCGGCGAAGAGGACTACGACCAGGGCAAGGTGCTGGTCACGAGCCCGCTCGGTCAGGGCCTGCTGGGAAAGAAGATCGGTGAGGTCGCCGAGATCCCGGCGCCGAAGGGTTCGTACTCGCTCGAGATTCTGAAGATCGATTACAGCCATTTCGACGGGTAAGACCGCCGCCTTGCCACCGGGCGGCTTGCCGAGGGCGCAGCCGCCGACTCCTGATCGAGGTGGGATATGTCGCGCTGTTGCTTTCTTCGCCTGCTCGCGACGCTCGTGTTCGTGGGCAGCTTCGCCACGGCAGCGATCCAGGCGCAGGAACCCGCGTCGCCCGGGCCAAAGCCCGTGCCGCGGATGCAGGTGACGCCCCTCCCGTATCAGCAGGCGGCGATCGAGCGCGATGGGCAGGAGATCTCGCGCTACTGGTTCGGCGGCGATCTGAAGCGTCCGTTTCTTTTTCCGCTGATCGGTCCGGCGGGCCGGTCGCTGACGCGGATGGGGCATCCGCACGATCCGAGCGGGCATAGCCATCACAACTCGGTTTGGATTTCGCATCACCAGGTCGGCGGCGTCGATTTCTGGGGTGACGGCGGCAAGGGACGGATCGTTCACAAGCGTGTAGTCCGTTTCGAGGACACCGACGACGAAGCGCTCATCC
>JAEZAS010000314.1 GCA_023430365.1 Planctomycetota bacterium
TTGTGCGGTGATCCGCCCGCCGACACCGTCGCGTCAGCGGAGCCCCTGCCGTTACCGGACCAGACGCCAACTGCCACGGCGACCAGGAGCAGGGCCGCCACCGTTGCGAGCGGAGCCAACCAGCGAACGCGCGACGATGTTCCGCCTCTCGCCGCGACCTTCACCTCAGGAAGCTGAGCCTCGCCGACGACCCGCGCGGCAAAACCAGAGTCGAGCGAGGGACGCGGAAGCTGCCGGACGCCTAGCAGCATGCATTGGTAGGTGGCGAGCGTCTCTTCGCAGGCTGGGCAGGCGAGAGCGTGCGCTTCGAGCAGGGCGTCGCCGACGAGTGGCTGGCGCGCGTCGAGCAACTGCTGGATTCGCTTATCGAAGGTGTGACAGTTCATGAGCCCTCTCCGGCCATCGGCGCGCCGCTCGTCTGGGCCACGCCGTTTTCATGCACGACGCCGCGGCGTCGCAGGTGTTCGATCAATTCTCGCCGAGCGCGGTGGACCCACGTTTTCACGGTTCCCAGCGGCACCGCCAGCGCCAGCGCAATCTCGTCGTAGCTCAGTTGCTGCTCGTGAAACAGCAAAAACGCCCGGCGATATTCCTCCCGGATCTTTTCCAATCCCAGCATCATTTCTTCGCCCAGATGCTGGGCCGCCCGCTCGTCGGGAGCGCGATCGGGCACCTGCTCGGGCAAGGCTTCCCCGCTCGGCCGCCGCTTGCGCGCGGCGAGCGCCGTGCGACAGCGGTTTCCGGCAATGGCGAGCAGCCACGGCTCGAAGTCGCGCAGCGGGTCCCAGCGATGCAGGTTCTTCAGCACCCGGACGAACGTTTCTTGGGCGGCGTCCTCCGCGTCCTGCCGCTGACCGAGCATCCGCAAGCACAGCCCAAAAACCTGCCCACGAAAACGCTCCACCAGCGCAAGCATCGACGCCTGGTCCCCCGCCACACAGCGATCGACCAGCCTGCGAAATTCGTCGTTTGCCATTTCGCTCATGCGCCAAGTCGCTGCGTGGCTAAAAGGACATACTCGTGCGGCGATGGCCCGGTTTCAGCCGCCCTATTCTATCACACCCGGTGTTCGTTCCCGACTAGAGAATATCTGACCACCAGACGCGGGTGAACGTCGATCCCAATCCGCCACTTTTCGAGCTGCTCGCGACATCGCACCGGAAAAAACGCTTGCCGTGGATGAGCGACGACGGCCGCACGCTATTTTTGGTGTCTTCCGGCGACGACAGCTTCAGCGTTCGCCGTGTGCAGGTGCGGCTGAGGCCAAGGAGCCCACCTAGGGTGGTTAAGAGGAGGGCTGAATAGCGGTTTAAGCCTTGCAGTGTTTCGACTTTTGTGAGGCGGTTTTCCATGACTCAGGTGGTTCCCATTTCCAGTGCACAGCAGGACGCTCGGATCGGCGCGCAGACGCCGACGCGGGTTCGCACGAGCGCCGTTGTGGGCTGGCTGCTGATCGCACTGGGGCCGCTGGGGCTGGTCGCCGTCTGGCCGGAGCATCTGCCGCAGTGGAGCCTGATGTGGGCCGCGGCCCTGACGGTTTACAGCGGGGCGAAGCTGCTGAGTTGGTCGGCGGTCACCGAACCGGTTCCTCTGGCTCGGCACCTGGCCTACCTCGTGGCCTGGCCCGGCATGGACGCTCCTGCTTTTCTCCGTGGGCCGGTGCGTTCGATCGAGCCGCCTCGCTTCGCAGAGTGGGCGTTTGCTGCCGGCAAGTTCCTGCTCGGGGTGCTGCTGTTGCTCTGTGCGACGCGCGCGATTTCGCCGGAGTATCCATTGGTCGTCAGCTGGATCGGCATGGCGGGGATTGTCTTCGTGCTGCACTTCGGGACCTTTCACCTCCTGTCGTGCGCCTGGCGGACCGCCCGCATCGATGCCCGGCCGCTCATGGACTGGCCGATCCTGTCGCAGAGCGTGAGCGAGTATTGGGGCCGCCGCTGGAACCGGGCGTTTCGCGATCTGGCCTATCGGTTCCTGTTTCGGCCGCTCACGGCGAGGTTCGGTGGCCGCTGGGGACTGCTGGCTGGGTTCCTCTTCAGCGGCATCGTGCACGACGTCGTGATCTCGCTGCCAGCCGGCGGCGGATATGGACTGCCGACGCTGTTCTTCGGGATTCAAGGGGCGGGGATGCTGCTGGAGCGAAGTTCCTTCGGGCGCATGGTCGGACTGGGCCAGGGTTGGCCAGGTAGGGCGTTCACGGCGCTTGCGATCCTCGGCCCCGCGCCGCTGTTGTTTCATCCCTGGTTTATCGAGCGGATCGTTTTCCCCTTCGTGCAAGCTCTGGGGACCGTCCTATGACTGCCGCGACCTTGACCCAATTGCTCTGGCTGGCAGGGGCCGGACAGCTTTGCGTGCTGATCGCTTCGGCGCTGGTGCCGGTGCGACTCAACTGGCGTGACGAGTTTCAAAAGCTCTCGCCGCTCCATCGCCAGATGTACTGGGTTTATGGTGGCTACATCGTGCTCTCGATCGTGGCGTTTGGCCTGATCACGCTGACCAGCGCCGCGGAGTTGGCCAGCGGCGACAAGCTGGCCCGGGCTTTCTGTCTGTATGTGGCCGTCTTTTGGACGGTGCGACTTTGTTTGCAGCCGATCTTGCAGGTGAAGGAGCACCTCACAGCCTGGTGGCTGCGGGCCGGTTATCACACGCTGACGCTGCTGTTTCTCTCTTTCAGCCTCATCTACGGCTGGGCGGCACTGCGTCCGGGAGTCTAGGGCCCATCCTCCCACCGTACCCGCCGCAGCTCTTTCGCGGCGGAGCGAAGCAGGGGACCGCAGCGAAAATCCGTTCGATCTCAGCTTCGCCCCTTCTCTCGTAGGGTTCGGCAACGCATCGGTAGTGCTGGATGCATGGCTCGTTTGGGTGGTAAATCGTTTCCGGATAATCTTTTAAATCATTTTCGCGTAGCGGTTGCCGGGTCGGGTTTTTATATTCGGGCAAACGAGCGTTGATGGGAGTTGGCAGGCCTCGGCAGTAGGCGGACTGTCCTGTCGATCTAGCGGCTGCTGAGCACCCGAGCGCTCGGATGAGATCGAGAAGTTTTCATTCCTCTTTGCGCGATGGGACAACGAACAATGACGGACTGCAATGGCGCTGCGAGTCGGCGCGGATCGAGTCGTGGTTTCACCTTGGTGGAGCTGCTCGTGGTGATCGCAATTATCGGGGTGCTGGTCGCCTTGCTGCTGCCCGCGGTGCAGGCGGCGCGGGAGGCAGCCCGCCGCAGCTCCTGCGGCAACAACGCCAAGCAGATCGGCATCGCGCTGCACAACTATCACGACACGTTCAACACCTTTCCAGCCGGTCAACTCCGGCGGGCTGGCGGAACTGGGGGGTTCCCCACGGACGGCAGCTTGGCGGGTCTTGGCCTGAACTGGTGCGCCCAGATCCTGCCGTTCATCGAGCAAGGCAACCTGTACGACAGAATCAATCTGACGGTGGATTGGCAGGACGCTTCGAACGCAGCGTACTACGGAACCCCGATCAAATCGTTCCTCTGCCCGTCCGATCCCAACAACAGCACCAAGTACAACAATGCCTGGGCTCGCGGCAATTACGGGGGGAACCTGGGACGTCAGAACAATAGCACGACGCACTACAGCTCGGTCGCCGGTGATAAGAAGGGGATCTTTGGCTTCGGCATGTCGGGCAACATGGCGGCGGTTACGGACGGGCTCTCCAACACGGTGGCGGTGTGGGAAGTTCGCGCCGGCGTAGCCGCCGATCCGCGCGGCGTTTGGGGCATCGGCCGACATGGCGCCAGCCTGGTCGGTGGCTGCGACGAAGTCGGTGATTGCCACGGCATCAACGACAACACCACCAATGGCGAAGACATTCGGGGTTGTGTGCCAACACCTTCCCAGCGGATGCCTTGCTATAGCAGCGGCGAGGGGCAATCGGCGCCGCGCAGCCAGCATCCCGCCGGTGTGCATTCGCTGCTGGGGGACGCCTCGGTCCGGTTTATTCCCAATACGATCGACTTCAACACCCTGCGCTACATCAATAGCGCGCAAGGGGGCGAGACCATCGGCGACTTCTAGTCGCTCGCCACTCCGAGCGACGCAATTCCAGAAAACGAAAAGCTCGCGGCCTCTTCCGGATGCCGCGAGCTTTTTTCATGGCGTTTGGCGGTGACGACCGTCGGCGGGGGTGGCTGCTACTGCCCCACTTCCAGATCGACGACGTTTTCCTTGCCCGCTTCCAGGTTTGTGGTGAGCGGCGAATCGGTCTCGGTGTATTTCTTCTGAATGCCCACGGTCTCGAGCGGCACGTACGAGACGATCGTGACTCTGTTGTTCCCCACGACGGCTTCGCCCGTGTATGTGCCATCGGGGTTCACGGGAACGCTCACGCCTGCCTGGCCATTGTCCGGGCTGAACGACACGACGATGCCTTCGCCTTTGATTGGGTTCCCTTTGACTTTGACGGTCCCTTTCACCTCGGCGAAATTCCGGCCGTCACTGCTGCCGGAGCAACCCAGGCAGGATAGGGCCAAAGCGAGACCAATAAGCGACAGCGCGCGCGTCATTCGAATCGACATCTCGGATCCTTCATGTGGGAGACAAACGGGGGGGAAAGCAGGCAGAACGAACAGGATACTGGACCGCCGCGCGACATTGAAGCAGGCGAAGCGACCGTCATACTGAAAGCGTGCAATCCTCTGCGAGCAGCATGCGATTCGTTTTCCTGGCCGCGACGCTCGTCGCCTGTTGGTTGGGGATGCAGTCCGTTCACGAGTGGGGGCACGTCATTGGGGCCCAACTGACGGGAGCCGTCGTCGAGAATGTGGTGCTGCATCCGCTGACGATTTCCCGAACCGACGTAGCAGACAATCGTCAGCCGCTCGTCGTGGTGTGGCTGGGGCCGCTGCTGGGCGTGTTGCTTCCACTGACGCTGTGGGGATTGGCGGCTGCAGCGGGACTCAAGGAAGCGTTCCTGCTGCGATTCTTCGCGGGCTTCTGCCTGGTCGCCAATGGGCTCTACCTGGGCGTCGGTTCGATCGAGGGCGTGGGGGACTGTGGCGATCTGCTGCTCCACGGTTCGCCGATCTGGATGCTCTGGCTGTTCGGTGTCGTAACGACGCCCTTCGGTTTCGCCTTATGGCACGGCCAGGCAAGGCACTTTGGTTGGGGCAAGGCCGCCGAACCTCTCGACCGCCGGATCGTTGCCGAGAGTGTTGTCGTCTGTACTGCACTCGTGCTCTTCGGCCTATTCCTCGGAAACTGAACCGGAGCAACGAGGCGGAGGACTCGGTTCAGTTTTCAGTTTTCAGTTTTCAGTACTCAGTACTCAGTACTCAGTACTCAGTACTCAGGAGTCAGGAGTCCATACTGAAAACTGATTGCTCAAAACTGATAACTTCTGTTCCGACGCAACAAAAAAGCCCGCGTGCTTTACGCGGGCAAATTCGCTGCGGAGTTGGAGTCGATCTAGCGCCGGTTGAACAGCTTCTTCAGCATATCGGCGGCGGCTTCGCGCGAGTCCTTTGCCTGCACCGACGGGCGGGGCGGCAGTTTGCCGGGAACTTTCTTCTCCGGCTTCTTGTCGGCCTCTTCGGCTGGGACCGTGTCCGCCTTGGTTTCCGCGCTGGACGAGATGGCGCTATCGTCGCTCGACAAGCCAGTCGCCGTGTCTTCGATGCGGAACTGCCGCGTGTCGGGATCGGCCACCTTGCGGTACTTCGCAGCCTGATCGGCTTCGTCCAGCCACTGGGTGACGTCCCCCAGGTCGTGCGTCGACGACGAACTGGAGGTGACCGTACGGGCTGCCGCTTCCTTGATGTCTTTCACCTGCGGACGCTTGAGCTTGGCCGCCGTGTGCTCGATCACCATTTCGAACTCGAGCGGACCGACCTTCAACACGTCGCCCGTCAGCAGCACGGTCTCTTCTTCGATGCGATTGCCGTTGACGAGCGTGCCGTTGCGGCTGCCGAGATCGCGAACCACCACCTCAGTGTCCGAGGTGACAATCTCACAATGCCGTCGGCTGATGGCGTCGCTTTGCGGCTTCAGGTGGCAGTCGTCTCCACGACCAATGACGCACTTAGGGGTTGGGATTTTGATTTCCTTCCCCGCATTCGAACCCATCAATATCTTTAATCGGACCTGCATATACTTCGCCTACCTTCCGCATTGGGAGCGGGCTAACGGACCTACGAGATAAGTGCGGAAATGAATAATCCGACTCCTCACGCAAGGACAGCGAAGACAGGACGCCTATATCTATATCGGCCTACGGCCGGGAATTCTGGCTGCGACCGCTAGCTGCACGCCTCGAATAAAAACAGACGCGTGAACAACTCTTGGTCGGACAGCAAGCAGACTGGATTATCGCTTCGCTCTTCCGAGCCATTCAACCCCGAATGCCAAATAATTTGTCGCAGAAAATTCGGGAAAGGCAACGCTTTTTCCCGCAAGCTACCGCTTGCGGTTCCAATCTGCACTTTCGAACTTCCCTATTTGCACTTTACGTGCCAGTTCGATTTCCGGTTCGCTGAGCTCGCCCCGCTGGGGGCTCAAATCGAGCAGAGTTTGGGCCTCGGCCAGCCAGAGCCGGGCCAGCTGCGGAGCGGTCAGGGCCACTCCCGTCAGGTCCGTGATGCCGGGCAATTCGGGAGCCGAAGCGGACTTCCGCAAAAGGACGCTGCCGTGCTGTAGGACCGTCCCACTGTGTCGCCGTTGCGCGCTGCCGGCGATTTTATGATCGCCGACGATCACATCTCCGACCGCTCGCCGCTGAAAGCAGAGGAAGGGCTCGGCGGGACGCGGCTTGTCGAGCTGGACGAGCGGCGGCTGCTCGTAGAGCGAGGCCGTGATTCCAAGCTGCGCGAGCGTGCGGACGAGCGAACCGTGCATCGCGTCGTAGAGCGCGGCGGCCGCGGCGTTCCAGCGGCCGTTGACCGGCACGATCAGGCTGTAGGTCAGCTCCTGGTCGTGCAGGATGGCGCCTCCGCCCGTGCTGCGACGGACGAGCGGACAGTGGAGGCTCGCCTCGTGCTGGAAACGCTCCTCGTGCGACTGGAAGTAGCCGAGGGACAACGTGGCGGGAGACCACTCGTAGAACCGCAGCGTGATCTCGCCCGTCGTGGCAGCCGATTCGAGCAGCGCTTCGTCGACCGCCATGTTCCAACTGCCCTGGCCGGGCGGATCGATAATCAAGCGGGCCGTGGGCATGATGGTAGTCCGCACACTCCGTGTGCGGACCGTGCTATGCAGGGTTCAAACTCTCGTTCTGCCCGGCCGCTGGCCTTGATTTGGTCAAGCGGCGGGGTTGTCG